>CAZILB010000011.1:0-40048 GCA_964539925.1 uncultured Syntrophobacter sp. | reverse complement strand
GCTTCCGGCAAGCATGAGACCGACAATCTTCCCGACCGAAACCTCCGGCTCCGAAGCGCGGACGCGAAAGCCATCGAGCAGCACCAGGGCCATGCTCATGGCGAATATCTCGGGCGAGCCGGCCAACAGTTGCAGCGCCGCGGTTAGCGTGAATGCGATAACCCTGCTCCATCGCGGCGCCAACAGGAGTCGCTCCCAGGCCAATATCAACCACGGCAGCCAGACGGCGGATTGAAAGTGATTCAGCAAATTCGTGAGCGAGACAATGACGCCGCCCAGCGTAAACAGCAGTGCTCCGATAATCGACAGATCGCGGGGGTAATCCCACGCGCGCAGGAGAGCATAGGTTCCGAGCGCGGCCAGGAGAAAATGAAAAACGAAAAGCGCCCGAATCGACTCAAAGAACGGCAAAAATAAAAAGGCGACATGCGGCGGATAAAACGCGCCCGACTGGAAGGCCGCCAGATTCGGAAACCCCTGGGCAAAATGGCGGTCCCAAAGCGGCAATTCCCCCGCGCGATAGCTCTCAAACAAACTGTAGCGAAGCGGGTAAAAATAATTGGTCAGATCGCGATAGAAAGGGACTTCGCCATTGAGCACGAGATCCTGGCAAAACCACAGGATCAAAAGCACCAGCACGAAAAGGGTTGCGTAATCCCCGTACTTCTTTTCTACCAACATCCTTCCCGAATCGAGCATCGCGTATTCAGTAGTTTTGCTTGTGTCGTGATCTTTTGATCAAACCGCAGAACATAAAAAGGGGGTGGTTTCTGCCACCCCCCGTTTGCGTTCTCCTTCTGATTAATGAACTAGTTGCAGGGTCCGCCCGTAATCTGCCCAGTGTCGCTACTAAAAGCCCAAGTGTCAGCGGCGCAATTCGTGTGTTGGGCGGTCAACGCGAATGTGTTGAGTCCGACCGCAGCAACCACCGTCACGCCAGTCGTCGCGTTAAAACCGGGAGGAGTACCACTGGTCATCGCTCCGCTCAGATACGTGGAATTAGCCGCAAAATAGGCCTCCTGAGCAACAGCCGCGTTTCTCAGGTCCGATTTGACTTGGGCTTCGTGGCCGCGCTTTCTATAGGCCGCGAACTGGGGGATGGCGATGGCCGCCAGGATACCGATGATGGCGACGACCACCAACAACTCGATCAAGGTAAAGCCCGACTCATTCTGCAAACGTAACTGTTTCATCACACTTCGATTCTCCATACTCCGATTCTCCCTTCAGATTAATTGCCAATAATTTTGCCGCTCTTATTGATGATTGGATCGTTAAAACCATCCTTTGGCGCGCCGGCTTTGGGATTCAGTTAGCTGATCACCCCCTTCTTGAAAACCTTTTCAAGCATCAGACGCTGACTGCACGCGGAGCAAGAAAAGGGCCACAGAGGGTTTTTCCGCTTTTGTCATCAAAAGGGCCGGTCCGCGACCTCGGCGCGAGGCGGCGGAAGGAAAACTTTACTTCAATAATTCAACAGCTTAACGGTATCTGGAGGGAACCTCGCAAACTTCGTTGGGAAACTGAGCGCGGGCGGCTTTGCAAGATTACGGAATCTTGCAATCGGTCCAAGTGACAAATTTTGTTACTCGCGATCGGTCGGCTGGTCGATAAGGGAATCGCCTTTTAGGTTCAGCATGTCGTATTTTTCCAACCGGTGGCGCAGCGAGCGGTAGTTGATACCGAGAATTTCCGCGGCCCGCTTTTGCACCCCTTTTGCTCGCTTCAAGGCGCCCAGCAGGATGCATTTTTCATGGGTTTCAAGCTCCGTATCCAATGAAAGCCCCTTGGCAAAAAATTGCTCGGGCCCGCCGGGCGCGGTCTTTTCAAAGAGGTCTGCTTCGTCGGCGATCGGAACGCCTTTGATGTGTTGCGGCAAATCATCCTCGCTGACCACGTTCTTGTTCGTCACCGCAACCGCGTGCTCGATCATATTTTCCAACTCCCTGACATTTCCAGGGTAAGAGTAGCTCATCAAGCGCATCAAGGCCTCGCCGGAAATTTCTTCGACCTTTTTGTCAAGAGAGGCCGCGAACCTCTGCAGGAAGTAATCCGCCAGCTCGGGAATATCTTCTCTGCGGTCTCTCAGCGGCGGCATGACCACTTGCACGACGTTGAGCCGGTAGAAGAGATCTTCGCGAAATCGCCCTTCTTCCATTTCTTTGCGCAGGTCCCGATTGGTCGCGGAAATGACCCTGACGTCCACCTTTAGCGCCTTGCTGCCGCCGACCGGAGTAAAGCTCTTCTCTTGCAGGACTCGCAGCAGTTTTACTTGCAGATGAAGCGGCAGTTCACCGACCTCGTCGAGGAAAATCGTTCCCTGGTCGGCTTGTTTGAAAAGACCGATGTGATCGGCCACCGCGCCGGTAAAAGCGCCGCGCACATGGCCGAAAAGTTCGCTTTCGATCAGCGTCTCCGGGATCGCGCCGCAGTTGACCGCGACAAAGGGCTTGTGGCGGCGCGGTCCGTTGCGATGAATGGCGCGCGCGATCAGTTCCTTGCCCGTGCCGCTCTCCCCGGAAATCAACACGTTGGTGTTGCCGGCGGCGACCTTCTGCACCAGCTGGTGGATTTTCTCCACGCCGCCGCTTTTGCCGATCACGCCCTCGAACTGAAACTGACCGTTGTCCGTGCCGACAGGGCGCGGCTCCAGCTGGACCTCGCGCGCGCGCCGCAACTCTTCTTCCAGACGGAGCTTTTCCTCGAACTGTTTTTGTTTGGTGATATCGTCGAAGATCGTGACGAAGCCGACCGGCTTGCCGTTCACGCTGCTGAGCGGCGCGAGAGTCACGCGGATCTGCTGCGGTTGCCCCTTCGGCGGCAAAAACGGCAGCTCTTCGGTGATCACGCTGCCAAAGTTGCGATGGCGCTGGAAATCGTAGCTTAGCCCCGGAAAGATTTGCGACAGAGATTTGCCCCGTACCGCATCTTCCCCAAGGCCGGCGAGCGCTTGCGCGTGGGGATTGAAATAGTTGATGCGGCCGTCGTCGTCGGTGATCGCCACGCCGCTGCCGATGCCCTGCAAGAGGGCGTCCTTGAAAGCATCCAATTCGCGAAAATCGAGCTGTTTTTCCTTGAGCCGCTTTTCCGTCTCGCTCAACTTGTTGGCGAGAAAGCCGCTGAGCCAAGCGATCACGAAAAAACTGCCGATGCTGTAAGCCACCGGCATTAACGCGGACCAGGAAAGCGCGATGCCGTACTCCAGGCGCGCCAAACGCGCCCAGAACAGCAGGGCCGTGTAGCACAGGCTGGAACAAGCCGCGGTGACGAACGCGCCGCGATAAAAAAGCAGTATCGCCCCGTTCATCACCGCGAGGTTATAGAGAAACGAAAAGGGGCTGGTGCTGTCGCCGGTAATCCAGATGATACCGGTCACCAAAAGCACGTCGAACCCGAGCTGGGCATAGGCCATCGGCCGGAGGTTCTGCAACCTTGGCAATACCACGGCGGACGCGATCGAAATACCGTAAGCGACGATCAGCGGCACGGTGAGACCGAAGAGATAACCGAGCTCGACGACTCGGCCAAAGAAATGAAACAGCGCCGCGGCGCCCAGAAAGAACGACAGGATGACTACGCGCAACAGCAGCAGCCAGCGGATTTTCTCGGCTAAATCTTTGCGTTCGTCGCTCACGGCAATTGTCGGGCCACGCTTTCACCAACCGGCGAATCGGCCGCCGCGTCACTTCGCGGAATTAGCCGCCCACCAAGGAACCCATCTGGAAGATCGGCAAGTACATGGCGATGACCAGGCCGCCAAGAACCACGCCCAGGACCACCATGATCAGGGGCTCCATCATCGCGGTGAGATTGTTCACCGCATCGTCAACTTCCTCTTCGTAAAGCTCCGACACTTTTTTCAGCATGGTATCCAGTCCGCCGGTGCTTTCGCCGACGGCGACCATCTGGCAGACCAGCGGCGGAAAAATCTTGCTGTCCCTAAGCGGCTCGGCCACGGTCTTTCCCTGGCTGATGCTGACGCGGCTCTCCATGATCGCCTTCTCGACGACCTTGTTGCCGGCGGTCCTGGCGGTGATCGCCAGGCCGTCCAGGATGGGCACGCCGGAGCTGAGCAGCAGCGACATGTTCTGGGAGAACCGGGCGACCGCGACCTTCCTCAGCAAATCTCCGATAATCGGCATCCTGAGCAGCAGCCGGTCGATGTTCATGTGACCGTGCGGGGTCTTGTAATAGAACGAGACCGACATAAAAATGCCGACGCCGGCGCCGAGCAGCACATACCAGTACGCAACGAACCAATTGCTCATGTCGATGCAAAGCTGCGTCGGCATCGGCAGCGCCTGCCCCATGCCGCCGTACAAATCCGCAAACACGGGAATCACGAAGATCATCAAGACGGCGACCACGATGACCGCGACGCCGACAATGGCGCAAGGATAAATCATCGCGCCCTTGACCTTTTTTCTCAGCCGGGCGGCCTTCTCGATGAACAGCGCGATACGGTTAAGGATGGTGTTGAGAATACCGCCGGCTTCGCCGGCCTCGACCATATTGACGTATAAATCGTCGAAGATTTTGGGATGCTTCCTGAGCGCGTCGGCCAAGTTGCTGCCGCCCTCGACATCCTTCTTGACCGCAGCGACGGTTTTGCGCAGCAATTTGTTTTCCGATTGCTCGCAGAGAATTTCGAGGCACTGAACGATCGGCAGCCCGGCGTCGATCATGGTCGCCAGCTGGCGCGTCATCAGCGATACGTCTTTGGTTTTGACCGATTCACCGAAGCCGGGAATACTGAATTCTCTATCTAACCCCTTGCCCTTTTCCCGAACCCGATTCGGAATCGGGCGAATTCTTTGGCCGCGCAGGTGCGCCAGCGCGGCATCCAAATTCGGCGCATCGAGACCGTCGCCTTTGACGACCCTGCCCTGCGCGGTTCTTCCTTCCCAAACAAATATCGGCATAATTTCTTCGCTTGGCGCTAAATCATTTTACCTTGCCATCGTCAGGCGATCCGCGACCGCAAGGCGCCGCGGATCATCGGCCGACGTCGTCAAAACCCCAACGAGAAAACCGAGCCAAAGCCCTTGTCCGTATCCGTCACCCGAATGGTTTCATCGACGGTGGTCAAACCGTCGCGGACCTTCTGCAGCGCGCTCATCCGCAAAGTGCTCATGCCGAGCTTGACCGCTTCTCTTTTGAGGTCCATGGCGGATACGCCCTTCAAAATCATCTCCTTCAGAGCTTCGTGCATCACCATCACTTCGTACACGGCCAGCCGGCCGCGATAACCGGTGCCGCCGCAATTATTGCAACCGCGTCCGTGGAAGGCGGGAAAGCCGGCGCTGATGTCCGCTGTGTCCACACCCAGGTTGCTCAAGACATCGGGTTTGATATCCGCCGGCTCTTTGCATTGAACGCAAATTTTGCGCACCAACCGTTGCGCGAGAATGATATTGATCGAAGAGGTCAAAAGAAACGTTTCCACACCCATATTGATCAAGCGATCGACGGTCGCCGGGCAATCGTTGGTGTGGAGCGTGCTCAGTACCAGATGGCCGGTCAAGGCCGCCTTGATGGCGATCTGCGCGGTCTCCAGATCGCGAACCTCGCCGACCATGATGATATCGGGGTCCTGGCGCAGAAACGATCTCAGGCAGGCGGCGAACGTGAGGCCGATTTGCTCGCGCACCTGAACCTGATTGATGCCGACGAGATTGTACTCCACCGGATCTTCGGCCGTGGAGATATTCACGTCCGGTTTGTTAAGCTCGGAAAGCGCCGAATAGAGCGTGGTCGATTTTCCGCTCCCTGTCGGGCCGGTGATGAGGATCATACCGTAGGGCTTATGGATGGCCTCCTGAAAGTCCTTCAAATGCTGCGGGTCGAAGCCGAGCTTGGACATGTCGAGCTGCAGGTTGGATTTATCCAACAAGCGCATGACGACTTTTTCGCCGAAGAGGGTGGGAAGCACGGAGACGCGGACGTCTAATTCGCCGCCGACGCCCATCTTGAGCTTGATGCGGCCGTCCTGGGTGAGGCGCCGTTCGGCGATGTCCAGCCCGGCCATGACTTTCAACCGGGAGATCAAGGCGTTTTTAAGCCGCAGGGGCGGGCTCATGATCTCCTGAAGCACGCCGTCGATGCGAAATCTGACGCGGAAAATCTTCTCGTAGGGTTCGATATGAATATCGCTGCAACCCCGTCTGGCCGCATCGGCCAATATCGCGTTCACCAGGGTCACCACCGGGGCATCCATGGTGGCTTGCTGGAGCTCCTGGAGATTGATTTCGTCGTTTTCCTGGACGACCTCCATCTCGCCGTCGCCGAATTTCTTTAGAACGTCGTCGTAGCTGACGCCGCCGAAACGGTGCTCCAGGATTTTTTTTATGCTTGTCGGCTTGGCGATGGCCAGGCGCACGCCGTAGCCGGTGACGAACTTGACTTCGTTGATCGCGACCAGATCCGTCGGATCGGAAACCACCACGGTCAGAGTCGAACCGAGGAGCTTGAAGGGAATGAGCTGATGTTTTTGGACAATTTGCGGCGGTACTAAACTGAAAACCGCGTCATCGATTTCACCGGGCACAAGCTCGATGGTCTCTAAACCGAATTGTTTGGCGAGAAAATGGATTAAAACGTCTTCGTTGGTGAAGCCGAGGCGGACAATCTCCCTGGTGACACTGGAGCCGTTTTCTTTTTCCCTTTTCTGGGCTTCCGAAATTTGCTCCCGGGTGACAATCCCCCCTTTGATCAGCAGTTCTGCGAAGCGCGGTTCCATAAGATTCTACGATAAGGAAGTAAATTATCGTAGATCACCGGTATTGTGTCAACAAAATGTCTCGCGTGGGAGCGCCTTAGACGGCCCTTGCACCGTTCTGAAAAGGCCTCTTAACTTACCGAAAATTCATTTTTTTTCGCGCAAGGCGGCTTGCGCGGCGGCCAAATTCGCGATCGGCACCCGGTAGGGTGAACAACTGACGTAATCGAGCCCGATTTCATGACAAAAGGCGACCGAGCGAGGATCGCCGCCATGCTCGCCGCAGATGCCCATTTCCAAACCCTTATGGGCCTTGCGACCCTTGGTGACGGCAATGCGCATCAGCGCGCCGACGCCCTCTTGATCGATGCTGACAAAAGGGTCGTCCGCCAGGATTCCGTGCAAAACATAGCTCGGCAAAAATTTGCCCGCGTCGTCGCGCGACAGGCCGAGGCAGGTTTGGGTCAGGTCGTTGGTGCCGAAGGAAAAAAACTCGGCTTCCTGAGCGATATCGCCGGCGACCATGCAAGCCCGGGGCAACTCGATCATCGTGCCGATCGAATAGCGCACTTTGACCCCGTACGATTTCATCGTTGCCGCCGCCACACGCTCGACAATCGCTTTTTGCTCGTGAAGTTCCTGACGCGAGCCCACCAGAGGAATCATCACCTCGGGGAACGGCTTTTTGCCTTCGCGTTTCAGCTCGCACGCGGCTTCGAAGATCGCCTGTGCCTGCATTTCCGTGATCTCGGGATAGGAAATTCCCAGCCGGCAGCCGCGGTGTCCCAGCATCGGATTGAATTCTTGCAGCACGTTGACTTTATCGCGCAGCAATTCCACCGGCAGGTTCATCACTTGCGCCAGCTCGACGATCTCCCGATCGCTCTTCGGTAAAAACTCATGGAGCGGCGGATCCAGGGTGCGGATGGTGACGGGAAGATCGTCCATGATCTCGAGAATGCCCTTGAAATCCTGCTTCTGCATCGGCAGCAGTTTGGCCAACGCCCGCCGGCGGCCGCTTTCGTCGTCCGCCAGGATCATTTCACGCACCGCCTGAATTCGATCGGATTGAAAAAACATATGTTCGGTCCGACAAAGGCCGATCCCTTCGCTGCCGAAGGCTTTGGCGATGGCGGCTTGATCGGGCTGATCGGCGTTGGTGCGCACGCCGAGGCGCCGGGCCTGGTCGGCCCATTGCATCAGTTTTGCGAACTGCTGAAAGACGCGCGACGGCTTGGCATCGCGCGCGCGCCCGAGAACCGCCTGCAACACCTCCGAAGGCAAGGTTTGAATCTCGCCTTCGAACACTTCGCCGGTGCTGCCGTCAATGGAAATCCAGTCGCCTTCCTTTAGCACCGCGTGCTCCACCCTCAGGATGCGCTGGTTGTAATCGATATGCAGCGCCTCGCACCCCGCCACGCAAACCTTGCCCATCTGGCGGGCCACCAGAGCGGCGTGCGACGTCATGCCGCCGCGGGCGGTCAGAATTCCTTGTGCCGCGTCCATGCCGGCGATGTCGTCGGGGCTGGTTTCAAGGCGGCAAAGCACCACGCGCTCGCCGCGTTTTTTCCACTCCACGGCATCGTCCGCATGGAACACAACCCTGCCGGTGGCCGCACCGGGACCGGCGGGCAACCCTTTGCCCAAAAACCGGCCTTCCTTGCTCGACCGTTCCTTGTCCTTTTGATCAAAGATTGGACGCAGCAATTGATTGAGTTGATCCGGTTCGATCCGCAACAACGCTTCTTCCTTGCCAATGATGCGCTCTTCCACCATGTCGACCGCAATCCGGATGGCCGCGAATCCGGTGCGTTTGCCGGTGCGCGTCTGGAGCATCCACAACTTGCCGCTTTCGATCGTGAACTCGATATCCTGCATCTCCTTGTAATGCTTCTCGAGGAGCTTGCAGACGCGTTCGAGCTCGGCAAAAGCTTTGGGCAGGACCTGCTTTAACTCGACGATGGGCCTCGGCGTGCGAATGCCGGCAACCACATCCTCGCCCTGCGCGTTGGGCAGAAATTCACCGTAAAAACGCTTGTCGCCGGTGGCCGGATCGCGCGTAAAAGCCACGCCGGTGGCGCAATCATCGCCGAGATTGCCGAACACCATCGCCTGGACGTTGACGGCCGTGCCCCAGTGGTTGGGTATCTGGTAAAGCCTGCGATACTCGATGGCCCGTTCATTATTCCACGAGCCAAACACCGCTCCGATCGCCCCCCATAATTGCTCGATCGGATCTTCGGGAAATTTTTTGCCGAGAAGGCTTAGAATTTCGGCCTTGTATTCCTCGACCAGCTCGCGCGAATCGGCCGCGCTCAGGTCGGTATCGAAACGGACGCCGCGGCTATTTTTCTTGCGCTCGAGCACGGCCACCAGAGGGTCCGCCTCGGCCTTGTCTTGAGCCTTTAAGCCGAGAACCACATCCGCGTACATCTGCACGAAGCGCCGATAGGAATCATAGGCAAACCTGGCGTTGTTGGTCTGTTTGACCAAACCTTGGACGGTTCGATCGTTCAGCCCCAAATTCAACACGGTATCCATCATGCCGGGCATCGAATCGCGCGCCCCGGAGCGCACGGACACCAACAGCGGATTATCCGGATCGCCAAATCGGCGCCCAAGTATGCTCTCCACCCGCTTGAGGGCATGCGCCGCTTCTTGTGCCAATTTCGTCGGAAGTCGCTTGCGGTGGGTATCGTAATAGTTGCAAACCTCGGTGCTGATCGTAAAGCCCGGCGGCACCGGTATGCCGATCCGCGTCATCTCGTGCAGTCCGGCACCCTTGCCGCCGAGCAGCTCGCGCATTTTGGCATTGCCCTCGGCCTTGCCGTTGCCAAAGAAGTAGATGGATTTATGCTTGCTCGCCATGGTCTTCGATCCTCGCTGCGATCTCAGTTGAGTTTTTTTCATAGGGTCGCTATGGAGCGGCAACGCGCCGGACTAAACGGTCGAAAACTGACACAAAAACGAAGCGGATTTAATCTCTCGGTCGATATGAAATTGAATAAACCGGAGCGCGGCCGCGCGGATTTCCTCGATGACGGAGAACGGCAAGAAAAGCGATGTCGGTAATGCCTGGCTTCCTGACTGCAGGGCCGTCAAGATTTCTACGGCGGTCGCGCCCAGGGGCAAAACTCCTTTGTGCGCGCGCGCGCAGGCCTCGCAGAGAAGCCCGCCGTCCGCCGGGCTGGCATGCCAACGTTGTGCGCCGCCCTGGCGGCGATTTAAACCGCAGCGCTTACAGCAATCCAAAACCGGCTGGTAACCTGCCAGCTGCAAAAGCTTAAGCTCAAACGCGGTGAGAAACCTGAGCGAGGCCCCATGAGCTTCCAAACCATACAAGCCGTTTTTCAAGTGTTCAAAGAGCGCCAGATTGTCATCGCGCTCGACGGTAAGTCCGTCGGTGATCTCAACCAGATACGATGCGTGGGATATACGCTCCAGGCTGGTCGTCAATCGCGGAAACCCAAAGACCAGGTCGGAGCCAAGAATGAAAACCAGGCCGGCATTGGGCCGTTCTTGAAAGCGCAGATTGACCAGAGCAATCGGTTCCAAGGAATTGACAAACCGTTTGCGTGAACGCGCTGCACCCTTGGCTATGCCGGAGATCTTCCCATAGCTTTGCGTCAGAAAGGAGACGATCTTATCGGATTCGCCGAATGGCCGGGAACGCAGGACGATTGCCTCGGTGTCATGGGTGGGACGCATGGTCGGTCTTAGCAACTGCGCTTGATAGGGCACCGTATCATTTTTTCCATAAAGTGACAAGTAATTAGAATATCAAGGGTTTTTAACATAGGGAAACTTGACACCGGAGGCTTTCGTGATTACATTCCCGCGACCAACGCCAGGGGGATCATGTTGGCTATGAGTGACGAAACCAAAATCACGGAAATCCAAAATACTGAGGAGCAAACGCCGGCTGCCGGGCAAGACGATCAACTGAGCTCGCTCGAGTCCGAAATCGCCAGCCTGCGTCAGCAATTGGAAACTAAAGACCAGGAAGCCAAAAGCAACCATGACCGTTTCCTCCGGCAGGTTGCCGAGTTGGAAAATTTCAAAAAGCGCATGGCACGGGAGCGCGATGAGGCGATCCGTTTTGCCAATGAAGCCCTGATCAAGGAACTCCTGCCGGTGGTTGATAACTTGGAACGGGCCGTGGCCCACGCCGTCGGCGGCGGCAACGGCAAACTGCTTGTCGAAGGCGTCGAAATGGTGCTCAGGGGATTTCTCGATGTGCTCGGGAAGTACGGTGTCAGTCCGCTCGAAGCGGTCGGCCAGACTTTCGATCCGTCCCGACACGAAGCCATGGCCCAAGTGGAGAGCGATTCGCAGGCCCCCAATACCATCGTTGCCGAGCATCAAAGAGGCTACTTGTTGCACCAGCGATTGCTTCGCCCGGCTCTGGTAACCGTCTCTAAGAGTTCAAAAACAAACGAGAAAAAAAACGAAGACGACGAGGTTGAAAAGGGACCGAGCGATGATTAAATACCCCGTTGCTCGGTTTGTCTGATAGATAATTGTTATTGAGGAGCAAGCAAATGGCAAAAGTTATTGGGATCGACCTAGGAACGACCAACTCCTGTGTGGCAATCATGGAGAGCGGAGACCCGAACGTCCTTGCCAATTCCGAAGGAAGCCGGACAACTCCGTCCGTCGTCGCTTTTACGGACAGCGGCGAGCGCTTGGTCGGCCAAATCGCCCGGAGACAAGCGATCACCAACCCGGAAAATACCATTTCCGCCGTCAAGCGTCTGATCGGCAGGCGCAGCGACGATCCTATGGTGCAAAAAGCCGCGAGCTTGCTTCCTTATAAGATCGTGCGCAACGACAACGGCGATGCCTGGGTGGAGATTCGCGGCAAGAGCTACAGCCCGTCGGAAATCTCGGCGTTTATCCTGCAGAAGATGAAGCAGACAGCGGAGGACTACCTCGGCGAGAAAGTCACCGAAGCCGTGATTACGGTGCCCGCCTATTTTAATGACAGTCAGCGGCAAGCGACCAAGGACGCCGGGCGCATCGCCGGTTTAAATGTCTTGCGGATCATCAACGAGCCCACCGCAGCCTCGCTTGCATACGGCCTGGACAAAAAAAAGGACGAAAAAATCGCGGTCTTCGATCTCGGCGGCGGCACCTTTGATATTTCTATCCTGGAACTGGGCGAAGGCGTCTTCGAGGTCAAAGCGACCAACGGCGATACCTTTCTTGGCGGCGAAGATTTCGATCAACGGATCATCGATTATCTGGCCGACGAGTTTAAAAAGGATCAGGGCATTGACCTGCGCAAAGACCGCATGGCGTTGCAACGCCTGAAAGAAGGCGCGGAGAAAGCCAAGTGCGAACTCTCCTCGTCGATGGAAACCGACATCAACCTGCCCTTTATTACAGCGGATCAACAGGGACCGAAGCACCTGAACATGAAATTAACCCGGTCCAAGCTTGAGGCTCTGTGCGCGGATTTGATCGACCGCGTGGAAGGCCCCTGCCGCCAGGCATTGAAAGACGCCGGTCTCAGCGCCGGCGATGTTCACGAGGTGATTCTGGTCGGCGGCATGACCCGCATGCCGGCGGTGCAGGAACGGGTGAAGAAAATTTTCGGCAAAGACCCGCACAAAGGCGTAAATCCGGATGAAGTCGTCGCGGTCGGCGCCGCCATTCAAGGCGCGGTGCTCACCGGTGAAGTTAAAGACGTGCTGCTTCTGGACGTAACCCCGCTCTCGCTCGGCATCGAAACCCTGGGCGGCGTGTTCACCAAGCTGATCGAGCGCAACACGACCATCCCGACGAAGAAAAGCCAGGTATTCTCCACGGCGCAGGACAACCAATCGGCGGTTTCGATCCGCGTCTTTCAGGGCGAGCGCGACATGGCTGCGGACAATAAACTGCTCGGTCAATTCGATCTCGTCGGCATTCCGACGGCGCCGCGCGGCATGCCGCAAATCGAGGTGACCTTCGACATCGACGCCAACGGGATCGTGCACGTGGCGGCAAAGGATCTTGGCACCGGCAAGGAGCAATCGATCAAAATCACCGCTTCCAGCGGTCTGAACGAAGAAGAGATCAAAAAAATGGTGCGCGATGCCGAGGCGCACGCCGCCGAGGATAAAAAACGCAAGGAGACGGCGGAGGCGCGAAACCAGCTCGACTCTCTGGTCTATACCACCGAGAAGTCGCTCAAAGAGTACGGCGCCGAGCTCGACGCCACCGTCAAAGAAAACATCGAGGCGGCGTTGAAGAAGGCCAAGGAAGCTTTGGAAAGCCAGGATGCCGACACCATGCGCAAGGCGGCCGAGGAGCTGACCCAGTCGTCGCATAAGCTCGCCGAAGCCATGTATGCCAAGGCTTCGAAACAGCAAGCGTCCCAGGAACAACCCGGCACCGAGAAGCAAGAAGATCAAGGAGACGGCCCCACCGGCGGCAAGAAAAAAGACGATGTGGTGGACGCCGACTTCACGGAGGTCAAGGAGTAAGCTCGGGGCTGGCGAGCGCTGATCGGAACGAAAGCCCCTGCTCCCAACCATCGCGGAGAGGGGCTTTCTTGCATATACCGAAAATTTGATTTTGGGGTCTGGAATTGGCTGGCAAGAAGGATTACTACGAGCTGCTCGGCGTTGGCCGCAATGCCGGCGAAGAAGAGATCAAGAAGGCGTATCGCAAGCTCGCGCTTCAACACCATCCGGATCGCAATCCGGGCGATAAACGGGCCGAAGAAAAGTTCAAAGAGGTTTCCGAAGCCTACTCGGTGCTCTCCGACGGTCAAAAGCGGGCGCAGTACGATCAATTCGGACACGCTGCGTTCGGCGACGGCGGCCCCTTCGGCGGCGGCTTCGATTTTTCCGCGGGCGGCTTCGAAGATATCTTCGGCGACATCTTCGGCGAGTTCTTCGGCGCGGGGCAAGGTCGGCGCCGGGGTCGAAGCCGCGGCGAGGACCTGCGCTACAATTTGACGCTCAAGTTCGAAGAGGCGGTTTCGGGGGTTGAGAAAAAAATCAAGATCCCGCGCCACGGCTCATGCGACACCTGCCACGGCAGCGGCGCCAAAGCCGGCACCGCGCCGCAACCCTGTCCGACCTGTCGGGGCCGGGGCCAGGTCAGTTTTCAACAAGGCTTTTTCAGCGTCTCGCGCACCTGCAGCCAGTGTCAAGGACAAGGCACGATTATCAAAGATCCCTGTGCCACCTGCGGCGGCGCCGGGCGAGTGCGTACGATGAATACCCTCAGCGTCAAGATCCCCGCCGGGGTCGATAACGGTTCGCGCTTGAAGCTCAGAGGGGAAGGCGAGACGGCGCCAGCGGGCGGCAGTCCCGGCGACCTGTACGTCGTCATCGCGGTCGAGCCGCACTCGCTTTTCGTGCGCGATCACCTCGACATCCTGTGCGACGTGCCTATCAGCTTTGCTCAGGCGGCCCTCGGTGCCGAGATCGACGTGCCGACTCTGGACGGCAAAGTAAAGATGAAAATTCCGCCCGGCACGCAATCGGGCAAAATTTTTCGCTTGAAAGGCAAAGGCATCAAAGACATCCAGGGCTACCATCAAGGCGATCAGCATGTGCGCGTCGTCGTCGAAACCCCAACCCATCTGACCTCGAAGCAGCGCGAGCTCTTGACGGAGTTCGCCGCTCTCGGCGGCGAAGAGGTCAATCCGATGGCCAAGGGCTTCTTCGACAAGATGAAGGAGCTTTTCGGTTAGTCCCCCCACAGGGTCCGTAAGCCGCGACGGTTGCGGCGGCCAAGCGACCTCCAGGTTTTTCCACGGCGTGAAAATTTCGCTCCGGGAGCGAGATTTCTGTTGATTTGAAAGGTCACTGTGATTAACTGAACCGCAGATTGGAGAGATCATGAGCGAAACTGAATGGAAAGCCGAAAGTGCGGAGAGCAAAAACTCGCAGGTCGATATACCTGACGTTTTGCCGCTCCTGCCGATCCGCGACATCGTGATTTATCCGTACATGATGTTGCCGCTCTTCGTCGGCCGCGATGTCTCGATTCGCGCGGTCGAAGAAGCGCTTTCCAGAGACCGGCTGATCTTTCTCGTGTCGCAGAAAAATTCCGCCGAGGAAAATCCCAGTGCCGCCGACATTCACCGCGTCGGCACCATCGCGTCGATCATGCGCATGCTTAAGCTCGCCGACGGTCGGGTGAAGATTCTCGTCCAGGGTTTGGCCAAGGGCGAAATCGATGCGTACCTGCGGGAGCGGCCCTTCTTTGAAACCAAAATCCGCAAGGTTATCGAACCGACGCTGGCCGAGGTGCCCATCGAGGTCGAGGCCTTGATGCGCACGGCGAAGGAAAAAATCGAACAGATTTTGAATCTGAAGAACCTCCCGCCCGAGATCGTCATGGTCACCGACAACATCAGCGATCCCGGAGTTCTGGCTGACCTGGTCGCTTCGAACTTGCGTCTTAAGAATGAAGAGAGCCAGGCGATCCTGGAAGTGTTCGACCCCATCGAGCGCTTGAAGAAAGTCAACGACCTGCTGACCCGCGAGCTCGAGCTTTCGACCATGCAGGCGCGGATTCAGAACCAGGCCAAGGAGGAAATGAGCAAGACCCAGCGGGACTATTTTCTGCGCGAGCAGCTTAAACAGATCCAACAGGAGCTGGGGGAAGGGGACGAGCGCGCGGAGGAGGTCGGCGAGCTTAAAAAACAACTTGAAAAAGCCAAGATGCCGACAGACGTCAAACGCGAGGCGGACAAACAACTGCGCCGGCTGGAACAGATGCATCCGGAGTCCTCCGAGGCGTCCCTGGTGCGGACTTATCTCGATTGGCTCGTCGACCTGCCGTGGAGCAAGAAGACCAAAGACAACCTGAACATCAAAAAAGCCAAGCAGGTTCTCGACGAGGATCATTACAACCTGGAAAAAATCAAGGAGCGGATTCTCGAATATCTCGCGGTCAACAAGCTCAGGCGCAAGATCAAAGGTCCGATCCTTTGCTTCGTCGGTCCTCCCGGCGTTGGCAAAACTTCGCTGGGACGATCCATCGCGCGTTCCCTGGGGCGAAATTTCGTGCGGATTTCTCTCGGCGGCGTGCGCGACGAAGCCGAGATTCGCGGCCATCGGCGCACCTATGTCGGCGCCCTGCCGGGGCGGGTCATTCAGGGCATCAAGCAAGCCGGATCGAACAATCCGGTTTTTATGCTCGATGAAATCGACAAAGTCGGCGCGGATTTTCGCGGCGACCCGTCGGCCGCGCTGTTGGAAGTTTTAGATCCCGAACAGAACCACGCCTTCAGCGATCATTATCTTAATCTGCCATTCGACCTGTCCAACGTGCTCTTCATTTGCACCGCGAATCTGCTCGACCCGATTCCGGCGGCGCTGGCGGACCGTATGGAAGTCATTCAACTCTCCGGCTACACCAACGAAGAGAAGCTGGAAATCGCGCGCAAGTTCCTGATTCCGCGCCAGCTCGAAGACAACGGCATATCCGTCAAGCATCTGGAGATCTCCGACGACGCCATGCTGCGCGTGATCGCCGAATATACCAAAGAGGCCGGACTGAGAAATCTGGAGCGAGAGCTGGCGTCGATCTGCCGCAAAGTCGCGCGCAAGGTCGCCGAAGGGAAAGTCGAGCTTACGCGCATCACCCGGGCCAACGTTCACCTTTTTCTGGGCCCGCCGAAATTTCTCCCCGAAGCGGAGCAGGAACAGCACGAGATCGGCGTCGCCACCGGGCTGGCGTGGACCAGCACCGGCGGCGAAATTTTGTATGTCGAGGCATCGCTATCGCGCGGCCGCGGCAATTTGACGCTTACCGGACAGCTTGGAGATGTCATGAAAGAGTCGGCTCAAGCCGCCGTGAGCTACGCGCGCGCCCATGCCAAGAAGCTCGGCATCGAAGAGGATTTTTACCAGAAACTCGATATTCACATTCACGTGCCGGCAGGCGCGATTCCGAAGGACGGTCCGTCCGCGGGCATCACCATGGCAACAGCGCTTATTTCCGCCCTGACCCGCCGGCCGGTGAGCCGCGATGTGGCGATGACCGGAGAAATTACCCTGCGCGGCAGGGTGCTGGCCATCGGCGGCCTCAAAGAAAAATCCCTGGCGGCCTTCCGCGCCGGCATAAAGACCATCATAATCCCCGATCGCAACGAGAAAGATCTCGACGAGGTACCGAAAGCTCTGCGGCGCAAGATCCACTGGGTGATTGCCAAAACCATGTCCGACGTCCTCAAGGTCGCGCTCCTGGACCGGGAAAAAGCACCGGCCCAACGGCCTGGGGTTGCGCCGAGAAAAAAGACCCAGATGGCCAAGCGCAAAGCCGCCCGACGCGCCGCTCGCTCGTTCCGCAAAAGCCATCGGGACAGGTCCCTGCCGCTGCGGCCTTAATCCGCCGTCTCTTTTGGGTCGCGAATTTTGTGCTTTCTGGGCTTCTGCTCACGGCAGTCGACAACCGGTCCAAACGCTAGACCCGCAATGGTTGGGCCCGGATGAAACTAAGCCGGCTTGGAGAGTTCGCGCTGATCGAGAAAATTCGCCGCCGGACGCCGGTAAGTCGCGGCGTGCGTATCGGCATCGGCGACGACGCCGCCTGGATGGACAACCCCGGCGAATCGACCCTGATTACGGCGGATCTGCTCATTGAAGACATCCATTTCAACCTTGACTGGACTTCGCTCAACGACCTCGGCCACAAATCCCTGGCGGTGAATTTAAGCGATATTGCCGCCATGGGGGGCATCCCCGCCTTTGTGATTCTGTCCCTCGGTATCCCTGGTGATTTTGACAGCCAAGGGATCGATCAGTTTTACCGGGGCTTTTCCGCCCTGGCCAAATCGAGCAAAGTTCACCTGGTCGGCGGCGACACCAACATCGCCCGCTCCTTAATCGTATCGGTTTGTGTCATCGGCTACCCGCGTAACTCGCCCATTCGGCGCAGCGGCGCCAGGGCGGGGGATGATATCTATGTCACGGGAACCCTGGGCGACTCCGCGCTCGGTTTGAAATATCTGCGCCAAGGGCGCAGACCCGATCGCGGCCCGTTGGCAAGATTGCTCGCGCGCCATCACCGGCCCACGCCGCGGCTTGCCGCCGGCGCGGCGCTGGCAAAACACCGCTTTGCGACGGCGATGATCGACGTGAGCGACGGTCTTTTGCAAGATCTGGGTCATATTTGCAAAGCGAGCGGCATCGGCGCTCTTATATGGAATGAACAGATCCCGCTCTCCAGCGCCTACCGCGCCCTCGCCGGCACCGCGGGCACCCGCTACGCACTGGCGGGCGGCGAGGATTACGAGCTGCTGTTCTGCGCCCGCCCGCGTTTTCGTGCGCCAATCGGCAAGCTGGCAAAACTTGTGGGGGTGACGATCAGCCGAATCGGCAGCTGTGTGGCCGCTGATGATGGCATCGCCGTCGTCGACAGCGCCGGCAAGCCGATGTCCACCCGCTTCAAAGGCTACGACCATTTCAGAAGAGACTAGCCCGGCGACGCCGCAACGAGTAAAATATCCGACGCCGATCTGATCTTGCCCACAACGCAGACCATGGACTCCGAACGACTCGTTAAACTGCTCGAACGAGTGCGCGGCGGGCGCATTTCGGTCGAGATGGCCGTGGCCGAGCTGCGCCACTTGCCCTTTGAAGATCTCGGCTTCGCCAAGATCGACCATCACCGCGCGTTGCGCCAGGGGTTTCCCGAGGTCATCATGGGCTTGGGCAAAGGGTCCAAAGATATCGCGGCCATCGTGCGCGCCATGCGCCGGCGCAAATGTAATATTCTGGTAACCCGCCTCGACGCCGGGAAAATGACCGAGCTCAGGCGCCTGCGCACCGGACTCAGGTTTCATCCCCGGGCGGGAGCGGCGACCTGGGCGGCAAAACCGATCAGGATTGCCGGCAAGGGCACCGTTTTGGTAGTCTGCGCCGGAACCTCGGATATTCCGGTCGCCGAAGAGGCAGCGCTGACGGCGGCCATGATGGGCAATCAAGTGGCACGACTTTTCGACGTCGGGGTCGCCGGCATTCATCGCCTGCTCAACCACCGGCGGCAATTGGACGCGGCGTCAGTGCTGATTGTGGTGGCCGGCATGGAAGGCGCGCTCCCCAGCGTGGTCGCGGGCTTGATCAACAAGCCGGTGATCGCCGTGCCGACCAGCGTCGGCTACGGCGCAAGCTTCCACGGTCTTGCGGCACTGTTGGGCATGCTCAATTCCTGCGCCGCCGGCGTGACCGTGGTCAACATCGACAACGGTTTCGGCGCCGGGTTTGCGGCGAGCCTCATAAACCGGGTATAAATGGGAGACGATGCAGTGTTTTCACTGCGGCCGAGAAGTTCAGGGAACGATTCACGGGCAGACCAGTTACCGAGTCGATTATTACTTGCTTCACACCGGTCACACCCATTGGGAGTTATTTCTCAATCCTAACTCGGACGCTCAACCCTTCCGATACTTAAGGCTGACGGAACCGACCGACATTATCACCTGTGTGCAATGTTATGCTCGCCCTGAAATCCGCCAACGATTGGACGACGATTTCGCCGGTCGCAGCCCGATACTCGACCCCTATCCAACGTCACAAGCCCCGACCGAACCCAATGCCAAAGGCTGATGGATCATGGAGCACCCAAAGAACTACCGATTAAACAAACGCCAATCGGAAATTGCGGTCAGAGTCGTCGGCAACTCTCAAGCCGATCTTTTTGCCAACTCGGCGTTTGCGCTCTTCGATGTCATGGTTGAGATGCAGGCGATCGAAGCCAGGGAAAGGCTGCCCTTGGAAGTCGAGGGCAGCGATCGCGACGACCTCATGGTCAACTGGGTCCGGGAGCTGCTCTATCTTTATCAAGGAAGCGGCTATGTGCTCAGGGAATTCCAGATCCGCGAGGTGAAAGATACCGTCGTAAAGGCGGAGGTGGCCGGCGAGAAGATCGATCCCGACCGCCATGAGATCAAACAGGAAATCGCGTCAGTGGCGTTTCATAAGAGCCGCATGGACAAGACCGGCGATCAATGGACCGCGCACCTGATTTTCGAACTCTAGCAAGCCCGCGTTGCCCGGGCCGGCGCGCTTTGGCGCAGCGGCAAACTGTGGTTTAATCATCGGGTCGAAGCAAAGCGATGGCAAAGCTCACCGACAACCAGTATGAGGGAAAAGCGCTCTTCGCCGACCCGATCCACCGCTATATCCAGTTCACCGTACCGGCGACCAAAGGAGAAGTGACCGAGAAGGCTCTGATCGACTCGCCCTGGGTGCAGCGGCTGCGCTACATCTATCAGCTGCAAAGCGCCCGCTGGGTGTATCCGTCGGCGGAGCATAGCCGCTTCCAGCATTCTCTCGGCGCCATGCACCTGGCGGGCGAGTTCGCCAAACACCTCTATCCCTCCCTGCGCAGCGTGCTCGGCGAGGAGTGCCCGTCGGCGCCGTTCATCGAAGAGTACATGCGGGTCACGGGATTGCTGCACGACATCGGCCATGGGCCGTTCGGCCACTTCTTCGACGACAATTTTCTTCATCACTACAACTTGATCCACGAAGATCTAAGCCAGACGATCATCCAGAAACATCTCGGGGAGATTATTCAACAACTGCGCCGCAGCCCGAACGGCTTATTCGCGCCGGGAGAAGAGCTTTCGCCGGAGGATATCGCCTTTCCGATCAAGAAAAGCAGCGCGGACGACGACCGCAAACCGAAGTGGGTGCGCTTTCTCCAACCGCTCACCAACGGCATCTTCACTTTCGATAACCTCGACTATGTGTCGCGCGATTCCTACATGTGCGGCGTGCACGCCGGCCCCATCGATCGCGAGCGCTTGATCCACTACACTTTCTTTTCCCCCAAGGGACTCACGGTGCACAAGGCGGGCAACAGCGCGCTGACCGCTTTTCTCAACACCCGGCTCTATCTCTACACCAACGTCTATTACCACCGAACGACCCGGGCCATCGACTTGCATCTGCGCGATATTTTCCCCGAGACCATGAAAATTCTTTTTCCCGGCAATCCGCTGGACCACATGGAGGACTATCTTTACCTCACCGACTGGTCGCTGCTCGAAGACGTGTCCCGCTGGCGCCGCCACAAGGGCGATTTCGCAGAGCTCGGCCGGGAGTGGGAAAGCGTGCTGCGCCGCGAGGTGAAATGGAAGATGGCCTACGACCGGACGTTGTCGTTGAACGAGCTGCAAGACAGCGTTGCGCGGATCCAGGATGCTGACTGGGAAAAGCGCATTCGCGCGGCATTGCCGGTCTCGGCGCGCGATCTGCTATTTCGCGTCGATATGGCGACCCAGGATCCGCGGCCGGAAAATCCCTTCGCCATGGGGAAAAAGCAAATCCACATCTACGATCCGTCGAGCGGCGAGATCACCAAGGAATCATTGGCCGAGCTGTTCGAATTTATTCCCTCCAAGATCGTTCAGTTCCGCGTCTTCGCCCTCGACCACGACCATGATCAAGTGCTTGCCGAAGTCGCGGACCATGCCTTGAAAGGTCTGGCGCCGCCGGTTCATGCCGATGTCTAAACCCTCGCCGTATCAACCTGCCCTCGTCGCTCCGCGCGCGGCGCATGCCCCGACGCGCGCCATGGCGAGCGCCAGCGAGCGCGCCAGAGCAACAGAAGGCGGTCGGGACGATCCATGACTTCGATCGCGCCTAACTTTACGCGCGCTTGCGCCTGTGTTAAAAAATTTTCTTATTTGCCCATCGGCTAAACAATGAAACAGTTCATTTCCCAGGCCTTCGAAGAGAGCATCCGGGTCAAGCAGGCGTTTCTCCGGGAAAATCTCGAAGTTCTCACCCAGGCCATCGACGCCGTCGTTGGCGCCTTTAAAAGCGGCAACAAGCTGTTGCTCTTCGGCAACGGCGGCAGCGCCGCGGACGCCCAGCATATCGCGGCGGAGTTCACCAACCGCTTTTTGATCGAGCGGCCGCCGCTTCCGGCCATCGCCCTGACCACAGATAGCTCGGCGCTGACCGCCATCGCCAACGATTACGACTACGCTCAGGTTTTCGCCAAACAAGTGCAAGCGCTGGGCAAAGCCGGCGATGTCGCGCTGGCAATTTCCACCAGCGGCAACTCTGCCAACGTGCTTGCGGCTGTCGAAGTCTGCAAGCAATTAAAAATCAAAACCATCGGCTTGACCGGCGGCAGCGGCGGCAAGATGGCAGGTCAAGTGGATTATCTGCTGCGGGCCTCGGCGGGGAAAAACAGCGCCCGAATCCAGGAAACCCATATCCTTGTCGGCCACGTGATTTGCGAGACCGTCGATCAAAAGCTCTTCCCAAATCCATCCCCGGGTTGTTGAGCGAACCATGGCCAGGGAAGACCTTAACAGCCGAGTGCTCGCCAAACGGAAATGCGACTAGATGTGCTCGTGTTCGGCGGCGGCGCCGCCGGACTTTGGTGCCTCGATCGCCTGCGCCGGGCCGGATACCACGCGATCCTTTTGGAATCTCAAGCGCTCGGCAGCGGACAGACGATCCAGGCGCAGGGGATCATTCATGGCGGCGGCAAATATGCTCTGCGCGGCGTGCGCGATTTCGCCGCCGCGCGTGCGACCAGCCTGATGCCCGAACGCTGGCGGCGCGCCATCGCCGGCGATCTCGAGCCTGATCTCACAGGCACCGAAATCCTTGCAGAGCGATGCCACCTTTGGCTGCCGCGCGGCTCGGCCCTCGCGCGCTTGCAATCGCTTGGCTTCATGGGACTGGTCGCTCGAGCCGGTCTGTTGGCGACCGAGCCGCATAAATTATCCAAGGCGGAATGGCCCGAGGCCTTGCGCGACTGCGCCTGCGCGGTCTATTCGCTCGCCGAGCCGGTGATCGCGACCGGGTCGTTTTTAAAGGCCTTGGCCGAGCGCCACAGAGGGTTTATCTTTTTGTACGACGGCGCGGCAGCGCGATTCTCAGAGTCGGCAGTGCGGATCGGCGAAGTCGTGCTCAAGGCGCGCGCAATCGTGCTGGCCGCCGGCGCGGGCAACGAGGATCTTGTCAAAAAGGCCGGCATCCAGAGCGCTCTCATGCAGCGCAGACCGCTTGGAATGGCGCTTGTGCGCGGCAATTTGCCGTTGTTATTCGGGCACTGCATTGTCGGCGGCAAAACCGGCCTCACCATCACCACGCCCGCCGCCGGCCTATGGCAAATCGGCGGCGAGATCGCCGAGCGAATCGCCGCTGAGCCGGACGACGCGGCGGCGAGAAAATTGGCGCTGGCCGAGATTCGCCGCTTGCTGCCCCGGGTCGATCTTAGAGCCGCAGAAATGAGTATTTACCGGGCCGTGCGCGCCGAGGCGCAAACCGCGGCGCTCCGGCGACCGAGCGGCGTCCACGCGAACAGGATCGCTCCGGGCCTGGTGGTCGCTTGGCCGACGAAATTAGCGCTGGCGCCGGTTCTGGCCGATGAGGTATTGGCAATCGTGCAGCACGAACTCAAGGCGCCGGCAGGCTACCGCGAAACCCCGCCATGGCCGATGCCGGCCGTGGCCCCCTACCCCTGGCAGGAGGCTGAGTGGTTCGCCGTCCCTTAGGCCGCACCGGTCTCGCGGTCAGCCCCATCGGCTTGGGCACGACCAAGATCGGCAGAAACACCGACGTAAAATACCCGACGGATTTTGCGCTGCCATCGGACCAGGCGGTTGCCGAGCTGATCGAGTCAGCATTCGATCTGGGCGTAAATTTGCTCGACACCGCCCCCGCCTATGGCGACGCGGAAAAACGGCTCGGCCCGCTCATCGAGCCGCGCAGATGCGAGTTCGTGCTCTGTACGAAAGCCGGCGAACAGTATCGGAGCGGGCGCTCCACCTATGATTTCTCCGCCCGGGCCATCGTCGCCAGCGCGGAGGAAAGCCTTGGCAGGCTGCGAACCGATTATCTCGACTTGCTGCTGCTCCACTCGGATGGCCGCGATGTCGAGATTCTTACGCAAACCGACGCGCTCGAAGGGTTGTTACGCCTCAAGCGAAGCGGCAAGGTTCGCGCCGCCGGAATTTCCGCCAAAACGGCAGCCGGGATTATCGAGGCCGCGCGAACGCTGGATGTGGTGATGGCGCCCTTCAGCCAGAAAGAATCGTCGTTGGCCGAAGCCCTGGCGCTGGCCCATGATCGCGGTCTTGGGGTTCTGGCCATCAAAGGACTATTCAGCGGTCACCTGGAAGCGCGGGCGGCCATCGAGTATGTGCTCGGCCATTCGTTCATCGATGCCCTGATCGTCGGCACGGTTAACCCCGAGCATCTTAAAGCCGCCGTGGCGGCGGCCGAGGAGTCGCCGGGCGCCCGCTGAGAACGCGCCGCCGCCGGCCGATAAATTTACGACTTTATTTCGCCGCCGGACGCGGCGATAACAGCAAACGGTAAAAGGTAAGGGCGGTCAATGCGATCGAGACTGCCGAAGTTGCCGCCAAACCAAGTGCGGCGCCGAACAGAGCGACGAACGCGCCGATGACCACCGAGCCGAGGGCGCGCATCCCTTGATCCATTAAGAACACGCTCATCACTCGTCCCAGAAGCTGCCGCGGCGCTTCGACTTGAATCACCAGCCGGCTCACGGTGCGAAAAATGATCTGCATGCCGCCGAACAGCCCAAGCAACAAAACCGACAGCCACAGGCTGCGCGACAAGCAAAAGAGAATGAGCAGGAAAGGAGCCCCTTTGGCGGAAACCCAAAGCAGCGTCGGGCGGCTCCAGCGCTCTTCGAGCGCGCCAAGAACGACCAATGAACATACGGCGCCGACTCCGGGCGCAGCCATGAGCAGCCCCAAGCCGTCGGGACCGACTTCGAGGACATCTTTAGCGAACACCGGTAGAAACCGGGTATAGGTGCCGACAAAGATGCTGATGACGTAGGCCGCAAGAATACTCGCCAGGATCGCGGGCGTCGCCTTGATGTAAGTGAGGCCTTCTTTGAACTCGCCAAAAAGATTGCCTCCCTGGCGCCGCGGCGCGCCTGCCGCGATGCGCACGGCGAGAAGTTCGAAGGCGGAAATCAGCAGGCAAACGCCATAAAAAATCAGGCAGCCGCCGACACCGATCCACAGAATCAACACGCCGCCGATCGACGGGCCGACGATGCGCGCAAAATTAAAGCCGATCGAATATAGCGATACGGCGCTCATGAGCTCCGCCTCGGGCACCAGGTCGCGGAGTATCGATTGTCCGGCCGTGGGGTTCATGCTGCGGATTATCGCCCACAGCGTTTCCAGCAGCGCCATATGCCAAAACTGTAAAATATCGAGAAAATAGAGCGCGACCAGGGCGAACACCGGGATGCAGCAAAGAAACTGAATCCCTGTAAGCAGGCGCAAGCGATCGTAGCGGTCGACGATCACCCCGCCGACGGCGCCAAGCAAAAGGCGCGGAGCCGCTTCGCAAAAGCCAAGTATTCCCAGGGCCCACGCCGAGCCGGTGATCTCGTAGGCAAGCCAGTAGAGCGCGACCTCGCGGACGAACTGGCCGACGGACGCGATCAGATCGCTGGACCAGAACAGCGCATAATTTTTGTGCCGCAGTGAACGAAATACGCGAATGGAAAGGCTCCCACCGGAAGAGTTTTACCGGACCTTGATGCTTATAACGCGTCGCCGGCCTCCTGCCTAGTCCGGCGCGCTTTGCGGTCCGGCCCCTTTCTGCTTAAAATGCTGTGGCAATTGAGAATTCCACGATGCCCATCGCTTTAATCACCGATTTCGGCTACCGGGACGCTTTCGTCGGCATCATGAAAGGCGTGATCGCGGGGATCAATCCGAACGCCCAGGTGATCGATCTGACCCATGGCGTCCCCGCCCAGGATGTCATGGCCGGCGCGCTGGTCCTGCGCCATGCGGCCGGCCACTTTCCGCGCGGCACCATTCATGTTGCCGTCGTCGATCCCGGCGTGGGCAGCGCGCGCCGGGCGCTGTTGGTCGAAGCCGACGGCGATTACTTCATCGGCCCGGATAATGGAATTTTCAGCCTGGCTGTGGAAGGCAAAACTCCCTCAACGATCGTTAAACTGTCCAACCCGGCCTATCATCTTCAGCCCGTCGGCCGCACCTTCCACGGCCGCGATATCTTTGCGCCGGTGGCGGCGCATCTCAGCCTGGGCGTGCCGCCGGCGGCCTTCGGCGAGCCCGTGGATTCTTTCGTGCGATTGGCGCTGCCGAAAACCCTAAGCTGCGAGCGGCACATCGACGGCGAGGTCATCTACATTGACGGCTACGGCAATCTGTTTACAAACGTGAGCGAGCGTGATTTGACAGGACTAGCGGGGGCGCTGGCGATCGCCCTTGGAACGGTGGAAGTGAAAGGCTTGGCGCCGAGTTACGCGTCGGCGGGCGCCGGCGAGTTTGTCGCCGTCATCAATAGCTGGGGGTTGCTGGAGATTTCGGTCTATAAAGGTAGTGCCCAGCGCCTCTCCGGCGCCAAGATCGGCGACCGAGTTCGGGTCAAATGCGCTGGCTGAAGGGCCTGGAGTAAGTCTATGAGTGACCGGCTGAGTTGGGATCAATACTTCATGACGATCACGTTGCAGGTGGCCGAACGCTCCACCTGCACCCGGGCCAAGGTCGGCGCGGTGATCGTGCGCGATAAGAATATTCTCGCGACGGGTTACAACGGCGCGCCGGCGGGAATGCCCCACTGCACCGATGTCGGCTGCCTGATTTACGAGTCCAAAACGCCCAACGGCGATACCGAGCAAAATTGCTTTCGCACCATCCATGCGGAAATGAACGCCATAGCGCAGGCGGCCAAGAACGGCTCAAATATCAAAGACGGCGCGATCTATATTACCCATACGCCCTGCATCCATTGCCTGAAAGTCCTGGTCAACACCGGCATCAAGGATATTTTTTATCTGAAGCCCTATAAGCTTCACACTCTGGAAGAGCTGCTGCGTTACACCCAGGTTCATCTGTACCAGGTGGACCTGCCCGGCAACCCCCATTAAAAAGGGCGAGGAGAAATCTCCTCGCCCTTTTTTGAGTTTCACGTCCGCGGCCGTTAGATCTTGCCTTGCAGAAGAATCGCGATGACGAAGCCGTAAAGAGCCAAGGCTTCGAGCAGCGCGAGGGTCAACACCAGCGGCAGAAAGATCTTATCCGCCGCATTGGGGTTGCGGCCGATGCTTTCCATGGCGGCAGCGCCGACACGGCCCTGACCGAAAGCGGCGCCTACGGCAGCGATGGCGACGGCCAAGCCGGCCGAAAGGGCGATGGCAACGGCCCGTTGCGAATCACCGCCCGCAGCGGCGCCCTCGGCGGCGGCCATAGCCACGCCGGCGCTCAGCACGCCCATGAAAAGGATGCCGAAGAATGCCAGGAGCTTTTTCATCTTTTCTCTCCTTTCCAGCGATTTAAGCCTGCCTCGCCTCATCCTCATCTGCTTCGCGCGGCCGATCGCTTGTTGGTTTAATGTGACGGGTGGCCATCATGGCCATGCTCTTCGTCATGGCCGCTGATCGCCAAGGCGACATAAATCATGCTCAACAGCGTAAAAACAAAAGCCTGAATCACGGAGACCAGCGTGCCCAGCGCGTAAAATGCCACCGGCACCACCAGTTTGGTAAGATCGGTAAAGGCGCCCACGACTGCATGATCGCCCATCATATTGCCGAAAAGACGCAAGGAGAGCGAAACCGGTCTAAAGCCGTGGGAAAAAATCTCGAGAACAAAAAAGAAGCCGGCCGAGAGCAGCAGTAGCGGCACAAAAGCCAGCTTGGCCAAAAATCCCTTGCCTGGGAGACCGGTCATCGGACCGATGAAATGTTTGAAGTAGGCCGGTCCCTGTTCACGCACTCCGATGACGTTATAACCGACGAAAGAGACCAACGCCAAACCCAGGGTCGTGTTCAAATTTCCCGTAGGGGGCAGAAAGCCCGGCAACAGCCCCATCAAATTACTCAAAAGGATAAAAAAGAAGAACGTGGCGAAAAACGGCACATACCTGCGCCCGGCCTTGCCGATGACAGCGTCGCTCTGGCTCACCACCAGCTGGATCAAGAGTTCGGCAATATTGCGCGAGCCTAACTCGGACGCCGGCACGATCGGGTCGCGCGCCTTAACCAGAGCGGCGCGAGCTTTAAAAGCGAACAGGATCAAAAGAACGACCGCTATTACGGCAAAAAAAGTGTGGTCGCCCAGGAAGGGCCTAAGCGCTTCCGGCAACAGGTCATACCAAGTAAAATGATGTTCCATCTAGCCTATGTCCCAAACTTTAAGGTTTTCCGCAGGGCTTCGGTCACGATCGCCACGACCAGCGTCGAAAAGCCAAGCGCAAAGGAGACGGCATCCAAATCAAAACGAAAGAATACTAGCGTCAACAGGCCCATAAAGAGAATGATCTTAAGCGCCAGGAGGCCGATTCCGGCCTTGACACGGCCTTTCTCCGCCAGCGGCGTCATTACCCAGGCGACGCCGAAACTCAAGAGGAGAAAATTGACCGCCATAAAGACGCCGCCGGCGAGCAACGCCGTGGGGTCCAGCCAGCTGCTGCGCCCGAAAGCGACAAGCAAACCAATAAGCAAAACTGCCTGCCAGAGCTCAATGCGCAGTATCGTCTTTCTCGCCGCCGCTTCCATTAGGGCTGCGCCCGAAAAATTTCACCCATCGCACCAGCCTGACAAACGCGCCAACAAACGCGATCGCGGTGATCGCAATCAGGAGCCAGGGAGAAGTGCCGAAATAACCGTCAAGATAATAACCGATGACCAACCCGCCGAGGATGGTGGCCGGAAGTTCTAAGGCTATCCCGAGATAGATTCCCGCTCCGCGAAGGAAGGGCGTTGGGTTGTTCTGCCGACTCCTTGGGGCGCTCACAACTGACCCCGCTCGGCTAGTTTTCTAGCATGTCGGTTTTGGGCGGTCAACCGGCGGCTTCTTCCCCGGCCCAGTCATCAAACGCCTTGATCGTGTGATCTAAATCGGCGTTCGAGTGCGCCAATGAAATGAACAGCGCTTCGAACGGCGCCGGCGGCAAGTAGACACCGCGTTTGAGCATTCCATGAAAAAACCTTGCAAATTGCCGCCGGTCGCAGCCGCGAGCTTGCTGCGGCAGGGTTACCGTTTCGACGCCAAAAAAGATTGTCATCATGGAGCCGAAGCGGTTTACCGCCGCGCACAGGCGGTGCTTGGCGAGCACCCTTTTGAAGCCCTGCTCAAGGCGCTCGCCCATTGACTCGAGCCGTTGGTAAGCCGATGAACCCGCCAACTGCTTAATCGTAGCGATTCCCGCGCTCACCGCCATGGGATTACCCGAAAGCGTGCCGGCCTGGTAAACCGGTCCTGCCGGCGCCAAGAGATCCATGATCCTGGCGCGACCGCCGAACGCCGCCAAGGGCAGACCGCCGCCGAGAATTTTGCCGAGGCAGGTCAGATCAGGCTTGATCTTGAAAATTTCCTGGGCGCCGCCGAGGCTGGCGCGGAATCCGGTAATCACCTCGTCAAAGATGAGCAGCGCCTTTTGCTGAGTCGTCAGCCGGCGCAAGGCCGCAAGAAATCCCGGCATGGGTGCAATGACCCCCATGTTGCCGCACACCGGTTCAATAATAACCGCGGCAATCTTGCCGTCATAACGGTGGAAAATTTTTTCCACCGAGGCGATATCATTGTAATCCGCGATGAGGGTCTCGCGCGCGAACGACGCGGGGACACCGGCGCTGTCGGGCAAACTCAGCGTGGCGACGCCGGAACCCGCCTTGACGAGCAAACCATCGGAATGACCATGGTAGCAGCCGTCGAATTTGACGATCTTTGTCTTGGCGGTAAAGGCCCGAGCCAAACGGATAGCGCTCATGGTCGCTTCGGTTCCGGAGCTGACCATACGCAATTTTTCCACGGAAGGAACTGCCTTGACGACCAGTTCCGCCAGTTCCAACTCGCCCTCTGTTGGCGCTCCGAAGCTCGTCCCCAGGGCTGCGCGCCGTGCCAGTTGACGGGCGATCTTCAACGGCGCATGTCCGAGAATTAACGGACCCCAGGAACCGACGTAATCAATGTAGCGCCGGCCGTCGCTGTCAAAGACACAACTTCCTTTGCCGCGGGAGATCACGAGCGGCTCGCCACCGACGGCTTGCCAGGCTCGCACCGGACTGTTCACGCCGCCGGGAATAGTTTTTAAACTGCGGCGAAAAATTCTCTGCGATCGAGTCATCGTTGCGAGTGAGTGTTGCTAACACTGCGCATGGTTTCTGTCAAGCTTGTCGAAATAGCAAGAAAAAAAAATTCTGCGCATTTTTTTCTTGCAAAGGAATTTGAAAAGGATTAAGACAAAAAAATCCAATCTACGGTCGATTTGATTTTCTTCTTTCGCCGCGTGCGGCGAAGGAATTTTTTTTCCCTTGGACCGGCCGATTATGCTTTTTTTGACGCGGGTGGCGGTAACAATAAGAACCGGAAGGTTCGTGTTGACAGCGGGTTCGCAATTTCGTCTAGGTAGCTGAATTACCGCCACTTTAAATGTTATCCACAGCTGTGGATAACGTTGTGTGTAACTCCATCAGGGTTGAGCTCGATCAACCGCTGACTTCGTGGTGCTGATTATGGGCGATTTGTGGACGACAGCGTTGGGAGAAATCCAGGAACGAATCGGTCGACAGAACTTTGATACCTGGATCAAGCCGGTTCGTTTCCTGGCGGGAAACAAGAATGAAATAACGCTCGAGGTCCCAAACAAATTTTTTCGCGATTGGCTTACGGAAAACTACCTTCGTCAGCTCGAATCCATTCTCGCTGATCGCGCGGAACACCAGATCAGAATTCTCCTTGCCGTCAACCCAAAATCGGACGGTCCCGCGGGCGCAGGCAAAAGCATCCACAAAGAAGCAAAGCCCAAAGAAAAACCGCAGCGGGACAATAACCTTGTTCCAAAATACACCTTTGAAAATTTTGTCATTGGAGCGAGCAATCAATTCGCGCATGCGGCTTGCATGGCCGTCGCGAATCAGCCCGGCGATCACTACAATCCCTTGTTTATTTATGGCGGCGTCGGTCTGGGAAAAACCCACCTGGTCAACGCCATCGGGCATCGGGCCGAGGCGCAAAATACCGGCCGAAGAGTCGTCTACCTGAGTTCCGAATCTTTCATGAACGAGCTTATCGCCTCGCTGAGGCGCGACCGGATGGACGAGTTCAAGTCGAAGTTTCGCACCGTCGACATTCTGATTCTCGATGATGTGCAGTTCATTGCCGGGAAGGAACGCACGCAAGAGGAGTTTTTTCACACCTTTAACTCGCTCTACGAATCGCACAAGCAGATTGTCATTACCTCCGATCGATTCCCGAAGGATATTCCCGGCCTTGAAGATCGCTTGAGGAACCGTTTCGAATGGGGTTTAATCGCCGACATCCAGCCGCCCGACGTTGAGACCAGGATTGCGATTCTGCAAAAAAAAGCGGAAGTTGAAGGCGTCCAACTGCCTCACGATGTCGCCATTTTTCTGGCTTCGAACATCGATTCCAATGTGCGCGAGCTGGAAGGTTCTCTTACCAGCCTGGGGGCGTTTTCTTCGCTCACCAAAGCTCCGATTACCGTACAACTGGCAAAAGAAGTCCTGCACCACACCCTCAAGGGCGCCGAGCGGGAAGTTACGGTGGAAAACATCCAGAAAACGATCTGTGAATTTTTCAACATCAAGATCGGCGATCTTAAAGCAAAGAGGCGAACACAAAATATTGCCTTGCCGCGGCAGGTCGCCATGTATCTTTGCCGCAAACACACCGAAACTTCTTTCCCTGGGATCGGCAATAAATTCGGCGGTCGCGACCACTCCACGGTGATCCACGCGTCGAAGTCCATCGAAAAGCGCATCAAAGAAGATCCCCACATGCAGAGCACCATCGAAAAACTCGAGCGCAGCCTCAACGTTCGCAAAAAGTTGTGAATAAACTGTGTTCAACAGGGTGCTGAATTGTGGACGATTATACCCTGGCTCGCGCGCTTTTCGGTTGCGCTCCGATAGCGGTAACCCCCGCGTTTCTCATTCACAAAGCAAGCTCTTGATTCCTTTGAACAAACGCTCTTTTGGGCCTTATCCACAGCCTCTACTATAACTACTGATTTTTATATATATTCCAAGGAGTAGAATTATAGGGAGGGTGTATGGAAATCAAAGCTAAGCGGGGAGATCTTCTCGCCAAGCTTTCTTGGACGCAAAGCATCGTCGAGCGGCGCAACACCATGCCGATTCTCGCCAATGTGTTGATTGAAGCCCGTCAGGCGTCGATTCAGGTGACTGCAACGGATCTTGAAGTTGGCGTCAGGGGCCGTGTAGACGGCGCGGTGATCGAGGAGGGCTCCGTCACGGTAAACGCCAAGAAGCTTTACGAGATCGTCAGAGAACTTTCTCAAGATCAATTACAAGTGAAGCGGTTGGAGAACGATTGGGTGGAAATTCGCAGCGGAAAAACGGTTTTTAAGATTGTCGGCATGGACGCCCATGAGTTCCCGCAGTTTCCGGAGTTTGACGGCAAAGCTCTATCGACGGCTCCGGCAGTTACGGTGCGGGAGATGATCGAACGGACGATATTTTCGGTGTCCAGCGATGAAACGCGATATAGTTTAAACGGCGTGTTTATTGAAGAAGGCGAGAGCGGCAGGGTGCGGATGGTCGCCACCGACGGTCACCGCCTTGCATTTGAAGAAAAGGGGATCGGTTCCCTTGGCTTGCGCAAGGGGGTGATCCTACCCCGCAAAGGGTTGTCGGAGCTTAAAAAGTTGCTGGACGACGGCGACGAGGGCACGGTCTCTTTGGGGTTCAAGGAAAACATGGGTCTGGCGGCCAGGGATGAGGTCGAACTCTTCATGCGCCTGATAGACGGCGATTTTCCCGACTATACGAAGGTTATTCCCAAGGGAAACTCCAACATCGCCAAAGTCGATCACCATGAACTGCTGCAAGCTCTGCGGCGGGTTTCGACACTATCGAGCGAACGCTACAAAGGCGTCAAGTTGGAATTCACCGAAGGCCAGGTGTTGATCTCTACAAACAACCCCGATTTGGGTGAAGCGGTTGAAGAAATCGAAGCCGATTATAACGGAAAGAAACTAGCGGTGGGCTTCAACGCGCGTTATATGATCGATATGCTGGCAGTCCTTGGGGGAGATGGCGAGATCGACATAGAGCTCAAGGATGAGCTCAGTCCGAGCGTAATTCGCAAGCGCGGTGTTGAGGGTTATCTTTACGTTCTTATGCCCATGCGATTGTAGCTGTCTTGTCCGCGGCTGAATGTCGGCAAAAACGACCGGTCGCCGGATCAGCCCTTGTATTTCGAGTCCATGGCATATTTTTCTTGGAGTCCGACGATTTCGTTGAAATCGTCGAAGGCCATCAAGCGCTCAAGGATGGCTAAAGTGGATCCATCTCGGCGCAAGGTCGTGTACACTTCGGTGAGGGATTTGGCGGCTGCGTAGAGCGGCGCCAGTGGCCAAACCACCAAGTCAAAGCCCAACTCGTGAAGCTCTTCGGGTCCCATGAGCGGAGTGACGCCGCGCTCCAGCATGTTGGCCACCAGGGGGCCCGGAACGTGGCTCGCAATTTCACGCATTTCCTCTTTGGTTTCCGGAGCTTCGATAAATACGGCATCGGCCCCGGCAGTCTTGAAGGCTTTGCCCCTGGCGATCGCCTCGGTAAGGCCCAACGCTTGGCGCGAATCGGTGCGCGCGACAATAAAGAAATCATTGCCTGCCCGGGCATCGATCGCCGCCTTTAGTTTGCTCAACTGTTCTTCCAGCGGGATCACCTGTTTGCCCTTCATATGACCGCAGCGCTTCGGCCAAACTTGATCCTCAAGAAACATACCCGCAGCGCCGGCGCGTATTAAATCCTGTACGGTTCTGACGACATTGACGGCATTGCCGTAGCCGGTATCGGCATCGACGATCACCGGGGTTTCGACCACCGAACAGATCCTATGGGCTGCGGCGACGACTTCGGTCTGGGTGAGCAGGCCGAAGTCCGGCTCCCCAAGCAGCGTCGCCGACAGGCTGTAGCCGGTGATGAAAATGACGTCAAATCCAGCCCGCGCGGCGATCTTGGCGCTCAGCGCGTCATAAACCCCGGGCATAATCAATGGACCACGGCTGTTCAACGCGCGCTTGATCAATTCCCCTTTGTTCATAACTTGCGGTTTTTCTTGGACTCCCCTCAATCTCTCGGGGAATTTTTTACTTTGGGATAGCAAATCTACGCCAATCGCCGGGCGAGATCAATCGGAGAAAAACCGGCGCCGCGCCCTCCTCAGGAATGAGCTTCGGTATGGATGAAGAGCTCCGCCAGAGTCAATTTGCGGCCCAAGAGACCCTGCTCTTGCGAGTAGCGCATCAGGGTCTCCAAGTTGTTTCTGTTAGCCTCGCCGAGTCCGTAGATCCAGGGATCGCGCCCGAGCAGTTCTTCCTGCTCCTCGAGGAAGTGGCGGAACCACGCGAGCGGCACGATGCGCGGGTTTTCCATCCGCCTGTAGGCGGCTTTTTTCGATTCTTCGAAGGCCTGCATCAGATTGATCGGCACCCATGGGTAGCGGTCAACGATTTCCTGCTTGATCGCGGTGGTGTGCATGATCGGAAATATCCCGGTGCGTTTATAGTAATCGATTTCCAGATCGCGATAATCGGCAAACAGCCGACTCACCCTTGTGTCCCCGTCGAGGATCGGCTGGATCACCTCCGGATGGATCAGGGCGTCGAGCTCGCCGTCCACCAGCATCTTCTCGACGCTTTTTCCCGCAGCGATTCGCTGAATTTTCAAATCCTGCGGCGGCGTCCAATCGACCTCTTCGTCGTCTTGCTTGAACCACTCAACGCTGCGGTGCGGCAGTCCGTGTTCATGTTCCAGGATACCGCGAATCCACAAGTTCGCCGTCGCTTGAAAGTTGCGCAGACCGACTTTTTTACCGATCAAATCGCTCGCTTTGCGGATACCCTTGGAGGCATTGAGAAATACAAACCCGTGTCGGAAGCGGCGGTGGAGAAACACCGGGATTGCGGCAAAGGGCAAGCCGAGGTACTTCGCCATCAGGAAATTTGACATGGAAAGCTCGGCGACGTCGAACTCGCGGTTGCGCAGCATGCGCCAGTGGCGAACATCCGAGGTCATATCCGTAAGGACCGTTAATTCGATACCGTCCGGTTTTACCGTTCCTTCTTTTAACGCGCGAATACTTTCGTAATCGCCGGTGGCCAAGGTGAGATGAATCTTCTTGCTCATGGCGCCCTACTTAGCATGGTTCCCAGGCCAAACCAAACAGTTGAATTAAGCGCGTCAATTGATACCCTTAGGCACAATAACCGGAGGGATCGGCGGGCACCGGTTCCATCCCTAGGAGGACTGATGACGCGAAAATTATTGCAGTTATCGATGATTGTATTGGCGGTTGGACTGGCCAGCGGCGCCTGGGCGCAGAACCGGGTGCGGTTAAACTGGACGGCGGTCACCGGCGCTCAGAGCGGCATGTTCATGGCCCAGCAGGAAGGGTTGTTCAAGAAACACGGCTTGGATGTCGAGTTGATCCACATCCCTTCAAGCTCGCGCGCCATCCAGGCGATCCTCGCCGGAGAAATCGCCATTTCCTTTATGGACGGCTCGAACGCAACCCTGGCGAATTTGCAGGGCGCCAATCTCGCGTTAATCGCCGCGGGCACCAATCGGCAGGTATTTTCCTTGATCGCGAAACCGGAGTTTAAACGGATCGCGGATCTCAAGGGAAAAAGAATCGGAATTACCAGAATCGGTTCATCGACGCATACTTCCGCTCTTTTTGCCCTGGGGTCGGCCGGGCTAAAGGGTGCTGATTACCAGCTTTTGCCATTGGTTGGAGTTCCGAATATCTTCACGGCCTTGGCCGCGGGTCAGATCGACGCCGGCGTAATGTCGCCACCGACCAACGCTAGAGCTATAAAGGCGGGGTTTCTGGAGCTGATGAACCTCGCCAAAGAGGGTCCCGAGTTTGTGTCGGTGGCCATCGGCACCAGCCGGACCTACCTCAAGGCCAATGAAGACATCGTGCGGCGCGTCGTGCGCGCTTACGCTGAGGGCATACAAGTATTTAAGGCCAACAAGCCGGCTTCCTTGAGGATGATCGAAAGACATCTCAAGGTGAGCGACCCGGAAGTTCGGGAGGATACCTACACGCAGTTTCGCGATTACCTGGAATACCCGCCTTACGTGAGTCTCAAAGGCATGGAGGCGGTCATTGCCGAACTCGCGGAAAAAGAGCCGGCGGTTAAAAATATCAAGCCGGAAGCTATGTTGGAGATGCGCTTCGTCGCCGAGCTGGATAAAAAAAGTTAAGACAAACAGCGATCCGGTCAAGCGCTGCGGATCGATGCCCCGCAGCTTTGCGGCGAGGTAGTTCAATCGCGCAATGAGCAATCGTTAGCTTGGGTACTTGCTGGCCGTGAACGGCTGGCGCCGGCGGGTCAGGTGGATTTTCTAAACTTCTTGGCGCGGCGCACGAAGTATTCCCACATCGAACTTAGCCGGTGCGGCGTGTAGATCTGCTCGTACTTGACCACCGATTCCTCGTCGTTGGTCCACGACGGATCGCCGGAGGCTGTGGCCATCAGTTGAATGCGCGCCGCTTTTTCCAGAAATATCGAGTAGAGAGTAGCCACCTCGATGGATTCGCCCACCACCGTTGACCCGTGGTTTTTCATCAGCAGACCTCGGCATTTGCCGAGGCTTTTAGCGACTTCTACGCCTAACTCCGGGGTGCGAATCAACGCCGTGGTGTAATCGAACGTCGGCAAACCGTCGTAGAAGATATTTCCCTCATGGCTGATCGGGCGCAGTCTTTGGCCGAGCGCGCCGAAGGCAGTGGCGTAGGGAGGATGGGAGTGGACGACGCAGTTCACATCCGGCCGCGCCTTCATGATTTCGGTGTGAATAAAAACCTCCGAATGGCGCTCGTGCTTGCCTTCGACTTTTTTTCCGGTCTCGATATCGACGACGATGATATGCTGCGGGCGGATCTCCTCGAAGCCGAAGCTGTGCGGCTTCATGAGAATGCGATTTTTGCCGGGGATACGCACGGAGACATGGCCGAGGATATTGTCCCAGTGTCCCTCGTGCGCCAGGATGTTGCAGGAGTAGGCGAGTTTTTCCTTCATTTCTTTGAGGTTGGCGGCCATGGGGTCTCCTTGAAAATTGTCGAGGATGGCAGATTGAGAATCGAGCTTCGATGCGCGATTCTCCATCCTCAGTTTTTGCTTCGTAGCCGAAATCTTTGGATTTTACCCGTGACGGTCTTGGGCAGGTCGTCGACGAATTCAACCCAACGGGGATATTTATAAGGCGCCAGTTTGCTCTTCACATGGTTCTGCAGTTCGACGCCCAATTCGGCGCCGGGCTTAAATTCGCTCTTGAGCAAGACGAACGCTTTTGGTTTTAGCAGCCCGTCGGCGTCGGTGTCGCCGATGACCCCGGATTCCAGCACCGCCGGGTGCTCCATCAAGGTATTTTCGATTTCGATCGGCGACACCCACAGGCCGCCGACCTTCATCATGTCGTCGGAGCGGCCGCAGTACCAGTAGTATCCGTCCGCATCGCGATAATAGGTGTCGCCGGTCTTGAGCCACTCGCCCTGCATCATGCGTTTGGTCTGCTCATGTTTGTTCCAATAATAGGGAGCGTTGGCGTCCCCCTTGACCATGAGATTGCCGACCTCGCCGATGGCAACCTCGCGGCCGTCGTCATCGACGATTTTGGCTTCGAACGCCGGCGTGACTTCCCCGCTGCTGCCCGCTTTAGCCCGCCCGGGTCGATTGGCCAAAAAATCATGGGTCGCTTCAGTGGAGCCGACCACATCCAATAATTCCAAACCGGTGCGGTCTTTCCACTGGTGAAAGAGCGCCGGCGGCAGCGGCTCGCCGGAGGAAAGACAGATGCGCAGCGAACTCAGGTCGTATTGTTTCTCGATCCGAAGAAAACGCGCGAACAGCGTCGGCACGGAAAAAAAGAAGGTTGGCCGGTACTTTTCGATGATCTGGAGGATTCTCTCAGGATCGGGCTTCTCCGGCCAGAGCACCGTGGAAGCGCCGAACCGCAACGGAAAGTAAAGGGAATTGCCCAGACCATAGGAGAAAAACATTTTCGATGCCGAAAAACAAAGATCGTTTGCGTTCATTTCGAGAACCGGTTTGACGAACAGATCGGTGATCGTGATCATGTCGTGCTGTAAATGCACGGCGCCTTTAGGAGTGCCGGTGCTGCCCGAGGTGTAACACCAGAAGCAGACGTCGTCTTTGGTGGTTTTCTCGGCTTCGAGTTTGTCGGAAGCCTTGCCGACCAGGGTTTCATAGGAAAGCGCCTTACCCCTCGGCGCGCCGACGACGATGATACGTTTTAAAAACGGCGTGCGGTCCCAGATCTTCTCGATTTCCGGCAACACCGATTCATGCACAATGATCGCCCGAGCCCGGCTGTCGTTGATCAGGTATTCGTAATCCTTGGCGAACATCCAGGGGTTGGTGGGCACGGCCACCGCGCCGATCTTGATCGCGCCGAAAAAGCTGTAGGCGAACTCGGGGGAGTCCGGCAGGATCACCAGCACGCGGTGTTCGATCTCGACGCCGAGATCTTTCAGCGCGTTGCCGGTGCGGTTAACGTTTTCGAAGACTTCCTGGTAGGTGATTTTTTGGTCTTGGTAGTAAATGGCGACCTTGCCGCCCCGGCCCTGGACGATATTGTCATCGACGAAGGTCGTGGCGGCGTTGTAGGTGGCTGGCAGTTCTACTCGCATGCTCGCAAGGCTCGCATACCTCGCAATTCCAGATTGCAAATCTCAGACTCCACAGTTGGAATTTGAGATTTGTAAATGGGAATTGTCCATCGACCTACTCTCCCCCGATGATCTCCGAGTGCGTCTCGGTGGCGATGACCACGGATTTGGAATCGGTATAGTGCTCGATGGCCTCATCGCCATGCTCCTTGCCGAGACCGCTCTGTTTGACGCCGCCGAAAGGCAACTCGTCGTAGATGATCTGCGCCGAGTTGACCCAGGTGTAGCCGGCTTCGATGTTTTCGGCGCCGTACATGGCGCGGTTGATGTCTCGCGTCCAGATCGAAGAGCCGAGGCCGAAGATCGAGCCGTTGGCTTGTTCGATGGCCTGATCCAAATTCTTTACGCGGACGATGGGCAGAGCCGGGCCGAAAACTTCTTCCCGGATCATGCGCGAAGCGGGATCGACGTCGGCCACCAGCGTCGGCGTCAGATAAAAACCCTTGTCGTATTCATCGCCCTTGGGCCGCTGAGCGCCGAAGATGACCTTGGCGCCGCGCTTGACGGCGTCTTCGACCTGCTCTTCGACCTCTTGCCGTTGTTCCTTCGTATGCAGCGGGCCCATGAGAACGCCGGATTTGAGGCCGTTGCCGACGGTGATTTTCTTCGCTTTTTCAACGAGTTTCTCCATGAAGACATCGGCGATATTCTCGAAGAGGTACAGGCGTTTGACGGCCAGACAGGCTTGGCCGCAGTTGAAAAACCGCCCGACGGAAGCGGCGCTCACCGCGCGGTCGATGTCGGCGTCGTCGCAAACGATCATCGGGTCGCTGCCGCCCAGCTCCAAGGTCACATGCTTAAAATCCTTGGCGGCCGACTGCATGACGCGCCGGCCGGTGTCCGTCGCACCGGTAAAGCCGATCTTTCGTACCTTGGGATTGACCAGCAACTCCTCGCCCACCACGCTTCCCGGGCCCGTCACGACGTTCAATACTCCTTTGGGCCCGCCCGCTTCCTGAATCGCCTTGTCGATGATTTCGCAGCAGCGCAGATCCGTAAGCGGCGTCGTCCCGGCGGGCTTGACAACGACGGTGTTGCCCGCGAGCAAGGCGGGGCCGAGCTTGTTGCCCATCAACGAAACCGGAAAATTCCACGGCACGATGGCGCCGCACACGCCCAAAGGTTTGCGCAGCACGATTCCGTGGCGGCCGGTATCGAGCATCACGGCCGGGGTGCGCATGGTCTTCGCCATGCCGCCGTAGTGATCGAGGGTATGCACGAAGCGGCGGATTTCCAGGATCGACTCGCGCATCGGCTTGCCCTGCTCTTTAGTTAGTAAGGTAGCAAGCTCCTTCTCCTGCTGGAGAAGGGTGTGGCCGGCGGCCAACAAAACCGCGCCGCGTTTGGACGGCGCCATGGCGGACCATTTCTTAAGCGCCCCCTGAGCGGCGTCAATGGCGCGGCGAATATCGCTGATCGTACCTTTGGGCACGGTGTCGACAATCTCTCCGCTGGCGGGGTTACGGACTTCGGTGGTTTGCCCGCTCTCGGAATCGACTTGTTCACCGGCAACTAACATTTTGGCCATGACGGTCCTCCTGATCTGCTTTCAGAACCTAGAGAAAAATCATTTTTGCGCCGGGTTGTCAATCTTTACCGGGCCCAGGGGCGATCTCATTTTGCGGCAATTTTTGCCGCAC
>CAZILB010000010.1:36147-40915 GCA_964539925.1 uncultured Syntrophobacter sp. | reverse complement strand
GCAAAGCCTGACACGGAACTCGGAATTCACAGCTTCCAATACCCGGGCCCGCCTCGCAGCTTTACGGCCGAGCTTGCAATATATGCATTATGTACATATACTTGCCTGGTGACAGCAAACTTTGATCCTAAGAAGGACGCCGCAAATCTTAAGAAGCATGGGGTCTCGCTTACCGAAGGGGATGGTGTCTTGAGTGATCCCTTAGCCGTCACGGTTGAAGATGAGTCGGCTGAGGGGGAGCAACGCTTCGCGACCCTGGGCGCGAACACGTTCGGCTCACTGATGGTTGTGGTCTGGACACCTCGGGGCGACGATGTTCGCATCATCTCGGTTCGGAAACCGACACCGAAGGAAAGAAGGAGTTATGAAGAAGGAATATAACTTTTCCAAGGGCAAACGAGGAGCGGTGATTTCCCCGGTCGGGAAGACCCGCATCACGATCTATCTTGACGATGCAATCCTGAAGCGCTTCAAAACCCAATCCGAGAAAACCGGAAAGGGATATCAGACCCTCATCAACGATGCGCTGAACGCTTATCTCGGGCTGACGGAAAAGCCGCTTACGGAGGAAGTTATCCGCAAGATCGTGCGCGAGGAGCTTTCACATCAGCACTGAAAGCTAGCCGAATGTATTTGAAATTCGGAATCTAAGAAGGTATCGGAAAAACCCTGTCTCCGGCAAAGCATGTCCTGAGCCTCATCGAAGGAACGCAAAGGCGCCAAGGTTCGGAGAACAAAAAACTCTTTCTTTGCGCCCTTGGCGTGCTTGGCGCGAGAAAATATCTTGAGGTCCTTTTGTCCAACATTTCTGATATAAGTATCTGTTAAACAGGTTTGAACTTCGGCAGCCAGATGTCCTTCGACGCTTGTTCGAAGGCCACTGAGACCTTCATGCCGAGCTTGACGTCTTCGATGGGGCAGCCGACGATATTGGTGATCATGCGCGGCCCTTCGTCGAGGTCGACCCAGGCGACAACGTAGGGCACGTCGGGTTCGAAGGCTTTGGATGCGGCGCGGCCGACCACCTGGCGTATGACCGTAAACGAATAAACCTCGCCTTTGCCGCTCATCGGTGTCCATTGGATCTCGGTGCTGCCGCATTCGTTGCAGAGCGGGCGGGGAGTCCACACCCAGGAGTTGCAATCGCGGCAGCGCTGCATGACGAGCTTGTTCTGCGCCGCGGCTTCCCAGAAGGGTTTGGCTTCGGGGGCGATCGCCGGCAAGGGTTTTCTGAGATCCGCTTCAGCCATAGATACTGACCTTTACCTTGGCGTTCTTTGCGCTCTTCGCGCGAAAAACAGCTTTATCCGGTTCTCCTTCATGCAAATTTCAAATAGGTTTGCTTAGTCTTTATGCTTCATTGCTTAAGATCGCGACGGCGCAGCAGCCGAGATTTTTGCCGTAGGGGAGAACTCCGAGGCCGGTCACGAGGCCGGTGCTTGCGTTCGGCACTTGTCTTTCGCCGCCTTCGCTGCGCAGTTGGCGCACGGCTTCGATCACGTGCAAAGTTCCGCCGGCCGTAGACGGCTGGCCGACGTTAATCATGCCGCCGCCGGTCTGGATCGGCAGTCGGCCTTTGACGGTGAAGTCGGTTCGCTCGTAGAAACTCACATCACCCTTGGTACAGAATCCGAGGTCCTCGATCTGCAAATAGACGACGATGATGTAGTCGTCGTACAGTTCTAGAAAATTGATATCGCCGTGCTTGACGCCGGCCATTTCCATGGCGACTTTGCCGGCGTCTTTGACGCCCATGACGAGAGCGTCTGAACCGGCGCGCGCGCCGTAGGACGGATTGCTCCGTTCGCCGAAGCCTTTGACATAGATCGGTTTCTTGCGCAATGTTTTGGCGCGCTCGGGCGTGGCCAGGATATACGCCCTGCCGCCGTTGGCCGGCATGACGCAGTCGAGCAGGCGCACCGGATCGGCGACCAGGCGGGAGCTCTTGTAATCCTCGATGGTAATCGGCTTTCGGAGATAGGCGAGCGGATTCAAGCTCGCGTGGTAGCGGCCGGCGACGGCGATCTTGCCGAAGTGATCCAGCGTCGCGCCGTATTCGTGCATGTAGCGGCGCATGACCATGGCGATCTTGCTGTTCGGCCCCATGGTGCCGTAGGGGATTTCCCAGTCGCGCATATCGCCGGGCTGGATGCCGCCGCCCCAGTGTTCCGAGAACGGCGCCGCCGCGCCGCAGACGAGAGCGAGATCGATTAGCCCGGAGTTGATGGCCGCGGCCATGCCGCCGAGCAGCGACACCGCGCCGGCGCCGCCGGTGGCACCGCCCTGGAGAAACCCCGGGGTGATGCCGAGAATTTCCGCGACCTCTTCGGGCCAGAACGGCTGTGGGTAGGCGGTGGGAATGGTCACGCCGAGGCCTTGGCCTTGAAAATCCTTCAGGCTCAAGCCCGCATCTTCCAAAGCCAGGCGCATAGCCCAAGAGATATATTCGGCGCTCGATCTACGCGGCTCGCCGGGCTTGGATCCCAGGCGGTCCGTCGGCGTCTCGCCGATGCCGACGATGGCGGCTTTGTTGCGAATGCTCATGGTGGAATAACGCGGACCATAGGACAGGGAGGAAATTAATTCAAGGAGAGATTTCCGCAACAAGCGTCGCTTGACTCGAACACCGCCTGCCGATAGAGCTACGTTCAATATTTCCAAGGGACGGAAATCGTTTATGACGCTAATGCTCAACAATGACGATGTGAAGCAGGTGCTCACCATGGAAACCACCATGAACGCACTCGATCAAGCCTATCGCGAACTCACGCGCCGGGAAGCGGTTTGCCGCCCGCGCATCGATATCCAGATCCCGACCCAAGATTCCAACAAGGTCTACCAGTGGGGCACTATGGAAGGCGGCTCGACATCGGGTTACTTCGCGATCCGAATGAAGTCGGACGTGATTTACGAACAGGAATATCAGGGCGCGATCACTCAGGAAAAATATTGCGTCAGGCCGGGCCGGTTCTGCGGTCTCATCTTGCTCAACAGCATCCAAAACGGCGAGCCGCTGGCGCTGATCAATGACGGCTACTTGCAGCACATGCGGGTGGGAGCGGACTCCGGCATCGGCGCCAAATACATGGCGCGCGAAGACGCCGAAGTGATCGGCATGATCGGCTCGGGCGGCATGGCGCGCTCCCATGTAGAGTCGTTTTTGCTGGCCCGCAGGATCAAGAAAATCCAGGTCTACAGTCCCACCAGGGAAAATCGCGAAGCGTACGCCAAGGAGATCATCGAGAAATACGGCCTGGAGGTCGTGCCGATGAACAACCCTCGCGACGTATATCGCGGCGCGCATATCGTTTCGGGGTGTACCGACTCTTCGGTTCCGGTGATTTACGGCAAGTGGTTGGAAGAGGGCACGCATGTCACCTGCGTCGGCGGCAAGCCGGACGAGGACACCGTAAAGCGCATCGACGTGTCCTTGCGCCTTGGCAACGCGCCCGCCCCCTGGGGGCTTCCCGAGTTCGGCCTCGCCGATGAGTACATCACCTACGCTGCCAGGCCCCAAGAGAACGCTGATTTTCAGATGAAGCGAGCCGGCAAACGCGCCCACGGCGTGATCGCCGAGGATCGCGCGCTGTTCTTGGAAGAATTGTTGTCGGGAAAGAAACCGGGACGGACATCGGATAAGCAGGTCACGTACTCGGAACGCGGCAACATTCAAGGCGCGCAATTTTTTGCGGTGGCCGGCAAAGTTTACGAGTTGGCCAAGGAGCGCGGGCTGGGTCGAGAGATTCCCACCGAATGGTTTTTGCAGGATATTCGAGACTAACGACCCCTCAATTCCAACCTTCCTCTCCCGCCGCGAGCGCTCGAGCTTGGAAAAACCATCATCTTGCGGAACCGCCGCCGAAGAGCTGCGACCGCGTGGGGGCCTTGGCATCGTCGTTGCGTATTCAAGTCCTTCTTCGATCAGACGCTTGACGCGCCGCTGTGAGACGCCGTCCAAAAACGAATTTCTTTCTGTTCGTGCTGCATCAAGAAATCTCCTCTGCTATAGGTAGGCGATGCAACTTTTCCAAGTGACCCTTTGGGTATACGGCATCGCGCTCCGGCGCTCCTGGGAATGTGTGCGCCGGAACTGGGTGGTCAGCTTTGCGCCGATCGCCTACAGTACGGTGTTGTCCCTGGTCGCCATGGTCGCCGCGCCTTTCGGTATTGTCGGCGGCCTCTTGCTCGGACTCGCGAGCCAGGCCTGCCTTAGCTCCGGGCTTAATTTGATCAAGAATATGATCGACAGCGGCAAGGCGGACTTCAACGACTTCATAAAAGGCTTCACCGTCTATATCTGGGATCTTCTGACCGTGGCGTTCATTATCTGGATACCCTTGAGGATGCTGGCGATGGTGCTTGCCACGGTGCCGAACGGCGGCATCATCTACTTTTGCATCCAGCTGGCGCTTTATATTTTCCTAAACGCGGTGCCCGAGTTGATTTATCAAACCCGGGTGTCCGGGCTCGAAGCGATCGGCGCCAGCTATCATTTTATCGTCGAGAACTGGCTTGAATGGCTGGTGCCGAACCTCGTTCTTGCGGTAGCGGGTTATTGGTTTTTGACCCTGCTCGGGGCGGTGCTTTACGGATTGCCCCTGGTCGTACAACTGTTTGTCCAGGCTTTCGCTTTGGGATTGTGCCTGACGTACATTATGACTTTCCGCGGCTTTCTCTTTGCCGAGCTGCACGGCTCGAGCCGGCGCGCCAGGATCTACCGATATAAAGCACAGAGCTGATCGACGCCGCCTTAAGGCCCCTCCGGCAG
>CAZILB010000010.1:0-36047 GCA_964539925.1 uncultured Syntrophobacter sp. | reverse complement strand
CCTCCGGCAGGCCCAAACTTGACCTCCACCGGTTCTTATGGTGTCCTGTCGAGACGCCTTTCACCACGCAGATGAAGATTACCAGTATTAAGGGATTCGCGGACATCCTGCCCGGCGAGGTCGAGCTATGGCAAGGGGTCGAGGCCGGCGCGCGCAGGATTTTTAGCGCCTACAATTACTCCGAGATCCGCATACCGATCCTGGAAAAAACCGAGTTGTTTAGCCGATCCATCGGCGAGACCACCGACATCGTCGAGAAGGAGATGTACACCTTCGAGGACCGCGACAGCCGAAGCGCCGATGCCAGCGACGGCACGAAGCTCACGCTGCGGCCGGAGGGAACCGCGGGCGTCGTGCGCGCCTATGTCGAATCGGAAATGTACAAAGTCGAGCCGGTGCGCAAACTTTATTATATGGGGCCGATGTTTCGGCGCGAGCGGCCGCAGAAGGGACGCATGCGCCAGTTTCATCAGATCGGCGCCGAAGCACTGGGCCGCAGCGATCCCTTTATCGACGCCGAATTACTGCTCTTGCTCGGCGATTTTTTCGGCACGCTGGGCCTGACCGAGCCGTCGCTGCAGCTCAATTCACTAGGCTGTTCGGAATGCCGCCCCAAGTACCGTGAAGTTCTGCTGGCCTTTCTGCGCCAGCGTGACGACGAACTCTGCGGCAACTGCCAGCGGCGCATCGAGCGCAATCCTCTCCGCGCCCTGGACTGCAAAGTGCCCGGTTGCGTCGCTGCGACCCAAGACGCGCCGTCGATTTTGGATTCGCTGTGCGCGGCGTGCAGCGAGCACTTTGCCACGGTGCAGCGGCTGCTGCGGGAGGCCGTTATGCCGTACTCGCTCAATCCGCGCATGGTGCGCGGTCTCGATTACTATTGCCGCACCACCTTCGAGTGGTCGACCACGCTGTTGGGCGCGCAAAGCGCGGTGGCCGCCGGCGGGCGCTATGACGGACTGGTCGAACAACTCGGCGGCCCGCCCATCCCGGGGGTCGGATTTGCGATGGGCGTCGAGCGCTTGACCATGTTGCTCAAATTGCAGGAAGCGGCTGGCGCCGGGGGGCCGTCGCTGTTCGTCGTTTGGGTCGGCGAAAGAGCGCGCGATTGGGCTTTCCCGATCGTCCACCGGTTGCGGCGCAACGGCATCAGCGTGGAGCTGGAAGGCGAGGCGCGCAGTGTGAAGAGCCAGATGCGCCGCGCCGACAAGCTCAAAGCGGTTTCGGTCTTGATCGTTGGCGAGGACGAGCTTGCCAAGGGCAAGGCGGTGCTGCGCGACATGGCGAGCAAGCGGCAAACGGAAATCGAATTGGAGCATATAGAAAGCGAAATGGCGGCGAGGAAGGCGGGTTAATGGCGACGGAGCGGGCTTTCAGCGATCAGTTGGGCGATTGGCAACGCAGTTTGTACTGCGGTGAACCGAGGGCGGACGCAGTCGGCAAGCCGATGACCCTGGTCGGCTGGGTGCACAGCCGGCGCGATCATGGCGGGGTCATCTTCGTCGACCTGCGCGATCGCAGCGGGCTGTGCCAGGTCGTTTTTAACCCAGAAGTCGATGCGGTGTCGCACGAGAGGGCCAAGCAGATTCGCTCCGAGGATGTGATCGCGGTCAAAGGGACATTGGCGAAACGATCTCCGGAAACGATCAACCCCGACCTCGCCACCGGCGAAGTGGAACTGTTTTGCAAGGAGCTTCGTTTGCTCAACGCCTCGGCGGTGCCGCCGTTTCCCATCGAGGACGAAACCGACGCCCACGAGAACACGCGGCTCAAATACCGGTATCTCGATCTGCGCCGGCCGCATAGTTTAAACCATCTCTTGCTGCGCTACCGGATGACGAAGCTGATCCGCGACTATCTCGACGGTTTGGGCTTCATCGACGTCGAGACGCCGGTGCTGACCAAAAGCACGCCGGAGGGCGCGCGCGACTACCTGGTGCCGAGCCGCATCTACCATGGCAAGTTTTACGCCTTGCCGCAGTCGCCGCAGCTCTTCAAGCAGATCCTCATGGTCGGCGGCCTCGACCGCTACTTTCAGATCGTCAAATGCTTTCGCGACGAAGACCTGCGCGCCGACCGCCAGCCGGAGTTTACCCAGCTCGACATGGAGATGTCCTTCGTTCAGCCGGAGCAGGTCATGGGGGTGGTCGAAGGCATGATTGCGCTGTTATTCAAAGAACTGAAAGGGATCGATCTCCAGCGGCCGTTCGCACGCCTGACCTATGAAGAGGCGATGAACCGCTTCGGCTCGGACAAGCCGGACATACGCTTCGGGTTGGAAATACGGGATTTTACCGACGCTTTGCGCAACTGTCAGGCAAAGGTTTTCACCCGAGCAATTCAAAACGGCGGCGCTGTAAAGGGCCTCCGTATTCCCAACGGCGGCGAGATGTCGCGCAAAGACTTGGACGACATGACGCCGTTCGTCGCGACCTTCGGAGCCAAAGGCGTCGCCTGGACCAAGATCACCTCGGATGGTTGGCAATCGCCGATCGCGAAATTTCTCTCCGAAGCGGAACAAAAGGAAATCGAGCGAATCGCCGAGGCAAAGATCGGGGACGTGGTGCTTTTCTCCGCCGATACGGGCAAGATCGTCCACGACGCGCTCGGCAACCTGCGCCTTCACCTGGGCGAAAAGTTGGGTTTGATTCCCGGGAAAGATTTCTCGCTGGTTTGGGTGGTTGATTTTCCGCTCATGGAGTTCGACGCCGCGGAAAAGCGCTACGTCGCGCTGCACCATCCGTTCACGGCGCCTTTGGACGAAGACCTGCCGCTGCTCGACAGCGAGCCGGCCAAATCGCGCTCCAAAGCCTACGATCTCGCGCTCAACGGCATCGAGATCGGCGGCGGCAGCATCCGTATCCACCAGGTCGACTTGCAGCGAAAAATTCTCGGCCTGATGGGGATCGGCCAGGAAGAGGCGGAAGCCAAGTTCGGATTCTTTCTCGAGGCACTGAGCTTCGGCGCGCCGCCCCACGGCGGCATCGCATTCGGCATCGACCGCCTGGCGATGCTCTTGAGCGGCGCCAAGTCGCTGCGCGACGTCATCGCCTTTCCCAAGAGCCAGCGCGCTGTCTGCATGCTCACCGACGCGCCGTCGGCGGTCGAGCCGCGGCAGCTTCGGGAGCTGGGCATTCGAGTCACGGGAGTGGAGACGTAAACCGTGAACCGTTCAGCAGTCCTCAGCGATCCGGGTCGAGCTGCGCCGCCGATCGCGCAACGATTGCTCCCCATGGATATCCTCCTTGAGCCTTTTTGCTCATTCTGTTAACTTCGAATCACGCCAAATGCAGAAATATTTAGCTCTCCTATTCGCTCTTCTTGCCGGTTGCAGTTTTGCGCCCGGCAATCTTCAAAGCCGGCATTCAACGGACTTGGAGGCGCGAAATATCCGCCGCATCGCCGTTCTGCCGCCGTCCGCGGCTTCTCCTGGCGCGCCCATTGACCCGCGCACCGGCGAACGCGAAGTACCGCAACGCCTCGCCAGGTCGGTGTATGCCGCCATGGCAGTTTTACCCGGCTGGCAGATCCATACGGAAAGCGAAGTGCGGGAAGTCGAGCAGTCGCTCGGCCCGATGTCGGACGCGGCTCGTCTCAGGCGGATCGGTGAGACCGTTTACGCGGACGCCGTGGTTGTCGGCAGGGTGCTTCGCTATCGGGAACGCATCGGCGATGAATGGGGCGCCAAGAGCCCGGCCTCGGTGGCATTTGTTTTGGACCTGGTGGATGTTCGGCGCGGCGACGTGATCTGGTCGGCTCGCTACGACGAAACCCAGAAATCGCTAAGCGAGAACATTTTTGCCCTCGGGAGCATCAGCCAGCGTGGCATTCGCTGGTTGACCGCCGATCAACTGATGGACGACGGGGTAAAGAAAGCCGTCGGCCAGCTGCACCAGATTGTCGCGCGAAGAGCGACTTCCTGAAAATTCACCCGTAGCATTCGCGGTTAAGTTTCCAATTGTAAATCGACGGCCAAGGGTTTCTCCGCGCGGTCGCAGATCAGTTTTCCGATCTCTGTCAATTTCCGAAGACTCCCGCGATCCAGCAGGATTGTGTCGCCGCCAACTAAAACCATGCGCAAAGCCGGCACGGGAAACTTTTCCGCGGCGGTGGAGCCGGCGACGGCGAACCCGCTCTGGATCTCGTCGATGCCAAGCCGAAACTCGCAGATTTCATCGTAGCCGGCGCTCAACACAATGGCTCGGTAAAGACTTCGCCGCCGCAGAGTGATCCGGCGGGATCGGCCGTCGACCTCGATGACGCGGCGCTGGCTCACGAGAAAGATGGCAATGCCGAACAGGACGACGTTCATCACGGGAAAGTACCAAAGCGATCCCGCCGGGCCGACGAAACCGCGCAGGTATAGCGCCTGCAGGATCGGCACTGAGACAAAGAGCAGCAACAGGGCGAGGCCGAGGCATAAAAACGCCGGAAATCGGGCACCCTGCCAATGCAGAGCGAGCCTATCCGGGGATTGTTCGAAGATCTGGAACCCCAGGCGATTGCCGATCGCTTCGAACTGGGCCGGATTGCCGATCATGGGGGTCGAGGTTTACTACGGGGAAAAACAGCTCGAGGATTCAGTGTTTCGGGTTTTTCTGCTCGCGGTAAAAATCTCTAAAGCGATAGTCCTTGAGACGGATGAGGTTCTGATAGGAGCCGAAGCGCTCCGACGGGTCGTTGATCTCGTCGAGCAAGTCGCGGTGCCGGTCTTCGGTTTCAAAGACTCGGATCTTCTGGTAAGTCGTCGAACGCTCCGCCGGGATGCGCCCCATCTCGCGGATCAGGCCGCGGAACTGGGAAGGTTTCATCAGTTGGCCGTAGCTCGCTCCCGCAGCGGTGGAGATGCTTTCGTTAATCAACGTCCCGCCGAAATCGTTGGCGCCCGCGAGCAGCGCGATCTGGGACAACTTTGGACCTTCTTTGACCCACGAGACCTGAAGATTGGGAATGTGATGGTTGAGCATCAGGCGCGACACCGCGTACATTTTCAACACTTCGGCGCCGCTGGCGCCGCGCCGCAGTCCAGCGGGCGGCTTGCGGTGAAACATCGGCGCCTCTTCGTAGACGAAACTCAACGGCACGAATTCGGTGATGCCGCCGGTCCGTTTTTGAATCTCGCGCAAGATATTCAAGTGGATCGCTTTGTCGCGCGAGCTTTCCACGTGGCCGTACATGATCGTGGACGTAGTGGGTATGCCGATTTCATGGGCGGTTTGAATGAGTTCGATCCACTTTTCTGCGCCGATGCGCCCGGGCGACACCTGCTGGCGGATTTCATCCACCAGCACTTCCGCCGAGGTGCCGGGCAAACTGCCGACCCCGGCTTCTTTCAATGCGGTCAGGTATTCTCGGACGCTGATCCCGGTAAGCGTCGCTCCGTAGAGCACTTCTTCGGGCGAGAAACCGTGGATATGCAGGTCGGGCAAGGCCTCTTTGAGCGCGCGACAGAGCTTGACGTAATGCCAGCCGTCCATTGCGGGTGCCAGGCCGGCTTGAACGCACACTTCCGTGGCGCCGAGATCTCTCGCTTCCTGAGCGCGGCGCAGGACTTCCTCAACCGGTAGAAAATACCCTTCTTCGGCGAGGTGGCCGCGGCTGAAAGCGCAAAAGCCGCACGCTTTGACGCAAACGTTGGTAAAGTTGATGTTACGGTTAACGACGTAAGTGACGACGTCGCCGACGGTTTGAGCGCGCAGCTGGTCCGCCGCGGCGGTCAGCGCCAGGAGCTCGGAACCGTCGGCATCAAACAGGCGTGTGGCGTCATCGACGCCGATGTCGCAACCCGACAAAGCGCGGTCGATGATGTCCGCCGTGGCGCGAGAGACGGCACCGAGCAAGCGTTCCAACGATGATGTCAAAGAATCGAGCGACATGGCGCGACTCTAACGTTTCACCGGGTGAAACTCAAACACCGCCGCGGCGCAGTGCTAACCGCGCAGCCAGTAGCGGGCGAATTCCTGCAGGTAGGTCAGAGTCGTGAAATCGCGCATGCGGTCGAGATAGACTTTGCCGTTCAGGTGATCGAATTCATGCTGGATGACGCGCGCATGGAAATCGCTGGCGACGAAATCAAGCTCGTTGCCGCCGCGGTCAAGGGCTTGAACGCGGATCGTCTTGTAGCGCGGCACGCGGCCGCGCAAGTCGGGAATGCTCAAACACCCTTCCCAATCTTCCTCTATTTCGTCCGAGAGCGGAGTCACCCTGGGATTGACCAACACCGTCAGCGGCACTCTCGATTTCTGCGGGTAACGCGGATTGTCGTTCACTTCCAAGACCGCGATCTGCCTGGATTCGTGGACCTGATCCGCCGCCAGGCCCACGCCCTCGTATTCTTTCATGGTTTCAATCATGTCGTCGATGAACTTTTGTGTGGCCGGGGAGCGCAACTCCCCCGGGGAAAGTTTTTCCGTAACCTTTCGCAGCACCGGGTGGCCGAGCCGCGTCACTTTGAGAATCGCCATGGTCATTAACTAACATAGTCGTTTTTTCGGCGGAAGAGCGCGCCGCATCACGGCTCTGCGCTACCCGCCATGGATTTCGGCGACGAGCTTTCTTGACAATGAAGACCTAAGGAGTCTATATTCAAGACACGAGGGCAGAGTGAGACCGGCCAAGGTGAAGAACGAGCGCAGCTCATTGATGCAGGTGGGGCGGCGCGTCGACTACGCCGTGCGGGCGCTGTCCTATCTGGCCGGGCAGCCGCCGGGACGGGTGATCAGCCGGGCGGACATTGAAAAAAGCCAGGACATTCCGTCCTTCTATCTTTCCAAGATCATGAAGGACCTGGTCGCCGGCGGATTGGTCCGTTCGCACATCGGTTCGAAGGGCGGATTCACGCTCGCCAAGGACGCCAGCGCGATCACCATCAAGGACGTGTACGAGACGGTCGAACGGCCGCTGGTGTTGATGGAGTGTCTGGAGGAGGGAGCCAATTATTGCTCCTACTGTTCGGTCTGCTCGCAGAGATCGGTCTGGGAAGAGGCCCGAGCGGTGCTCGCCAAATTCCTGTCCGGGGTGGCGGTCGCGGATATCGCCGACCGTCAAGGACTAAAGGGACGCCTGGGCAAGTCGCCGCTGGAAAAGGTCGTCTGATCATGGGGCGATTTTGAAAGGATAGGGAATGCTGGTTATCAAGGGATTGTGCGCCGCGGTCGGCGGCAAGGAAATTTTGCGGGGAATCGATCTTCATGTCGGCGCCGGCGAGGTGCACGCGATCATGGGGCCCAACGGGTCGGGCAAGAGTACACTGGCCCATGTATTGGCCGGACGCGAAAACTTCCAGGTTACGGGCGGCGAGGTGTTCTATCAAGGCAAAGATCTTCTCGCATGGACGCCCGAGATGCGCGCGCGCGAAGGCATTTTTCTCGCCTTCCAGTACCCGGTCGAGATCCCCGGAGTGAGCACGACGTATTTTCTTAAGGCCGCCCTCAACGCCATTCGCAGGCATCGCGGCCTCGAAGAGCTCGATGCCATGGAATTTCTCTCACTGATCAAGGAAAGGATGAAATTGGTGGAAATGGAGCAGGCGTTGCTCAACCGCCCGCTCAACGAAGGTTTTTCCGGCGGAGAAAAGAAGCGCAATGAAATCTTGCAGATGGCGGTCTTGGAGCCGGTGCTGGCGCTGCTCGACGAAACCGACTCGGGACTCGACATCGACGCGCTGCGGGTGGTGGCCCGGGGGGTCAATGCGTTGCGCAGCAAAGATCGCGCAATGATCGTCATCACCCATTACCAGCGCTTGCTCAACTATATCGTGCCCGATTTCATCCACGTGCTGCACGAAGGGCGGATCGTCAAATCCGGCTCCAAAGAGCTGGCCCTGGAGCTCGAGAGCAAGGGTTATGATTGGCTCAAGGACATAACCGCGCGCGCGCCCTAGCGCGCCACGGCGCCATTAACAATTTATGCTTGATACGGATTTCAAAGAGCGATATGTGGCCGAGTTCAAAAAGGGTCGGACCCGCGCCCGGGCGGCCGACCCGGCCTGGCTCGACAAGCTTCGCGATGCCGCCATGGCGAGTTTCCAGGCTCTCGGTTTTCCGACCACGCGAAACGAGGACTGGAAATACACTAATGTCGAACCGATCGTGTCGCTGAGCTACACGCAGCCGAGCGAGGAAATCGGCGGCCTCGATACAAAGACTCTCTTCGCAAGAGCTTTTTCGGACGTTGATGGCCCTTGTCTGGTCTTCTTGAACGGCGTCTTTGTGCCGCGGCTGTCGAACCTTCAAGGGCTGCCGAGCGGCGTTCGGCTGCAGAGCTTGGCGCAAGCGATCGAGCGGAACGATGCCACGGTGGCGGCGCAACTCGGCCGTTACGCGAGTCATGGGGGACAGGCGTTTGCGGCGCTCAACACGGCTTTCCTGGGCGGCGGCGCGTTGATCGCGGTGCCTTCGGGCTGCCGTCTGGCGCAACCGATTCATTTGCTATTCGCTTCCGCGGCCGGCGAGACACCGGTCATTTCGCATCCGCGCATTCTTATCGTCGCGGGCGCGGGCAGCGAGGTGCGGATCGTGGAAAACTATATCGGTCTTGAAGGCGGGCGCTACTTTTGCAACGCCGTGACCGAATTGATCGGCGAAGCGGATGCCAGGATCGAGCATTGTCGTTTGCAGCAGGAAAACGCCGGCGGCGGGCATGTGAGCGCCTTCGCGGCGCAGCTGGCGCGCGGGTGCCGGCTGATCGCTCACGCCATCACGTTGGGCGGCTCGTTGGTGCGAAATAATGTCCGCGTCGTGCTCGACGGCGAGGATGCCGAGTGCGTGCTCAACGGCCTTTATCTTGCCGACGGGACGCAGCACGTCGACAATTACACTGAGATAGAACACGCCAAGCCGCGCGGCACCAGCTCGGAGCTTTACAAGGGGATTTTGAGCGGCGCCGCGCACGGCGTGTTCCATGGCAAGATCGTGGTCCAGAAAGACGCGCAAAAAACCAATGCCCGGCAAACCAATAAGAATTTGCTGTTGTCGCCCAACGCTGCGGTGCATACCCAGCCGCAATTGGAAATCTACGCGGACGATGTCAAATGCAGCCATGGCTCGACCATCGGCCAGATCGATGCCGATGCGTTGTTTTATCTCCGCTCGCGGGGTCTCGGTACGGATCAGGCCCGAAGTCTGTTGAGTTTCGCGTTCGCCGCCGAGGTGATCGGCAAGATCACCATCGGCAGTTTGCGCCAACGAATGGAGGAGTACCTGGCCGCCATGTTTCACCGGGAATAAACAGCCTGTAGGAACTCTCATGAAAGCCGTTCATCCTATCATTGATTCGCCATCCCGGGGAGCCGCGTTCGACGTGGCGCGAATTCGCGAGGACTTTCCGATCCTCAAGGAAACCGTGCACGGCAAGCCGCTGGTCTATTTCGATAACGGCGCGACCAGCCAGAAGCCGCAGTCGGTGATCGATGCCATCGACCGTTACTACCGCGAGGAGAATTCCAACATCCATCGCGGCGTGCATCATTTGAGCGAACGGGCTACCGTGGCTTATGAAGCGGCGCGTGAAAAGATTCAAGGCTTCGTCAATGCCAAAGCCTCCAGCGAAATCATTTTCGTCCGCGGCACCACCGAGGCGATCAATCTGGCGGCGCAGAGCTACGGCCGGAATTTTTTGCAACCGGGCGACGAAATCGTGGTCTCGGCGATGGAGCATCACTCCAATATCGTACCCTGGCAGATGCTCTGCGAGCAGATCGGCGCGCGCCTGCGCGTGATCCCGATCAATCACGACGGCGAGATCGTCATGGAGGAATATCGCCGGTTGTTGAACCGGAAAACCAAATTCGTGTCGGTGACCCACGTATCGAACGCGCTCGGCACCGTCGTGCCGGTGAAGGAGCTGATCGCTCTGGCCCATGAGCGCGGCGTACCGGTGCTGCTCGACGGCGCGCAGGCGGCGCCGCACTTGAAGATCGACGTGCAGGATTTAGACTGTGATTTCTACGCCTTTTCGGGTCATAAGGTCTTCGGGCCGACCGGCGTCGGAGTTCTATATGGACGCGCCGAGCTGCTGGAAAAAATGCCGCCCTATCAGGGCGGCGGCGACATGATCAGCCTGGTGACTTTTGAAAAAACGCACTATAACGTGGTGCCTTACAAGTTCGAGGCCGGCACGCCGCATATCGCCGGCGGCATCGGCTTGGGGGCAGCGATCGATTATTTGCAGAAACTGGATTGGGAACAGGTGGCGGCGCATGAACACAAACTTTTGGGCTATGCGACCGACGCGCTTTCCAGTATCGATGCCGTCAGAATCATCGGCACGGCAAAGGAAAAGGCAGGCGTCGTTTCATTTGTCGTCGACCATGTGCACGCCCATGATGTCGGCACGATCCTCGATCAAGAGGGAGTGGCCATTCGCGCCGGGCACCATTGCGCCATGCCGGTGATGCAGCGCTTTGGGGTTCCGGCTACGGCGCGTGCGTCTTTTGCGTTTTACAATACCATCGAGGAGATCGATGTGATGATCCAAGCCATCCATCGGGTCCTGAAAGTATTTGGCTAATGTCAGAACTGGACGAACTTTATCAAGAGGTCATTCTCGACCACAACAAGAGTCCACGGAACTTTCGGACGATGGCGAAGGCCAACCGCAGGGCCGAGGGCTACAATCCCTTATGCGGCGACCAACTGACCGTGTTTCTTGAAGTCGACGCCGGCGTCATCAAAGACATCAGCTTTCAGGGCTCGGGTTGCGCGATCTCGAAGGCGTCCGCTTCGATGATGACAACGGAGCTCAAAGGCAAAACCGAGGCCGCCGCCAACCAGTTGTTCGAGAACGTTCACAAAATGCTTACGGGTGATGCCGACGACAGCAGCGCCTCCGCTAAGGTCGGCAAACTGGCGGTTTTAGCCGGAGTGTGTAAGTTTCCCGTGCGCGTCAAGTGCGCCAGCTTGGCCTGGCACACGGTGAATGCCGCGCTGAAAGGGGAGGCCCAGCCGGCGTCGACGGAGTGAGGACGCCGCTCCTGCAAGCGAGGAATTTTTATCATGACCTCGGATCAACCGATCATTCTTAGCCGCGATTGCCATGCCGTGATGATTCCGAGCGGCGAGAAAGTGTTGCTGCCGGCAGGCAGCTCGGTATGGCTCACCCAAACCCTCGGCGGGGCTTTCACCGCGATGACCGATCGCGGCTATTCGGTTCGTATCGAGGGAGAGGACGGCGATGCCTTGGGCTTTGGCGGCGCCGCAGCGGCACCGCCGGCGGCCGGCGAATCGGTTGGGATCGGCGGCTCCGTCGCGGATCAAGTTTGGCAGCAACTACGCTTGTGTTTTGATCCCGAGATTCCGGTCAACGTCGTCGAGCTCGGCTTGATCTACAGTTGCCGGGTCGACGCGCTGGCGGAGGGCGGCTACCGTGCCGAGGTTCGCTTTACTTTGACGTCGCGGGGTTGCGGCATGGGTCAGTTTTTGCAGGAAGATATCAAGAAAAAACTCCTTTCGATCCCAGGTGTCCGGGTGGCTGATGTCGAGCTGGTATGGGAACCGCCGTGGAATCAGAGCATGATTTCACCGAGCGCCAAGCACCAATTGGGAATCGAATAAGGATTCAAGGCACAGGGGCAAGGCATATGGATACAATCAACGGAACGATCATCGAAGCCGAAATTGTCGAAGCGCTCAGGAGTTGTTTCGATCCCGAAATCCCGGTGAATATCTACGATCTCGGGTTGATTTACGATGTGAAGGTGGAGGACCAAGGGGTCGTGACGATTCAAATGACGCTGACCTCGCCGAATTGTCCGGCGGTGCAATCCCTTCCCGCCGAAGTGGAAGGAAAAGTCAAAGCGATACCGGGTGTCACGGATGCGAAAATCGATCTCGTTTGGGACCCGCCCTGGGACCAAAATAAAATGTCCGAGGCCGCTCGACTCCAGCTCGGTATGATGTGAAGAATTGCCGGCGAGAGGCCGTTTAGCTGCTTTCATGGCCGAGAATCTCTACGTTAAACTGGGCGGCGAAGTTAAACTAAGAGCGATTATCGACACCTTTATCGACCGTGTTTTCGACGATCGCATGATCGGCTTTTTCTTTCGCAATGCCGATCGCGCGCGCATCAAAGAGATGGAATACCAACTGGCGGCGAATTACCTTGGCGCCGGGGTTGAGTATCGGGGCCGGCCGCTCGACAAGGTTCACGCCAACCATCCGATCATGGGCGGCCATTTCGAGCGCCGCCGCCAGATCTTGAAAGAGACTTTGGAGTTTTACCGAGTGCCCGAAGAGATCAAGTCCGCCATGCTGCTTCACACCGATCGACTCCGCCCCCTGATTACCCCGGAAAGCGGTTCAGATTGCGACCCGGCGACCGTGCGCGACCGCGTCAAGCGACGATAACTACAGAAAAAATCATTTGTTTTTCACTTTGCCAATTGTCCCCTGCGGAACATTGTGCTACTAATAGGGCCACGCCGAAGGTCGTCATCAAGGACTAGTGTGAAATTAGCGGATCTCTATGCCCGGCCTGGGTTGACCCTCTCGGTTGAGTTCTTTCCTCCAAAGACGGACAAAGGCGAGGAAAACCTCTTCAGCGAAATCGCCGCGATCAAGAGGCTCAATCCTGGCTTTTGTTCCGTTACGTACGGGGCGGGCGGAAGCACGCGCGATAAAACCATGGAGTTGGTCGACGCCATCCACCGACGATGCGCCTTGGAGGTTATGTGCCACCTGACGGTAGTGGGTCAATCGAAGGATGAAGCCCGTTCGGTGCTAAAAAAGCTCAAGGATCGCGGCATCGAGAATGTGCTGGCGCTAGGGGGGGATCCGCCGCAGGGAATGACCGAATGGAAACCCCATCCCGATGGTTTTCACCATGCGGTCGACCTTGTCCGGGAGGCGGTCTCTTTCGGGTGTTTTTCGGTCGCCGTGGCGGGATTTCCAGAAGTTCATCCGCGCGCCCTGAGCCGCGAGTCCGATCTCAAGTTTTTAAAGGAAAAAATCGATGCCGGTGCCGCCGCCGTGATCACGCAGCTTTTTTTTGACAACGAGGATTATTGTCGTTTTGTCGATGACCTGCGCAAACTAGGAGTCACGGTCCCGGTCGTTCCCGGCGTTCTACCGATTCTATCGGCTCCCCAGGTGCGCCGTTTCACCTCGCTTTGCCGCGCGAAGATACCGCTAAAACTGGAAAGGCAGTTGGTGAAAGTTGAAAACGATGATGAAGCGGCGATCGAAATGGGTATTGACTACGCGACGCGCCAGTGTGAAGCTTTGCTCAAGTTCGGCGTGCAGGGATTGCACTTCTATTCACTGAACAAGTCCTATTCCCTCCTGTCGATTTGCAAGAACCTCGGTCTTTGCCCCATTTAAGGTTTTCACGCTCCCGGGCGATACGGCCCTGCCAGGCGGGCAGGAATGCGAGAAATAAATGACCGACCGCGAGAATCATTTGCCCGATGAAAGTAACGAGCAAATCGAAGTGCGCCGGCAAAAGCTGGCCAGGCGTAGAGAATCGGGGGCGATTCTCTATCCCAACGATTTCAAGCCGACCCATTCGGCTTCGGGACTCGTCGAAGAGTTCGCGGACGCGGGCGCTGATGTTTTGGAGTCGGCGCCCAAAGACATTCGTATCGCCGGTAGGATCATGGCTATCCGGCGCATGGGGAAAGCGTCTTTTTTTCACCTGCAAGATCGCCGCGGGCGCCTGCAAGTTTATGTACAGCAAAACACTCTCGGCGAACAAGCGTACGGCATGTTTCGGAGCTTGGACGTGGGCGACATCGTCGGCGTGTGCGGCCACCTGTTTCGCACCAGAACCAAAGAGTTGACCCTGGACGCTCAGGGGCTGCGGCTGTTGACGAAATGTCTGCGCCCCTTGCCGGAGAAATGGCATGGTTTGGCCGACGTGGAGGCGCGCTATCGGCAGCGTTATGTGGATCTGATGGTCAATCCGGAAGTGCGCCGGGCCTTCGAAAAGCGCTCGCAGATTATTCGGCTGGTGCGTCGCTTCTTCGAGGAGCGCGATTTTCTTGAAGTCGAGACGCCCATGATGCAGGCTATTCCAGGGGGAGCGGCGGCCCGGCCGTTTGTCACGCACCACAATGCGCTCGACATGGAGCTTTATTTGCGTGTTGCGCCGGAATTGTTTCTCAAGCGTCTGTTGGTGGGCGGTTTTGAAAGAGTCTTTGAACTGAACCGCAATTTCCGCAACGAAGGTATTTCGGTGCGCCATAATCCGGAATTTACCATGCTCGAATTTTATCAAGCCTACGCAACCTTTGACGACTTGATGGGTATCACAGAGGCCCTGTTCGCGAGGATCGCCGAAGAGGTCCGCGGCGGCTTGCGCTTGCCCTACGGCGAGCAAATGATCGATCTGGCGCCGCCGTGGAGACGGTTGACGGTTCACGATGCGGTGATGGAGTATGGCGGCGCCGGCGACAAAGAGCTCGACACGCTGGACAATTTGCGCGACTTTGCCAGAAACAAGGCCCTGCGCGTCGATTTGACGGCGCCCTACGGCAATCTTCTGCTGGAAGTTTTCGAAGAAGTGGCCGAAGCGAGATTGATCCAGCCGACGTTTGTGACGGGTTATCCGATCGAGGTTTCGCCGCTCGCTAGGAAAAGCGAACAGAATCCGGCGCTGGTGGATCGATTCGAGCTGTATATCGGCGCCCGCGAATTGGCCAACGCCTTTTCCGAGCTGAACGATCCGGCCGACCAACGCGAGCGATTTTTGCAGCAAATGGAGGCGCGAAAAGCGGGGGACGATACCGCCAATCCAATCGACGACGATTACGTGCGGGCGCTGGAATACGGCATGCCGCCGGCGGCGGGAGAAGGCGTCGGCATCGACCGGTTGGTCATGTTGTTGACCAATTCCCCGTCGATTCGCGATGTCATACTTTTTCCTTTGTTGCGTCCGGAGCGTTAGGCGATTTCTGCTCGTCCATGCAATACGAACTCTTCATCGGCCTGAGATATCTGCGGGCCCGGCGGCGCGGCACGTTTATATCCCTGATTACACTGATTTCGGTGCTCGGTGTCATGATCGGCGTCATGACGCTAAACGTGGTCATGGCCGTTATGAGCGGATTTGAGGAGACCTTGCGCGACCGGCTCCTGGGCATCAACGCCCATATCGCGCTGGTCAAATCGGGCGATCTGCTGCACGACTATGAAACGATCTTGCAACAGGTCGTCGCGGAACCGGGGGTCGTCGCGGCGTCGCCGACGATTTACGGGCAGGTGATGCTGACCTCGGGGTCGCGCGTGTCCGGCGTGGTCGTGCGCGGTGTTGACCCGGACCGGGTCAACAGCGTCGTGAACGTCCAAACTTTCCTGCAAGAAGGCAATCTGGCCGCCCTCAATGCGCAGCATCCGATTCAAGTCGAGGAGCGCACGGTGCTCCTGCCCGGTATCATTCTGGGCGATCGATTGGCCAATCAGCTCGGCCTTTTTGTCGGAACTCCGGTACAGGTGGTGTCGCCGCTCGGCAGCCCAACCGCCATCGGTGTGATTCCTAAAGTCCGGCGCTTCGTTGTGGCTGGAATCCTCAGAACCGGCATGAGCGAGATCGATTCGACCCTGGTGTTCATGGGTCTCACGGAGGCGCAAAGATTTTTCGAAATGGGCGATGGCGTGACGAACATCGAAATTCGCGTCCAAAACGTCAATCGGTCCCGAGAAGTGGCGGAGCGTATCCAGCAACGTTTGGGGTTCCCGTATTTCGCCGAGGACTGGACTCGCCTCTGGCCCAATCTGTTTTCCGCCTTGCAACTGGAAAAAACCGTGTATTTCCTGGTCTTGCTTTTGATGATTTTGATCGGCGCGTTCAATATTGTTTCCACGCTGGTCATGGTGGTGATGGAGAAGAAGAAGGACATCGCGATCCTAAGGTCGATGGGCGCGACGCAAAAAAGCATCCGAAGGATCTTTTTGCTCAAAGGGTTTATCATCGGCGTCGTCGGTACGATTTTAGGGGTGGTGCTGGGTTTGGCGGTGTGCTTTCTAATCGCGCAGTACGAGTTTCAACTTCCGAAGGACGTCTTTCTAATCTCCACGGTGCCCGTGCGCATTTACTGGAGCAACTTCCTTTTGGTCGCCGTGGCATCCTTTCTCGTTTGCTTGATTGCCAGCATCTATCCGTCGCGCCAGGCGGCCAAACTCGATCCCGTCGAAATCATTCGTTATGAATAACGGCCTGCTTTCAGTGCGAGGCTTGCACAAGTCCTTTGTTGAAGGAGACACGGAGATTCACGTCCTGCGGGGAATCGATCTCGATTTGACCGAAGGCGAACGCTTGGCGGTAGTCGGCCAATCAGGTGTTGGGAAAAGCACCTTGCTTCATATTCTCGGCACTCTCGACCGCCCGACCCGGGGCCAAATCCTGTTTGGCGGCAAAGCGCTGCCGCTGGAAGACGAGGCCTCGCTGTGCCAGTTTCGCAACCGGCAAATCGGCTTTGTCTTTCAGTTTCATTATCTATTGCCGGATTTCACGGCTTTGGAAAACGTTATGCTTCCGGCTCTGATTCATGGAGAGGATGCGGCGCGAGCCAGAGGCGACGCGGAAGAGTTGTTGGAACGAGTCGGGTTAAAGGATCGCCTCGACCATCGGCCGGGCAAGCTTTCCGGCGGCGAGCAGCAACGGGTGGCGGTGGCGCGGGCGGTGATCTTAAGGCCTAAGCTTGTGCTGGCGGACGAGCCCACGGGCTCCCTGGATGTGAGAATCGGCGAGGAGGTCGAGGAGCTACTGTTTCAGCTCAACGAGGAACATAAGATTGCACTGGTGGTGGCGACCCATAACCGGGAGTTTGCGGCAAAAATCGGCCGCCGCGTGGAGATCAAGGACGGCCTGCTGCTATAAGCCAGGGGGCATGGGAAATGGCTTTACAAAAGTATTCGAATTTGCTAAACAATTGTCGATCTCGCCAATTTCCTTGAGAGTCCATTTGAAAGCCGCGTTGGAATCCTTTAAGGCATTCAAAATTGCAATCCATGCCGGGTTTGCCGCAATGGTATTGGGTTTGCTTTTGGCGTTTCCTGCCGCGATCCCTGGCCAAGAGAAAGTACCTCTCAAAGAAATTAGAATTTCCGGCAATTTGCGTGTCGAAGACGACGGCATTCGACTGCACTTGAAGAGCCGGGCCGGCGAAAATTTCGATTCCGCTCTCGTCGAGCAAGATATCAAGGCGATCTTCCGCATGGGTTTTTTTGAGGACGTCAAGGCGGAACTGTCGCAGGACGGCGTTCTCACCTATACGGTAAAAGAAAAGCCTTATGTGCGCGAAGTGGTGATTCAGGGGGCGGCCCAGGTGACGCGTGACAAGGTGCAATCCGCTCTGGGAATCACGCCGCGCACGATTCTCGACCGCGCCAAAGTCGCCGAAGGAATTGACAAGGTTCGAAAGTTATACAACGAGCAGGGTTATGTGAATGCGGCGGTGGACTATTCGGTTGCCGTCGAAACGGCCAACCAGGCCGTGGTGACCGTGGACATCATCGAAGGCAACAGACTTTTGATCAAGCGGGTTTCCTTCGAGGGCAACAAGGCATTTCCGCACAGCGAGCTCAAGGGCTTGATCGCCACCAAAGAGGAGTGGATTTTCTCGTTTATCACGAACCGCGGCGTCTTGGACCGCGACATGCTTACCAACGACGTGGCGATTTTGTCGAATTTCTACAACGACAACGGTTATGTGGAGCACAAAATCGATGATCCGGTGATCCTTCGCGCGCGCGACGGGCTGGAAGTGGTTTTTCGAATTCATGAAGGCCCGCAGTATCGCGTCGGCAAGGTCGAAATCGGCGGCGAATTGATCGAAGACGGACATCAAATGCTCAAATCGGTAAAGCTGACCAGCGGTCAAATCTTTCGCGGCAGCCGATTGCGCGATGACATTACGACTCTAACGGAGATGTATTCCAACAAGGGCTTTGCCTTTGTCCAGGTCGATCCGGTCACCCGGGTCAATCAAGAACAAAAAAATGTCGATGTCGCCCTGGTCATCGCCAAGGGGCCGCCGGTGTACTTCAATCGAATCTTGATTGCGGGCAATACCAAAACCCGGGACAAAGTGGTCCGGCGCGAATTGCTAGCCCATGAGCAGGAGCTCTACTCGGGCACCAAGATTACCCAGAGCCGCAATGCGCTGCAACGGACCGGTTATTTCGAAGACGTACAAATAACCACCAAGAAAACCGAGCAGCCCGATGTCCTGGATGTCCTCGTTGACGTCAAAGAGGGGCCTACCGGGACTTTCCAAGTGGGTGCGGGTTTCAGCAGCGGCGACGGGTTTCTATTTAATTCCGTAATCTCCGAGAAAAATTTGATGGGCCGAGGTCAGGGGATAAGCGGCAGTTTTGCCATCGGCTCCCGCCGGCAAGACTTCGTGATCAGCGCCAATGATCCCTATTTCAACGACTCCAAAATGGCTCTTGGCCTCGATGCCTTCAATACCAAGCGGGAATTTAGCGATTTCGATGAGCGCAAGCTTGGTTTCGGCGTGAGCACCAGCTATCCCTTGAAAGAATTTCGCATGCCGTTTTTTGGCCGGGATCGGTCGGCGGCCCCGGGTTCCGATGAGCTGGCGAGTCAGGAGTCTGTGACGTTTTGGGATTATATGCGCGGCGGGGTGTCCTACGATCTCACCCGGGAAAATATCACCGGAATATCGTCAAACGCCTCCCAGTTGATCAAAGATGAGGCGGGACGAACGCTGACCAGCAGCGTGACTCCGGGATTTACCTACGACAGCCGGGATCATTTCTTCAATCCGACCGAGGGGACCAGGTCGGGGCTTTCGGTCAAGGTGGCCGGTCTTGGCGGCGATTCGCGATTCATCAAGTCGGACTTAAGCGGGCGCTGGCATTATCCGCTCCTCAAAGATCCCAATTGGGGCGGATCGTACGTTTTGGCGTTGGGCGGCTCGCTCGGGTACGGGATCGGTTTCGCGACGCGCAACAGCGGCAAAAGCGACCTGCCGCTGTTTGAGCGTTATTTCCTGGGCGGGATCAACTCGATTCGCGGATTCGCCGATCGCAGTCTCGGTCCCCGGGCGCCTTCGCGTTGCGATGATAGCGATCCGCAGGTCTGCAGGGGCAGCGACGTGATCGGCGGCGACAAGGCGATGGTGTTCAACGTGGAACTGCTGTTTCCGATTTTCGAGAACTATGGCCTTCGCGGTGTCGCCTTTTTCGATATGGGAAACGCCTTCGGCTATTCACAAGGCTTTAGTTTCGGCGATATGAGGCGGTCCGTGGGCGCCGGCGTCCGATGGATGTCCCCCTTCGGCCCATTGCGAGTCGAGCTCGGACTGCCCCTCAACAAGCAATCCGGCGATGAAACTTCCGTGCTCGGCTTTACGATTGGCAGTCAACCCTGAGTCGCTCTCTTACCTGTTTGAACTCATTCTTTGGAGGTTACGTGAAGCATTGGCTAGTTGTCTTCGCGCTGGCCCTGGCGCCTGCGCAGTTGTGGGCGCAGGAAAAAGTCAAGATCGGTTTCATCGACATTCAGCGAGTCATTGCCGAATCGCAGGCCGGCAAAAGAGCGAAGGACCGTTTTCAAGCGCAGGTTAAAAAAGTCGAAGCCGAACTCATGAAGGAGCGGCAAGAGCTCGAAAGGTTGCGAAACGATATCGATAAAAAGGGGCCGCTCTTGAGGGACGAGGAGCGGCGCAATATGGAAGCGGAGTTTCAGAAACGCTCAATCCACTTGCAGCGGACGATGGGGGATTACCAGCAGGATCTTAGGCACAGAGAAAGCGAAATGATGTCCGACATTCTCAAAGATCTGGAGGTCATCGTCAACGAAGTGGGCAAGGCCGATAAATTTACGCTGATTTTAGAGCGCTCGCAAATTCTTTACAGCGACCAGGGCATCGACATCACCAACAGAGTGATCGAGACTTACAACAGCCGGATAAAAAAGAAGTGACCAAAGCGCTAACCCTCGGCGAGCTCGCCGCCCATGTGGGCGGAACGGTCATCGGTGACCCGGCCGTATTGATTACCGCGGTGGCGGCAATCGACGAGGCCGGCGAGGGGGCCATCACCGTCCTCAGCAATCCGCGTTATCAACGCTACTTGCGGCAGTGCCGGGCCGGCGCGGTGATTGTCGGTCCCGGCGGCGCGGCCGGCGGTAACGCCGCTGCGCGGATCAACTACCTTGAAGTGGCCGACCCCTATAGGGCTTTTGCCACGGTTCTTCGTTTGTTTTGTCCGCCGCCGCAGTTTAGCCGCACGGTCAGTTCGGCAGCCTTTATCGACGGTTCGGCGGTCTTGGCCGAAGACCTGACCATTTTCCCGAACGTCTACATCGGTGCGCGCGCGCGAATCGGCAAAGGATCGACGCTATTCCCGGGGGTTTTTATCGGCGACGATGCGGCAATCGGCGCCGAGTGTATGCTGCATCCCAACGTGGTGATTCGCGAGGGGTGCCGGGTCGGCGACCGCGTCATCCTGCACGCGGGGGCGGTCATTGGCAGCGACGGTTTCGGTTACGCCGGCGCGGGCGACAACCGGATCAAGATCCCGCAAATCGGCATTGTCGAAGTCGGCGATGATGTCGAGATCGGCGCCAATACCACCATCGACAGAGCGACGCTTGGCAGGACGATCATCGGCCGAGGCGTCAAGATCGATAATCTGGTTCAGGTCGGGCATAATGTGAGCGTGGGCGATAATTCGATATTTGCGGCGCAAGTCGGTATCGCCGGCAGCACTCGCGTCGGCAAAGACGTGACTCTCGCCGGTCAGGTAGGAATCGCCCAACATCTGCAAATCGGCGATGGTGCGACCGTCGGTCCGAAGAGCGGCGTGGGCCGCAAGATAGAGCCGCGCACGGTGGTCTCGGGTTTTATCGACGCGGCACCGCACAAAGAATGGCTCAAAGTCGTCGTGTTGCTGCCCCAACTGCCCGGATTGTGGAAAACGGTCCGACGGATGGAAAAACAGCTGGCACGATTGTTAAAAGCGGCGGGGAAGGAGAGCGACGGCGATGCTGGACGTTAAAGATATTTTGAAACAAATCCCCCACCGCTATCCATTTTTGCTGGTCGATCGCATCTTGGAGATTCACGGCGATGAAAAGATCGTCGGAATCAAAAACGTGTCGATCAACGAGAACTTCTTCCAGGGTCATTTTCCCAACCGGCCGGTGATGCCCGGCGTGCTGATCTGCGAAGCGATGGCGCAAGTGGGCGCGATTTTCGCGCAACACGCGCGCGGCGGCGTTGACAACCATAAGGTTTTCGTCCTTACGGGATTGGACAACGTCAAATTCAAGCGGCCGGTGGAACCCGGCGATCAGTTGCGCATGGAACTCACTTGTCTCAAGCGGCGGGGCTCTTATTGGAAGATGCAGGGGCTGGCCACGGTGGACGGTAAGTTGGTCGCCCAGGCTGAGATCTCGGCCATGGAGGTGGAGTTGGCATGAAGGGCCGCGCGTGCCATGGGTAAATTGCATCCGACCGCGATTGTCGATGCCCGAGCCGAGTTGGACCGCGATGTGGAGATCGGCCCCTATTGTGTCGTCGGCGCCGGAGTTCAAATCGGCAAAGGGACCAAGCTCCGCTCTCATGTCGCCGTTCAGGGGCGGACGACGCTCGGTGAAAATAACGTGATTTTTCCGTTCGCCAGCGTGGGCTCCCCGCCGCAGGATCTCAAATACAAGGGTGAACCCAGCCGACTGTGGATCGGCAACGGCAATACCATCCGCGAATATGTTTCGCTCAATCCGGGTACAAGCGGCGGCGGTATGGTGACCCGAGTGGGGGATCAGAATCTTTTGATGATGTACTGCCACATCGCGCACGACTGCATCGTCGGCGACCGTAATGTCATCGCCAACGGCGCTACTTTGGGCGGCCATGTGGTGGTCGAAGACCATGTCATCGTCGGCGGTTTGGTGGGGATCCACCAATTCGTTCGCATCGGCAGCGGCTCCATCTTGGGGGCGGGTTCCATGGTTTCTATGGACGTGCCGCCTTACTGTAATGCCACGGGAGACCGCGCCAAGCTCCGTGGTCTAAATCTGGAGGGACTCAAGAGACGGGGTTTCGATAAGGCGACCATCCGGGCGATTCGCCAAGCGTATCGTATCGTTTTTCGCTCCAAGCTGAAAACCGAGGACGCACTCGCCAGGATACGTCAAGAGCTTCCTGCCATTCCCGAAGTGGAAAAATTTGTTCAATTCATCGCCGGCTCTCGGCGCGGCGTATGCCGGTGAGCCGCGTTTCTTGAAACCTTGAGCGCCCGGTTAGATCGATGACGAAGAAACTAGGCCTGATCGCGGGCAACGGCAAGTTTCCCTTGATTTTCGCCGAAGAGGCTAAACGCTCGGGGTTCGGCGTGATTGCGGTGGCGCACCGCGGTGAAACCGACCCGGCGATCGAAGCCGTTGTCGATGAGGTGTCGTGGGTCTATGTCGGTCAACTGGGACGGATCATCGAGGTCTTTCGCCGCGCCGAAGTCCGTCAGGCCGTCATGGCGGGAGGGATTCAAAAAGTGCGGCTGCTTGGCAATTTTCGTCCCGATTGGCGCGGCGCGGTTTTCTTGGCCAGGATGAAAAGCCGGGAGGACGACGCGTTGCTGCGCGGCATTGCGGACGAGCTCGCGGCCGAAGGTATCCAGATCCTGCAATCGACGATTTGCCTGCCGCACATCGTCGCCACCGAAGGGGTTTTCACCGAGCGCGCGCCGAGCGCCGCGGAATGGAAGGACATTCGGTTCGGCTTTCGCGTGGCCAAGGAAATCGGCCGGCTCGGCATCGGACAGAGCGTCGTCATCAAAAAGCAAGTCGTGGTTGCGGTTGAAGCGGTGGAAGGAACCGATGCGGCGATTCGGCGGGGCGGCGCGCTGGCGCAATCGGGCTGCGTCGTTGTCAAAGTCAGCAAGCCGCAACAGGACCTGCGCTTTGATGTGCCGGCTGCCGGCGTGGATACCATCGGGATTCTGAAGGAGGTTGGCGGGGCGGTGTTGGCGGTGGAAGCGGGCAAAACGATCCTATTGGAAAAAGAGCGCCTGCTTCGCGCGGCCAACGATCATCGCATCGCCGTCGTCGGAGTGTCGGGGCAGGATCTTTAATGGCGGTTCCAGAACAGGTTGCCTGCGCGGTCATCGGCGTTGGCTATTTGGGCAGGTTCCATGCCGAGAAATATGCCGCATCCGCGCACGCTGATCTCATCGCCATTGTCGATGTGGATGAACGGCGGGCGGTTGAAATCGGCGCCACGGTGGGAGCGCCGGCGCTAACCGATTACCGCGAGCTGATCGGCCGGGTGCAATGCGTCAGCATCGCGGTGCCGACGCGTGAACATTACCGGGTGGCCCGCGATTTCATCGATGCCGAAGTGGATGTCCTGGTGGAAAAGCCGCTTACCGCGGAGATCGGCGAGGCGCGGCAGTTGGTGGCCGCGGCGGAGGCCAAAGGCGTGATCCTGCAGGTCGGCCATCTGGAACGATTCAATCCGGCGATCAGACGGCTGGAAAGCGTCATCAAAGAACCCAAATTCGTTGAATGCCATCGGCTGGCGCCGTTTGTAGAGCGCGGTACCGATGTCGACGTGGTGTTGGATCTGATGATTCACGACATCGACGTGATCGCAAGTCTAGTTCGGGCCCCGGTGGAGCGGGTCGAGGCCGTAGGAGTGCCGGTGTTGACTGACAAGCCGGATATCGCCAACGCCCGCATTACTTTCTCCGGCGGTTGCATCGCTAATGTGACGGCGAGCCGGGTCTCACTCAAACGCGAGCGCAAAGTGCGGTTTTTTCAACCCGATGCCTATATCTCTATCGATTACGACCAGCGCCGGGCGCAAATCATTCACAAGCCGGCGCCCGGTGCCGGTTGGCTGGACATCCGCAGTGAAAACATCGAGATCAAAGACGGCGACGCTCTCGCCGATGAGATCGACTCCTTTCTTGGCTGCGTGCGTACCAGAACGGTGCCGCTGGTGGGTGGGGCCGACGGCCTGCGCGCCCTGGAAATCGCTTCGATGATCAGAGCCCAGCTGTGAGCCAAGCGGTCCGAGTTCGAGAAGGGAATCGCCATTGCCGAAACAAGTCATGCTCGTCGTCGGGGAAGCTTCGGGAGACATTTACGGGGCTAGTTTCGTGCGGGCGCTGCATAAGCGTGATCGGACGCTCAAGATTTTCGGCGTCGCGGGGGAACAGCTCAAGCAAACCGATTTTGAAACGCTTTTCACCGTTTCCAAACTGACCGGTATGGGCCTGGTGGAACTGGCGGGTAATTTGAAAAATATATGGCAGGCATTTGCCATCCTGCGCGGCGCCTTGCGCGAGCGGCGCCCGAGCTTATTGGTCTTGATCGATTTTCCCGATTTCAATTTGCGCTTGGCGCGAATCGCCAATTCGTTGCATATACCCGTGCTTTATTACATCAGTCCGCAGATTTGGGCCTGGCGCCGGGGACGAGCGCAACAGATCGCTCGTTATGTCGATCAAATGGCCGTGGTTTTTCCCTTCGAGGTGGATTTTTATCGGCGCCATGGGGTCAAGGTCGTTTTCGTCGGCCACCCGCTTCTGGAAATGGTTCACGTGACCCGCAGCCGCGAATCGGTTTTGACCCAGTATCATCTCGATCCGGCCACACCGACCGTCGCTATTTTGCCGGGCAGCCGCCCAGCCGAGATCGCGATGCATCTGGGGATCATGCGCGACGCGGCGCGGCAGTTGAGTCATGAGCGGCAGGTGCAGTTTCTGTGCGTTTGCGCCAGTACGATGGACGCGGCGGAGATGGAGTCGGCGCTTAACCAGCCCGGACTTCGAATCCCGGTAGTCTCCGCAGAGCGCTATAATGCCGTCCATGCGGCCGATCTCGTGTGGACCGCTTCCGGCACGGCGACGGTGGAAACCGCGCTTCTCGGCCGGCCGATGATTATCGTCTACCGTGTAACGTGGCTAACCTACTGGCTCGCCCGCCTGCTCGTGCGCGTCGATCATATCGGCATGGTGAACCTGATTGCCGGCGAAAGGCTCATGCCGGAATTGATCCAGGGAGAAGTCAATCCGCGGCGAATCGTAGCCGAATCCCGGCTGTTGCTGGATGACGCCGGGCGGCGCTCGGCCATCGCCGAGAAGTTGGCCGGACTGCGCCACCTTCTGGGCGAGCCTGGTGCCGCGGAGCGAGTAGCCGACTTGGCCGTCGCTATGATGGTCTGAGAAAGCGGTGACGTTTTGAACACCTATTTGAGATTACTCCAATTTCTGAAACCCTATATCTGGCCGTATTTCGTTCTGGCGCTGGCATGCATGGTCGCCTTCGGCGCCACCGACGGCGCCATTCCATTCCTGGTCCGGCATATCATGGACGACGTCTTCGCGCGCAAGGATCAAACGGTCTTGTCCTATCTGCCCGCTCTGGTGGTGGGAATATTCGCCTTTCGCGGTCTGTTGCACTTCGGTCAGAGTTATTTGAACGACTTTGTCGGGCTGCGCGTCATCAATGATGTCCGCAACCAGTTGAACCGCCATTTTCAAACGCTCTCCCTGTCCTTCTTTCATCGGCATCCCACCGGGACGCTCCTGGCGCGCGTCAACAGCGATGTCATGCTGCTGCGTTTCGCCGTCACTGACGCCCTGGCGTCTTTTATGAAAGATGTGACCTCGCTGGTGGTCTTGACCGTGGTCGCCTTTATGATGGATTGGGTGCTCGCGAGCATTGCCTTCTTCGTTTTTCCCGCCTCCGTGCTGCCCATCATGCACTTGAGCAAAAAAATCAAACGCTTTACCCGGCGCGGCCAGATCAGCACCGGCGCCCTCACCGCGCTGTTGCAGGAAAGCATTCAAGGCAACCGCATCGTCAAAGCTTTCGGCATGGAGGAGTACGAGGACCGGCGCTTCATGCGGGAAAACTGGCGGTTGTTCAAACAGTCGTTGCGCGCGAGCCGGATCAAGGCGGTGGTGGCCCCGTCGATGGAGCTGCTGGCCTCGTTTGCCATCGGCGGGATAGTCTGGTACGGCGGCTGGAGCGTGATCACGGGCGGCCGGACCCAGGGCGAGTTTATGGCTTTCATGGCGGCCATGTTCCTGATGTATGCGCCGTTTAAAGGTCTGACGCGGACCTACACGACATTGCATCAAGGTCTGGCGGGAGCCGAACGGGTTTTTGAGATGCTCGATGAAAACCCGGCGATCGTCGACAAACCGGGTGCGCTTCACGCCAAACCCTTTCGCGAGAAGCTTCAGTTTCATGATGTGAGTTTCGCCTACGCGCAGGCACCGGTTTTGAAAAATATCAATTTGACCATCGAGGCCGGACAGATGGTCGCCTTGGTGGGGATGAGCGGCGTGGGTAAGACCACCCTGGTGGACTTGATTCCGCGCTTTTATGACGTCACATCCGGGCGGATCACCCTTGACGGCGTCGATCTGCGCGATTTGACCGTACGCTCGCTGCGCTGCCAAATCGGCATCGTCACCCAGTATACGTTTCTTTTTAACGACACGGTCAAAAACAACATCGCCTACGGCCGACCGGACTGCGACATGGACGCCGTCGTGGCGGCGGCCAAGGCGGCGAATGCCCACGATTTCATTACCCAGCTGCCCAAGGGGTACGATTCGGTGATCGGTGAGCTGGGCATGCAGCTTTCCGGAGGGCAAAGGCAAAGATTGGCGATTGCCCGGGCGGTGCTGAAAAACGCTCCCATCCTGATTCTCGACGAGGCCACTTCGGCGTTGGATAGCGATTCGGAAATGCTGGTTCAACAGGCGCTGGAGAAACTCATGACGACACGCACGACCATCGTGATCGCCCATCGATTATCGACGATACGGCGCGCCAACCGGATCGTGGTGCTGGTCGATGGCGCCGTCGCCGAAGTGGGCACGCACGATGAATTGCTCGCGAAAAATGGCGAGTACGGGCGGTTGCACGCCTTGCAGGTGCTGGAAGATAGCGGTGAAAGGGAAGAGCGCAACGTGCTGCATTAGGGTCGAGCGACGTCATGGGGTACGCGGGCTATAATTTGATTCTGACGGCCGCATTCGTTTTCGCCCTGCCTTTGCTGCCGCTGATAGTGGTTTTGGGCCCGAGATATCGGCGCGGCTTTCTTCAACGGATGGGACTCATTCCCGATCGTTGTATATCGGCCTTGGGCTCCGCGCGACCCGTGTGGATTCACGCCGCATCGGTGGGCGAGGTTCGTTCCGCCGCGCCCTTGGTGCGGGAAATCAAGGCCCGGGCACCCGACCGAAAAGTGCTGGTTTCGACCTTCACCGCTACCGGGAACCGCGTGGCGGCCGATTCCCTCGGAGCCGATTCGGTCATTTATCTCCCCATCGATTTGCGGTGCAACGTCCGGCGCGTTCTAAAGAAGCTTGATCCTGCGCTTCTGGTCGTGATCGAAACCGAAATTTGGCCTAACCTGCTGCGCGAGGCATTCCGGCGCGGCGTGCCGACGCTCATGTTGAGCGGGCGGTTGTCCGAAAAAGCGCTGCCGCGTTACGCCAGGTTCCGCGGTTTTTTCCGCCGCGTCCTGGGTTATTTTACGGCCCTCGGCATGCAGTCCGAGGAGGATGCGGCGCGAATCATCAGGCTCGGCGCTGATGAACGAAGGGTGTCGGTGGTGGGAAGCTTGAAGTTCGCCGCGGACCACCCATGCCAACGCGGGCGTCATTTGCGCTCCGTTCTCGCGAACGGCAAGCAATGGCTGGTGGCCGGCAGCACCCACAAAGGCGAAGAGGAAATCCTTTTGAGCGCCTTTGCCTCGCTGAAGCGCAGTTTTCCAAAGCTCTCCATGGTGCTGGCTCCGCGCCATCCGGAGCGTTGCCACGAGGTTGCAAAACTGCTGCAGCAGGGCAAGTTTGATTTCCAGAGAAAGAGCGATGTCCCGGGTGCGTTTTCGGTCGACGCAGAGGTGCTTCTGCTCGATACGGTGGGCGAGCTTGCCGATTTTTTCGCCGTAGGGGACATCGCCTTTGTCGGCGGCAGCCTGGTGAATGCGGGGGGACATAATGTTCTGGAGCCGGCGCGATGGCAACGGCCGATTCTCTTCGGTCCGCACATGGCTAATTTCCAGGCTATCGCAGACGATCTCCTGAACGCGGGTGCGGCGCTGCAGGTCCGAAGCGCGACGGATCTGGCCGAGACTGTCGCCGCACTGTTAAGCGACGCTGAAAAACGGCGCCGAATGGGAGCCCTTGGGGCTGAAATCGCCGACCGTGCAAACGACGCATTAGAGCGCAATCTCAATTTGGCCGAGCGCTATTTGTGATCATTTGTCTGGCAGCATCGGACCCAGCCATTGCGGGCTCGCGCTGAAATTCTATGACGCCGGCTGCGGTTCGCGGGGTGTGGGAGCGGAAGGGGTTTGGCGGTAAATCGCTCTGGCTATTATTGTTGCCGGCGGCGTTTATTTACCGCCTCCTCGCGCAAGCTCGCAATGCGTTGTTCTCGTGGGGTTTGCTAAAATCGGTTTTTTTGCCGCGGCCAACCGTCAGCGTTGGAAACCTTACGGTGGGCGGCACCGGGAAGACGCCGACCACCATCTGGCTGTCTCAGGAGCTGAGCCGCCGCGGGCTAAAGGTAGGTATCTTGAGCCGCGGCTATGGCCGGCGCGTTCGCGATCCCGTGGTGCTAAACGGTATTTCAGAGACACCGACTGCCGGCCAGGCCGAGGATGAGATTTCAAGGGCGGGAGACGAGCCTGTGATGATGGCCCGGCTTTACGGCCAAAAAATCGCGGTGGCCAAAGACCGTAGGGCTGCTGCCGTCGCCCTGCTCGGCAGCACCGACGTGGATGTTTTTATTCTTGACGACGGATTTCAGCACCGCCGGGTGCGGCGGGATTTTGACCTGCTGTTGCTCGGGAGCGACGCGTCGGGTTCGGTTTTGCCCGCCGGACCCTTTCGCGAATCGCGGAGAAACCTGCGTCGCGCCAGCGGTCTCCTGATCACGGGGAACCGGGATCGCTGGCGCCGGCATTTGCCGAAAAGGCTCGGCGCCGCGGCTTTCAATGGCACCCTGGAGCCGGTGGCCTTGATTGAATTGACCGCCAATCGCTGCAGGGAGCTTTCCCTGGGGCTGATTTGCCAGCGAAAGATTCTCACCGTGACCGGTATCGCCGATCCGCGAGGGCTATATGAAGTCATTCACCAGTGGGAAGGCGAATTGGTCGACACGCTGGAGTTCCCGGATCATCATTGTTACACGGCGCGCGATTGGCAGCGGATAAATCGGGCGGCACGGCGAGTCGATTTGATCATCACCACCGAGAAGGATATCCTGAAACTGGCACGTTTCCCGTTTGCCAAGGAAAAGCTGCTGGCGTTGCGCGTTGCGATGGCCGTAGAAGACGGCGCGGCGCTGGTCGATCAAATCGTGGAAAAGGTCGCAAGGTCTCGAGAAGTTCGGCAATGAGTAGCGTAACATCGGGGGCGGCGATATTTCTCGATCGGGACGGTACATTAATTCGCGAAGTGGGCCATCTTTCGCGGCCGGAGCAGGTGGAAATTCTTCCCGGTGTCGGCGCGGCGTTGCGCAGTCTTGGCGATTTAGGCTTCAAGCTCGTCGTCGTAACCAATCAATCTGCGGTGGCGCGCGGTTACTTGTCCGAACGCGAACTGGCTGCAATCCACGCTCTATTGAGGGAAAGGCTCGCCGCCGAGAGGGTTTTTTTGGACGCCATCTATTATTGCCCGCACCATCCCACGGAAGGGCTGCGCGATTATCGCGTGGCCTGCAATTGCCGCAAACCAAACCCAGGCATGGTGCACCAGGCGGTCGAAGAGCTTGACTTGAATGCCGCGGCGTCTTATCTGATCGGCGATCAAATGACGGATATGCAGCTTGCAGAAATAGTCGGTGCGACGGGGCTTTTATTACGGGATGCTTCGGCGGCGTCTCTGGCGTCCCGGGGCGAAGTGCCGGCCTTCGCCGACCTTTGGCACGCGGGCCAATGGATCGTGGCGCGTGAACGCCGAATGGCTGAAGGTATGGAGAGGCGATGAAATCGTTAATTACGGGCGCGGCGGGATTTATCGGCTCGCACCTCGCGGAAAGGTTGCTGGCCGCGGGTCACGAAGTCGTCGCTATCGACAATTTTCTCGACAATTATCCGCGGCATTTCAAGGAAGCCAATGTGGCCGTTATCGGGCAGAATCCCAATTTTGAATTTTTTGCCGAGGACCTGCTGAAAGCGGATATGACGCGGTTGCTCGACGGAGTCGATTATGTTTTTCATTTGGCCGGACAACCGGGCGTACGATCGAGCTGGGGGAAGGATTTCGGCCGCTACACGGAAAACAATATTCAAGCGACCCAGCGGTTGCTCGAAGCCGCGAAGGACCTGGAACTCGTCAAATTCGTTTACGCCTCCACCTCCTCGGTTTATGGCGACACCGTCGATCTGCCCATGCGCGAAGACGGCGCCACCAGGCCGGTATCCCCGTACGGCGCGACCAAGCTCGCGGCTGAGCATCTGTGTTACCTCTATTGTCAGGCTTTTAACGTGCCGACGGTCGCTTTACGGTTTTTTACCGTCTACGGGCCGCGGCAGCGGCCCGATATGTTTTTTCATAAATTCATGCGCTCGCTGCTGCGCGGGGACGAGGTGCCGCTCTACGATGACGGCGAGCAAACCCGCGACTTTACTTACGTCGCGGATATCGTGGACGGGATCCTCGGGGCGGCGCACTATCCTGGTTCGGGCGAGGTGTTTAATCTGGGCGGCGGTTCGGAGGTCGGCCTGTTGGACGCCATCGAGTTGATCGAAAAAATTGCCGGGCGCAAGGCAAAACTGGAGCGTTTTGACCGCCAGAAAGGCGATGTGCGCCATACCCGGGCGCGTCTTGATCAAGCGCGAAACAAACTCGGCTATGCCCCGAAGTCCGGCCTGGAAGCCGGTCTGGCGGCGCAGTGGGAATGGATTCGTTCACTGAAATATTAAAGGTTTTACTCGGCCGGAGGCGCTGCTGTTTCTCTGGAGGTCGATTATGAACGATTATATCGAAGAAGATCTCGGCAATATTATTGCGCTCGAGCATGTCAACGTACAGATTCCCGATCAAGCGCTGGCGACGCTGTTTTACGTCATTGGATTGGGCTTGACGCGCGATCCCTATATCAATGTCGGTTTGAACAACATGTGGGTGAATGCAGGCGAGCAGCAGTTCCACCTGCCGACGCGCTCGCCGCAAGTGATCGACGGTCATGTGGGACTCGTGATGCCTGATCTGGACGCGCTCAGAACGCGGCTCGAATCGGTGGCCGAAGCCTTGCAGGGGACAGCGTTCGAGTTTACCGCTTATGCCGATCATATTGCGGTAACTTCACCGTGGGGCAATCGTTACCGTTGCTTCGAGAGCCGGGCCGATTTCGGCGATATGGCGATAGGCATACCCTACGTGGAGTTTTTTGTTCCGCCCGGGGCCATGGGCGGAATTCTGCGATTCTACGAAACGGTTTTCAGAGCGCCGGCGGTGATCGCAAACGATGCCGACGGACCTGTGGGCCGAATCCTCGTCGGGCGCCAACAGTTCTTAGGGTTTCGGGAAACCCAAAGGGAACTGGCGCCCTATGACGGGCATCATATCGCCATCTACGTGGCCAATTTTTCAGCCCCCTACGGCGACTTGAAGAAACGCGGTCTGCTTTCCGAGGATGTGCGCAATCATCAGTTTCGCTTCAAGGATATCGTCGATCCGGAGGACGGAAGTTTGAAGTTTGTCTTGGAGCACGAGGTCAGGAGCCTGAAACATCCGATGTACGCCCGCCCGTTTGTCAATCGCGACCCGGCCCAGACCCAACGCACTTATCGGCGCGGTTGGGATGCGATGAAGCCTTACCAGCGGTGATCCGCTACGCTCCGGCTTTCTCTGCGAGGAGGTGATTCGATGGCCATCAGCAAAGAACTCCTGGATATCCTGGCGTGTCCCAAATGCAAAGGCGATATCCATCTTAACCAAAGCGCGGACGGGCTTGTCTGCGACGCCTGCCGTTTGATGTATCCCATCAAAGACGACATACCGATCATGTTGATCGATGAGGCTGTCCGATTGTAATCCCGATGGCGCGAGCGAGTTGGGACAACGTCCTGGTTTTACAAACCAGTTTTCTCGGCGACACGGTGCTGACCCTGCCGCTGATTGCGGAAATCAGACGGCGTTTCCCGGTAAAACGGTTGTCGGTCATGTGTCTGCCCATGGCAGGGGAACTGTTGCAAGACCATCCGGCCATCGACGAGATCCTCGTTTATGACAAGAACAATGCCGACCGCGGATGGTTCGGTTTGCGGCGCACAGCGGCCGATTTGAAAGCAAAGGGTTTTACCACCGCTTTGACCCCGCACAAATCACTGCGTAGCGCCATTTTGCTGCGGCTTGCGGAGATTCCGTATCGCGTTGGGCTTCGCCAGAGCGGAGGGTGGTTTTTCTTTCATGCTCGAGGCAGCCGCGATTCCAGACGCCACGATGTGGAAAGAAATCTGGCGGTTCTTGAGCCATTCGGGGTCAGGGCCGAGGATTGTCGTCGAACTCTCGATTTGCCGGTATCTCCCGGGGTCAAGGCGGCAGTGGAACAAAAACTCGATGCGCTCGGAGTTGACCTTGATGAAGTTTTGCTGGGCGTCAATCCGGGCTCCGTATGGGCGACAAAGCGCTGGTGGCCATCCGGTTTTGCGCACCTGATACAACGGATTAAAGAGAAGATCGACTGCCAGATTTTGCTCTTTGGCGGCGCGGAGGACGCCAAAATCGTGAGCGAAGTGGAGGAACGGTGCCGGGTCCCGGTCATCAATCTGGTCGGGAAAATCAACCTACGCGAGCTGCCGGCGGCCCTGAGCTGCTGCCGGGTGTTTGTGACCAATGATAGCGGTCCGATGCATGTCGCCGTGGCGCGGGGAGTACCTACGGTAGCCCTGTTTTGTGCGACAGCCCCCGAGCTCGGTTTTTATCCTTACACGGATAAGGCTATCGTGTTGGAAAAGAAGCTCATCTGCCGTCCCTGCGCTTCTCACGGCGGGCGGCGCTGCCCTTTGGGAACCGAAGAGTGCATCCGTCAGATTCAGCCCGAGAAGGCGCTGGCGGCGGTGGAGCGATTGCTGACGGTTGATCGCACCCGAAGCGTGGACTCGGCGGATGGTTTTCGCCCGGAAGTGATCGCGGTTTGATTCGGCGTTGTTGCGCGAGCCTGCGTCAAGAGATGTTCAACGAGAAAATGACCTGGGGACCGGTGCCGCCGGGATTCAACAAGGTCGCCGATAACCGTGGTAATCGCCTGATCGTTCGCCGGGATCGAGAAAACGTCATCGACCCTTCGCTTTGCGTCGATGCGACCCGCGGCGAAATCGATGAACGCTATCAAGGGCGCACAACTCTGAGGGCGGTCGCTTTAACGGGCGGCGATACCGCATTGATTCGAGCCTACCGCCATGGAGGCCTGCTTCGGCCTTTTACCCGGGATTGGTTTTTTACCTGGCCGCCCCGTCCATTCCGCGAGTTGAGCATAACGGAAGAACTGCGCCGCCGGGGCGTGCGCACGGTGGAAGTTTATGGGGCGTGCGTGAGTCCGGTTTACGGTCCCGTTTATCGCGGTTGGCTGATCACCCAAAAGTTGCGCGATGCGCAGGACCTCTGGGCGGCCGTGCAAAGCCCATTCGTTCAAAAAGTGGGGCTCACTTCGACTTTAAAGGCCGTGGCCATGACTGTGCGCGCCCTGCACCGGGAAGGCGTGTATCACGCTGATTTGAACTTGAAAAACATCTTGGTGCGGCCGGAAGGGGACGGCGTGGCTGCCCATGTTATCGATTTCGATCGAGCCAGATTGTTTCTCGGGCGCTTGCCCGCGGGATTTGCCAATGAGAATTTGCATCGCCTGCTGCGCTCGGTCCGCAAACTGGATCCGGAGCGGAAATATTTTGCCACTTCGGCGTGGAATGAATTTCTAAGTTACTATTATGAAAAATCCGGCGCCTAAGTTCGAACCGAACAGGATCTTGATCGTCCTGCACGGATCTATCGGCGACGTCGTTCGCGCTTTGCCCCTGGCCGAATTGTTGAGACAAGGCTTTCCGAAGTCTTTTTTATGCTGGTCCATTGAGCCGCTCTCGTGGCCGTTGATTCAAGGACATCCTGCCATCGACGAGATTATCGTCTTCGAGCGGCACCGAGGCTGGAGGGCCTTTGGTTCTTTTCTCGCTAAAATCCGCGCCAAGAAATTTGATCTTGTGCTCGATCTTCAGCGTCATTTCAAGAGCGGCGTCATCAGCTGGTGGAGCAGGGCACCGGAACGCATCGGGTTCCATCGCGGCGACGCCAAGGAGATCAACTGGATTTTCAATAATCGCCATATTGGCCGTTTCGGCGAGGAAATTCCGAAGCTCGACCACTATCTCAAATTTGCCGAATATCTGGGGTTGCCGCACGGGCCGATCCGCTGGCGATTCGCTCTCAGCGAGCAGGAGCGGGCATCGGCAGAGCGTTTTCTTGGCCACCTCGGACGCGATTTTGCGGCGCTCTTCGTAGGTACACGCTGGCAGAGCAAACAATGGTTTCCGGCCCAAGTGGCGCGCTGTGCCGAATTATTGAACGAGAAATTTCTCTTGGATGTTGTTTTGCTCGGGGCCAAGGCCGATCAAAAGCTCGTCGAGGAGGCCCTGCAAGAAACCCAGACGCCGATGACCAACCTTGTCGGTCGTACTTCTTTGCGGGAGGCGATTGCGATTATCGAGCGCGCGTCAGTCGCGGTTGGACCCGATACGGGTCTCGTGCACATCGCAGCCGCCGTTGGAACGCCGGTGATCTCTCTGTGGGGCGCGACCCGGGCGGCGCGCACCGGCCCGCACGGGTTCCTGGACCTGGCGATTCAGGGCAAGGCCGACTGTGTCCCTTGCAATCGCCGTCGGTGCGCCATCGGGCGCATTTGCATGCAGTCCATCAACCCCGAGCAAATCGCGCAGAAAGTGAAACTTGCCCTCGCTGCCAGAAGAGCGCACGAAACGACTCATGCCAACGGCTGCTGATTACCATGTCGTACGGCAGGGCGACTGGTGTTTGGTCGCTCTGAAACAATCCTGGAACGATGATCTTCAAAATCGGGTGCTCACGCTTGTGTGCGGTCAGGTCCCGGCTAAACATCCTCAAACCCTGCTCATGACCTGTCCGGATTTGAGTTTCACGGGTCACTATTATCTTAAGATTTTTCACCGGGCGCGCGGCATCGGCGCGGTCAAGGATCTGGTCCGCCCGTCGAAAGCTTTTCGTTTCTGGCGCCAGGGTTTGGCGCTGTCGGCGGCCGGCTTTAATGTGCCGCCGACGATGGCGGTGGGAGAACTGCGGCGATGGGGATTTTTGCAACGAGCTTTTGTTTTGACCGGCGAAGTCGCAGGGCAGCCTTTGCCTAAATTTTTGCACGATTTGGCTCAAACACCGGACAGGCGGGAATGTTTCACCATCAAACGCGACGGGGTGTTGCGGCTCGCGCGAATCATCCGGGAGTTTCATCGACTGGGCTTCGTTCACGGCGATCTGGTGGCGTCAAATCTCTTTATCTCGAAAGCGGCTGGCGGGGATCTTTCCGTTTGCTTTATGGACAACGACCGAACCCGGCGCTATCCGCCGTACTTGCGGCAGTCTCAATGGAAACGCAACCTGATTCAGCTTAACCGCATGCCCTTGCGCGGTATTACTCTGCAAGATCGCGTGCGTTTTTTGCGCGCTTATCTGGCGCGGGAGGAGTTTGCCCCGGTCGACCGCAGGTTCGCCCGCTGGCTCGAAATTAAAACCCGCAAGCGCCGTAGCGAGTGCGACGGAGCCGATGCATCGGAGAATTTTAGGAAATTAATGCGCTGGAAAGCGGGTTCCGCCGCGGCGGAGAATTTGTGATGCATCATGAATCCCGATGCCAGCCTGCGCTTACCTCCCCGGAGGCGAAATGCTGGACAACGGTGCGAAAGAAGACTATGGGGAAAGGTGCAAATGGCATGCTCGCTCATCCATCGAGTTCGGCGGCAGCCGTCTTTATGGAGGGGCGCTCATTTGCGAGGACGCTTTCGGCGCAGGTCTGCAGGTTTCCAAAGCCATCGACACCTCGGAGCGGCGATTATTGATGGAACGACGCCATTTGCTTATCATCGGCGC
>CAZILB010000009.1:32707-46289 GCA_964539925.1 uncultured Syntrophobacter sp. | reverse complement strand
CGCCTCAACGGCTGACGGCGAAGGGAGTTTGTCATGTCTAGATATATCCTGGTGCTCGCGGCTTTACTTGTGGGCAGTGTTCATGCGACTTGCCCGACTCGAGCCATCGCCGACGATTTTTATAAGGGCAAGACCCTCCGGCTTATCGTTATGACTTCGCCGGGAGGAGGCTATGACACCTATGCGCGCGCGATTGCCCGCCATCTGGGGAATCATATTCCAGGAAACCCCTCGGTCATCGTGCAGAATATGCCGGGCGGCGGAGGCCTTATCGCCACCCACCAGCTTTATAACGTCACCAAACCGGACGGTCTGACCATCGGCATGATCAATGCCGGCATCATTGTGTGGCAAGCGGTGGGCATGGAGCAGATTCGCTACGATGCCGCAAAATTCAGCTGGATCGGCACTCCCGGAGAGGCGTTGCCGATATGCGCGGTGATGGGATTTACCGGGATCAAAAATTTCGATCAGCTGCTCCAATCCAAAAAACCGCTGAACTTCGGATCCGCCGGGACCAGCACCTACCAGCAACCGATGCTTCTGAAGCTGTTGTTCAACGCCAATGTCAGTGTCGTTGAGGGTTATGTCGGCACCGGCGGAATTCGGGCTGCGATGGAGCGGAGGGAGGTGGACGCCGCCTGCTGGCAGTGGGACTCCATGAAGGTTACGGCGAGAGAGCTGCTAAACACCGAGGGGCCAAATCGTCTGATCCCAATTCTTATCGAGGGCAAAGCCGATGATCCCGAGGTCCGTGACCTGCCGCAGTACAGCGACTTTATCAAAGGAGAAGAGAAAAAGTCGCTGTTTAATGCCTGGCTGAGCCAGTACAAACTTTCCAGACCGCTGGTGGCCCCTCCGGCGACACCCAGGCCCCGGATTGAGATTCTCCGCACAGCACTGAAGCGAACTCTCGAAAGCCGGCAATTCCAGGCTGTGGCCGACAAGATGCAGCTCGATATCCAACATGTGGCGGGAGAAACCATCGAGCGTTATGTGCAGGAGACCCTGGCGATCTCTCCGAGCGTAAAGGAAAAACTTCGCCCGATAGTTCTTCGGTAACCGGCGCGACGGATGCGAGCCCGATCCACACCATCCGATTGGAAACAACGGCCAGCGACTTAAGAAATCGACCGCTGCGGAATTGCTGCACAGGAGCAGGAAAACGAACTTTTTACGAGGCAGGTTTTGCGCCAACCGGACCTGCCGGCCGTTGGCTCACCCCAGCTCGCCCCGCTTCTTTTAGGTTTCTCCGGACTTTCGCGCGGGTAACCGCGGCGGCACAAATAATGACTGTTCCTTGATTTTTCCACTCGCCGAGTAGTAGTAGTAAATTGATACCAAGGCAGGCTCGGTTAGGTTTCCTTATTAGCGGAGCATCGCCGATGAAACGTCTCCTCCGGCCGTTTCTTTTGACTCTGGGCTTTTTTTTCTGCGCGGCCCTAATCGGCTATGCATGGCTGGTTTTTCAAATGTCCCGCGGGGTGGAGGCGGCCCGGCAAGGCGAGCCTGAGGCGGCGGCGGCCATCTTCGAGTCCGCCGAAGCTCCGTTCCGCGCCGTTCCCTGGCTATCGCGAATTCTCCAACGCGATTACGAAAAACTCGTTTTCGATCAAGCCAAGGTCCTCTTTCCCCGACAGGACCCGCAGCTCATCTTCGCCAAGTTTGACGAAGCGGTGAAAAACTCTCCGGCCCTCCGAGACCGGGGGGAGTTTGCCTTCTGGATGGGCAACCTGCTGATTCGCCGCGCGGCGGCGAGCGATGACGGCGAGGAGGCGCTCAACTATCTCAAATCCGCCCTCGCCGAGTACCAGCGAGGGTTGGCCCTCGCGCCGGATGATTGGGACCTGAAATACAATTACGAACTGACCCGGCAGACCTTTACAAAACAAGAGCAGGCCATGAAAGCCAACATGGAAAAGGTGAGATCCCTGCTCGACACCATGCGCCCGCGCCAAAAGCCGAAACAGGAAATCGCTCCAGAAAAACTAGGGTGACCCCGTTGGTATTCTTGCAGCCAGACTATTTCAAGTTGTTTTTTCTTCTGGCTGCCGCGCTGCCGCTTTGGCTATACTACTTCTTCGCCAAAAGAAGCGCCCGCGCCCGCCTCGGAACCGGCCGGCCGCTTTACGCTGTTTCCCATCTCCACGCATTGTGGCGCGACGTGGCCCGCTACCTGCTGGGCAATTTGGCCCTGGCGGCCCTGGTGTTCGCCCTCGCCCACCCGCAATTGAAAATCGAAAAACCGGTGCCGCAGCCGGAAAAAATGGACGTGGTGATTCTACTCGACACCTCCCCGTCCATGCTCGCGGAAGACATTCCCCCTTCCCGGCTGGAGCGGGCGTTGGAGATCATTGGACACTTTGCCCGGACCAAACCTCCCCAGGACCGCATCGGGCTGGTGTCCTTTTCTTCAGCCAGCCTGATCCTCTCCTATTTGACCGAGGATCCTGCGAACGTAATCTACTACGTCAATTACCTCAAAGCCGATTCATCCTTTAATCCGGGAACCAATATCGGGCGCGCGCTGCGCAGCGGCCTCGCGGTTTTTTCCAGAGAAGCCGAGATCCATCCTGAAGCCGCCCGTCACAAGAAAGTGTTCATCCTGATCTCCGATGGCGAGGATCACGGAGATGAGCTCGAAAGCGCGCTCAGGGAGGTTCACCGCCAAAAAATCAGAGTTCACACCATCGGCATCGGCTCCCTGGAAGGGGCCCCCATCCCCCTGGCACGGGAAAACGGCGTGACGCGCTATGTGGAAGACGCCCGCGGCAACAAGGTTTTGAGCCGGTTCGACGAGCGCGCTTTGCGTTGGATGGCCGAAGTCACGGGCGGCAGCGCGCAGCGCTCGTTCACGGGTCAGGAACTCGATGGGTTCTTGCAGGATATCGTCGGCGAGGAACGCAGGATCGAAGGCTTCAAAAAAGTCATTGAGTACGAAGATGCTTATCGCTGGTTTCTCATGGCCGGGTTCGGCCTGTTGTTTCTTCGCCTGTTGATTTGAACCGAGCGAGCAAGGAAGCAAGGTGCTGCGCAATGAACGAAACCCAAGGGATCGATCAAGAAGCCGTCTTTGAAGCGATCGGGCGGGTCGAGAAGGAGGTCAACCGAGTGGTCGTCGGCCAGGACTGGCTGATTCGCCGCTTGTTGATCGGTCTCTTCTCCGAAATCCCCTATTCGTTCAGACGCGACGGCGCAGACAAGAGCGGCTACGGCCATGTGCTGCTCGAAGGCGTCCCGGGGTTGGCCAAGACCCTGACGGTGATGACGCTGGCCAGCACCCTTCGCGCCAAATTTCAGCGCATCCAGTTTACTCCCGACCTGCTGCCGGCCGACATTGTCGGCACGCGAATTTTCGATCGCGCGCTAAGCTCCTTTCGCACCGAGAAAGGGCCGATCTTTGCGAACTTGATCCTCGCCGACGAGATCAACCGCGCGACTCAGAAGACCCAGAGTGCTCTGCTCGAAGCCATGCAAGAGCGGCAGGTGACGATCGGCGAAACGACCTATGCGCTGGAAGAGCCCTTCTGGGTGCTGGCGACGCAAAACCCCATCGAGCAAGAGGGCGTCTACACCCTGCCCGAAGCGCAGGTCGACCGCTTTGCTCTCAAGCTGCAAGTGGACTACCCTTCCCATGGCGACGAGACCGCCATGCTCGGGTTGCAACTGGGCGATATCGCGGTGAGCCAGGTGATGAGTCCGGCCGACGTGGTTCGCTACCGCAAGCTCATCGGTGCGACCCATGCGAGCGACGCGCTGCGCGAATACATCGTGCGCATCGTGCGGGCCACGCGCAACAACGAGCCGGCGAGCCTGTCCGTCGTCAAGGAAATGGTCCTGCACGGCGCTTCGCCGCGCTCGGCGCAGCACCTGCTCGCCCTGTCGCGCACCACCGCTTTTTTTGCCGGATGCAACTACGTCCGGCCCGAGGACGTCAAGCGCATCGCTCCCGATGTTCTCCGCCACCGCCTGGTCCGCACCGTGCGCGCCGAGGCCGAGAGGGTGTCGGCCGATGAAATCGTCGATGCGCTATTGACCAAGGTGCCAATTCCATGATTCCGGATGAACTGGTGAAACGGCTCCAGTACATCGAGATCTATACGCGCAAGGCGGCGCGCCATCATTGGGTCGCGGACTACCGCAGTCCGCTGCGCGGCCGGGGATTTGACTTCGACCAGCACCGGCCGTATCAGCAGGGCGACGACTACCGCGAAATCGATTGGAACGTGACCGCGCGCATGCCCCAGCCCTACATCAAGAAGGCCTACGAGGAAAAGGAGATGAACGCGGTAATCCTGGCGGATCTTTCCCGCTCCATGGAATTTGCCACCGTCGAGCAATCCAAGAGACAACTGCTCCTCGAAGTGGCCGCGATCCTCGCCTTTTCCGCGGTCAACGACAACATGAAAGTGGCGCTCATCGGCTTTACCGATGCCATAGAGATCGATCTCCCGGCAAAAAAAGGCATGACACAGGTGTGGAAACTGCTCGAGAGCCTGTGGGAGATCCGGCCAAAGTCGCGCGGAACGAACCTTCTTTGCCCCCTTCGCCGCCTGGAAACCGAGCTGCCAACCGCCAGCCTGCTCTTCTGCATATCCGACTTCATCGGCCAGGAAGAAGCGCTCTCATCCGAGCCGCTCCAGCGCCTCGCGCGCAGCCATGATTTCATTCCGGTGATCGTCGAAGATCGGCTGGAAGAGACGCTGCCCCGCGCCGGCGGTTACCTGAGGCTGAGGGATGCCGAAGGCGGCGGCGAGATGCTGTTGCGCATGACCGCGAGCGCCAAGGCGCAATACGAGAGCTTGCTGAGGGAAAGAAAAATCGCCTTGCAGCGCTCCCTATACCGGCTCGGCCTGGATCATCTCTTTCTCCGCGCCGGCGAGCCGTTTATGGATGCGGTGATCGGTTTCTTTTTTTCCCGGAGAAAATTCCGATGAAACGCACCCTGTTCTGCACGTTGCTGTTTTTTGTCGCCGTCCAACTGGAGAGCCCCGGCGCCGCTCAGAAGCCGGAGCTTCCCTACTCGATCGCGGTTCGGCTCGACCGCGCCGCCATCTGGGTAGGCGATTCTCTGGAGTACACCATCGAGGTCGTTCATTCGCGCAGCATCCAGTTTGCCCTGGACAGCCTCAAGAAGGAAAACCTGGCGCTGTCGCCGTTTGTGGTCCGTGACATCCGGGTCGAGGAGCGGCCCTGGCGCGAGGACAAACAGTTACTTGAAATCGTCCTGCTGCTGACCACCTATGAAACCGGCCGCCCCGAGCTGCAGATTCCCGCGCTCGCGCTCTATTACTTTCGGCGTGATGCCGGCATCCCGGGAAAAGAAGCGCGCGCTCAGCCGATAAAGATTCCGCCGCAACGAGTGGCCCTGCGCAGCACGCTGCCGGGAGGATCGTTGCGGTTAAGAGAGTTTAAGGCCCTGGAGCCCGTGAATCCGACCCGGGCCATCGGTGCGCTGGCCTTGGGACTGCTTGGCATCGGCTCCATAGGCTCCTACGCGGCGCTTACCATGTGGCGCGCCCTTCGCCGCGAAAGAACCGTCAAGCGGCCGACCAGCCGGCGCGCGCGCGCCCGGCGAACGAGAGAGACGCTCGGGCGTATTCGGAATATGGCCCATGAGTCGGCCGCAGATATGGAGGCGGTCTACGCTGAAAGCGGCCGTTTCTTGCGCGAGTATCTAAAGGAGTGGCTGGAGGTTGAAGCGCGCGGTCTGACACCCGGAGAAGCCGAGGAAGCTTTGCGCAAAGCGGGCTTGAACGGGGCCTTTGCCGGGCAAGTGCGCATGGTCCTGGAACAGTGCGAAGACGGGCGGTACCGTAAAGCGGACGGGCGGCCGCCAGACGACGGGCGCTACCAATCCCTGGTCGAAGCCCTCGAGCGGGCAGTCAAGGCGGCCCCGAGAGCCAGATGATCTTTACGCACGCGGAGAGTTTGTACATCATCGCGCCGCTGCTGCTGGCGCTGGCCTTTTATAGTTGGCGGCGGCGGCCGAGCTACCTCACCCATCCGCTGCTCGCCTATCTCCAGAGCCGCATTCGGCCGGCGTCGCGCTGGGTTTATCTCCCCAGGGTTCTTGAGGTGTTCGCCCTCCTGGCGCTCGGCCTCGCGCTGCTCAACCCGGTGAAGACTTCGGCGGAGCATTTCATCGTCAACAAGGGGTTGGACATTCTTCTAATCTTGGACCTGTCGTTAAGCATGCAGGAGGCCATCGATTCCGAAGGAGCCATAGCCCGGAGACGAGCCGGGGTTCAGAGCCGAGAAACCACGCGGCTCGAAGCCGTGAAGGAAGTCATGAAGGGCTTCGTGGAAAAACGCCAGGGAGACCGCATCGGCCTGGTGGTTTTCTCCGAGAATGCCTATGTGGTCGCGCCGATGACTCTGGACCTCGCGTACCTCAAAAACTATCTGCAGATGGTGAACGAGAAAACCCTTGCCAGCGAAGGGCAGACGGCCATCGGCGAGGGCATCCTCACCGCCCTGAACCTGTGGCAGCAGCAAAAGCAGGGGAGCCAAAAGAACTTGAGCCGGGTCATGATCGTTCTAACCGACGGCGAGAACAACACCGGACGCGACGTCTTCGGCGCCATCGAAAAGGCCGCTCAGGCGGGATTTAGAATCTACTTCGTCGGCGTCAAGCTCGAAAGAGTGGTGGAAACGCCGCGCCTGATCGCCGCGGTCCAGGCGGCCGGCGGCAACTATTACGACGTGAGAGATGCCGAGCAGCTCGCCCGTGCCTACGCCGACATCGATCGCCTCGAAAAGGGAATTTTCTTGACCAAGGCAGAGACCACCCACGTGCCCTTCTATTACCGCTTCGCCTTGGCGGCGTTCTCGCTGCTCCTGGCCGGCATCGGCCTGCGCGCAATCCCCTACTTCATCGACGTTTCGTAGGCGTCGCTCGTTTCTTCGGGTCTCTGATCTCCGGCCAGCAGCAGTCTTGACGCTTGCTGCCTGTGAACCCTGCACCGGTAGAGCCGGTGGACGGGAGTGGTTGTTCAAGACCTTAAAATTCCGCCAGGTCCAGCTGGCAAATAATCAACCCTTTCCTGGGATCGGCCGGCGGTTTCGCCACTGTTAGAGGTTAGGCACAACACGGCACGACTGCACTCGGTCTTTGGGATACATACCTCCGCAGGAACACGAAAGGACAATTTAACAAACAAAATTTGCCGGTTGCGCTTTCCCGCAAATCTCGCTAAAAGCCCTCCACTGCGGGGCGCAGTGGAAATCGTTGTTTTGACGCTGGGTGAAAAACATGGCCGTAGCGGGAGCGGCGTTGGCAGACTCGTATGTGTGGCATAGCCGGAATCGTGGATCCAGCCCTAAATCGTGAGCAAGGGCAGCTACTTTTGGAAAAGATGTTGAAGTCCATCCGTCATCGGGGACCGGATAACTCCTCGTCGTGGATCGATATGCCTGTTCTATTGGGTCACAACCGCTTGAGCATTATTGACCTGAGCGATCGAGCAAACCAGCCCATGGAATACGACGATCTGGTCGCCGTTTACAATGGCGAGGTCTATAATTACCTGGAGATAAAGGATGAACTGATCAGGAAAGACTATCGGTTTCGGACCGGCTCGGACACAGAAGTCATTCTTGCGGCCTACAAAGAGTGGGGCAGCGAATGCGTCGAGCGGTTCGTCGGCATGTGGGCGTTCGCCATCTGGGACAGAACAAAGAGAGAGCTGTTCTGTTCTCGCGACCGATTCGGTATTAAACCCTTCTACTATATTCACGCGGGCAATAAATTTTATTTCGGCTCTGAATACAAGCCTCTTCAGCTCTCCCCTGCCTTTGGGCATAAACTTAACGACCGGCAAATAAGTCGCGGATTGCATCTCGGGTGGGTCTGCTATCGAGACGAAAGCTATTTTGACTGCCTGAAGGTGCTACCGCAAGGGTGCAATCTGCTGTTTAAGGAAGGGAGGACGGCGGTTACTCAATACTGGAGCGTCGACACGGCGCAGAAGTCTCAAGGCAGCTTCGAGGACAACAGGCGGCGATTTCGCGAACTGTTTGAGGAAAGTATCAAATTGCACCGGCGAAGCGATGTTGAGGTCGGCGGCCTCTTAAGCGGCGCTTTAGACAGCAGCTCAATCGCTTCGGTAATTGGCGCCCGACACGCAGATGTTCCTTTCAAGACGTTCACGGTCTACTACCAAGGCAAAGATCAGATGGACGAGCGTCCCTGGCGGGACGACGTCGTGGCCCGCTATCCTAACTTGACTCCCTTTTCCTATAGCCCCTCGGACGACGAGATCGGAGAGGCATTCGAGCATGCCAGCGAGGCTCACGACATTCCCATCCCCAGCTCGGCACCTGTCAATTTTTATTTTGCGATGAGACTTGCCTCCAGGCAAAAAATAAAGGTGGTTCTCGACGGGCAGGGGGCCGACGAGTATTTGGCCGGTTATCCGTGGTCGGCTCATCGGCTCAGCCCGGGAATAGCCAAGTGGCGGGAACACAGGATATACGCGGCGGCATATTCGCAACTCCATCCTTTTCTTGCCTTGGACGGAGCGGTTCCATTTGACCTGGAAGAGCTGCCGGGAACTCGATTGAATCAACACCTGTATCATTTGATGTTCAGCACCATGCTTCCTTCGTTGCTCCACTATGGAGATCGAATCGCCATGGCGTTTTCCATCGAGTGCAGGCTGCCGTTTCTCGACCACCGATTGGTGGAGTTTGTGTTTTCTTTGAACGACGACGACAAAATACGCGACGGACAAAGCAAGTACATTCTGCGATCTTCCATGGAAGGCATTCTGCCGAAAAGCATATCGCGGAGAAGAGACAAACAACCTTTTTTGGGCGGAGAGATGGTCAGGTGGCTGAGAGGTCCCTTGAAATTTCTGCTGGAAGCTGACTTCAGCCAATTGAGCATACTCGATCGAGGGAAGACGAAGCGACTGCTGGAAGAGCATCAAAACGGCGACGACAGCAACGCCATGCTGGTGTGGCGCATCGCCGCACTCAATTATTGGCTCCGCCGCCAATAGAATAGCACCGTCTCTTGCCGGCTGCGCTGTCGGCATTTTCTCGAGGACGGTCGCCAACTGGGAGCCCTTGTTTCTTCGATGCTGCACGGCCGTCGCGCGCGTTTTCAGCCATTTGTTTGCCGCCGCTGCGGCAACCTTTCCCTACCTGATCGGCACTATCGGCGCCGTGGATGAGTGCCCGAATTTTTCGACCCGGGTTGAGTCGACGGTGTTTCGCGTATAGGGTGGAGAAAGCATCCTGACCCGGTCGCCCTTTTGTCCGAGTCCAACCTAAACCCAACATTTCCGGAGGACGACATGATTAAAAACGGCTCCGTCGTAAGCTTTGAATACACCGTTTCCGACGATGACGGGAAGCTGATCGAATCGAACAAGGGTGAAGCGCCGGTCACCTATACGCAGGGGGAGCACCAGATTATTCCCGGGCTGGAGCACGGCTTTTTGGGAATGGCGGTCCATGAGGAAAAGAGAATTCGCGTAAAACCGGAGGATGCTTACGGGCCGGTGGATCCGGGGGGCTTCAGAGAAGTATTGAGAAGCGAGATTCCTGAAAAAGCTCCGACAGTGGGAACCACGCTTCGCGCCCGCGGCCCGAGAGGCGAGAACTTTTCCGTCCGTGTTCATGAGGTCAAAACGGAAACCGTGATTCTGGATCTCAATCACCCGTTGGCAGGCAAAACTTTGAATTTTGACGTCAAGGTCGTGGACATTCAGGCAGACGAATCGCAGTAGCCCCGCCTCTGCGACGAGTACGAGCCTACGCATGCAATCCGCTGAGATAAACGGAGGTGAAATTTGCGATTTAAAGTCAAACTGTCCCTGGTGCGAATATTGGCCGCAACCCTGGCCGCTGCCTGGTTGTATCCGGGTCAAGCCTATTCTCAGGCGCCGTACTACCAGGGCAAAACCATCACGATTATGCGCGGCGGGGCGCCCGGCGGCTCGGGCGACATGCAGGCAAGGGCCCTGATAACATTTATGAGGAAGTATATTCCGGGAGAACCGAACATCATCATCGAGCACATGCCCGGCGCGGCGGGAATGAAAGCGGTAAACCACGTCTACTCGTCCGCCAAACCCGATGGGCTTACCATTGCCTCTGCAGGCACGCCGATTATCGTCAATCCCATTCTCGGGGCCGCAGGCGCCAATTACGACGTCAACAAACTGATTTTTCTCGGCTCCACGGAGAGCGGCGACCCCTATGTTTTTCTCAGCCGGCGGGAGGCCGGCCTGGACAATCTGGAGAAGCTGCGGGCGGCTTCCGGGATCAGAATCGGCGCGCAGTCGGTCGGCCATTCGGTATACAATAGCGGCCGCATGTTCGCCCATCTAATGGGGCTGAAAGAACCCCGGTTCGTGGTCGGCTTTAGCGGCCCGGAGCTCGACCTGGCGCTGCAGCGCGGGGAAATCGATGCCCGTGCGAACAGCGCCGACACGGTGGCGACCCGAAGTCGTCAGGCGCTGGAAAAAGGCGCCTTTCATATCCACGCGACGATAACGATTCCCCGAGGAAAGTTCCATCCGCGCTTCGCCAACGTGCCGGAGTTGGATACTTTCGCTAACAACGAAAGCGAGCGGCAATTGATTCAGCTGTTCCGTTCATTTCTCTTCTTGCGTTGGCCCTATGTCGTGCATCCCGCCACGCCGCCCGAAATCGTAAAAACGCTGCGTACGGCCGTCGCCAAGGCCTTTGCCGACCCCGACTTTCCAAAGGAGTTCCGCAAACTCATGGGCGGCGATCCCTCCCCGCTCAGCGGTGAAGAGATGGATGTCGCTCTCAAAGAGCTCCCGCGGGACCCCGCCATCCTCGCGCTCTACAAGAAGATGACCGAACACGGTCCGCTCCCGGCGCGCTAGCAAGCCAGGCTTCGTGCCACCCTTTGCGAATCCGGCGATACCCTGGCAAGCAATCGGTTAACGGCAAAGGAGATTGCCATGAATCAGCCGCTTAACGTTATCGATGGCGACGGCCATATTTTCACACGATCCCTTTGGGCGGCTTGGAGGCGGCCGGAAACAGCCCGTGTTTGGCGAGAAATTCGATCATGAAGCGATCGAAGAGCCATGGCTGCTCGATCTGACAGGCGTGGCCGGCACCGGGCAAAGTCTTCAACTCGCAGTTCGGTATGCGTTTCTGGAGCGCGAATGCCCTCTGATGGCTGTTGTCCTCGCTGCCGGTAAGGATGATCGTCGGGCAGGCGATGAGTTCGTGATGGCCGTCGGGATAAGGCTGCGCAAGCGCTTTGAACTGGTGGATGATCGTTTCGACGTCCGCGTGCTCGTTGCGCTCGCTGAAGAGGTTGGCGAAAAAATGCGCTAGCGGCGTGGTGCGAAAGGCCGGGCTCATGTCCTCGAACGTGTAGGCCCAGCGATAGTCGATACCGCTGGCCGTATAGTTATCGATACGTCCCTTGGCGAATTCCTTGGTGGGATTGTAACCCGTGCCCGACAGGACCAATGCGGCGGTTTTGGCCGGGCGCAAGTGATACATGCACGGCGCGATCGACGAGCCGACCGAACAGCCGACCAGGATCGCGCTCTCACCCGGCGCCGCGTCGTCGATCGCTTCCCAACAAGCCTGGGCCATGTCGTCCATCGTTAGCCCGGCGCTAGCTTTGGGTGAGCGGCCATAGCCGGGGATGTCGATGGCAACGCAACGGTACCAGGTCGACAGGTGCGCCATCTGAAAAATCCAGCAGGACTGGTCCATCGGGTTGGGGTGAATAAACGCGATCACCGGCCCCGTGCGTCCCATCCGTTCGTAGTAAAGCGGTCCGTGAATAGGCTGCGCCATGACATTGATCCTTTCTTTGTCTAAGATCCCGCGAAGTAACCGGATAGGTCAATTCTTCGAAACCACCGGCCGTGAAGCATTCTTACCCGATGCACTCTTTGGGCTTTCGCCGTACACTTGAGATCTTAAGCCTTTCTCACGGCTCCTCGCCATTTTTCTCAATCGTTCTGCGCGATGGCAAAGGCCAGGCCATGTTCTTTGGTGTGGGTGATCGACAGCGCCCAGCGGGAGATGCCCAGCTCCCCGGCGAGTTCCGCGGTTTTGCCGTGCAAGACAATCTCCGGTTTGCCGCTTTTCGCCCGCGCCACTTCGATATCGAGCCAGCGAACTTTGGCGCCCCAGCCATGCCCCAGCGCCTTCATCACAGCTTCTTTGGCGGCAAAGCGGCCGGCGTAGCTTTCATATTTGCCGCGCTGCTTGCTTTCGCAATAGGCGATCTCCTTGGCCGTGTAGACGCGTTCGCGGAAGCGTTTGCCGGTGCGCGGATCTTCCAGCGCGGCGCGGATGCGCTCCACTTCGGCCAGGTCCACACCGGTGCTGATTATCATACGCCCGCCGCCCGCGCGCTCTCCCATCCGCCGCTCAGCGGCGTATTCTCGGTTCTCATGGCGCCTCCCGTCGCGGGGTTTTCTGCTTGTAAAGCTTTTGGCTGTTCCTATAAGATTCGCCACAGCGCATCAAGACCGGGCTTTTTGCGGTCACCAACGATTCGCCAAACGCCAGCGAGCAGGAGAGCCACGTTATGAAAAGGGAAAGTTCTCGCAGCGGTGCGTTAGCCGGGGCCTGGCTACTATGGAGCTTGTTTGTCTGTAGCGGTACGGCGCTCGCTCAGGCGCCGTTTTATCAGGACAAGACGATCACCGTGGTCGCCGGCACCGACGCCGGCGGCACTGCCGACCTGCGCATACGAACGGTGGTCGCCGCGCTGCGCAAACATATCCCAGGGAACCCGACCATCGTCGTCGAGTACATGCCCGGCGGCGGCGGTCGAAAGGCCGCAAACCACGTCTATCGAACGACCCGTGCCGATGGCCTGACGATCGGCGCCATGCTCTCGTCTATGGTGCCCAGCGCGGTCGTCGGGGATACCGGGGTGCTCTACGACATCGACAGGTGGATTTATCTGGGCACCCCTTACAGCGGTCACCCGCATATTTTCCTGAGCCGCAAGAACCTGGGAGCAACCACGATAGAAGGGCTGCGCTCCCTAACCGGTCTTCGGCTCGGTGCCCAATCGGTGGGGCATACGATTTATTACACCGGAAGAATGTTTACCTATCTGATCGGCTTAAAAGAGCCGAAGTCCGTCATCGGCTACAGCGGCCCGGAACTCGATATCGCATTTTTGCGCGGCGAGGTGGACGTGAGATCCAACCACCCGGATAATCCCCTGCGCCAAGGTTGGCTGGATAAAGATCTGGTGAATGTCCATGCGATTATCGCAGTCCCCAAAGGACGGCCGCATCCCCATTCCCGCTACGCTGGGCTCCCCGACCTGGAGACCTTCGCAAAGAACGAAAAGGAGCGAAAACTCATCGCCATGCATCGAACCTTTCAGTTGGCCGGTGCGCCGTTCGTGCTTCCTCCCGGCACGCCGATGGAAAGGGTCGGGGTCTTGCGCGATGCCATGCGCCGGACGTTCAGAGATCCCGAGTTTCTAAACGAGTACAAGAAAACCGGCGACGACTCGCCGCCCCTGATGCCGGAAGAGCTCGAGCGGGTGATCAAGAATCTGCCTCGCGAGCCCGAAGTCGTCGAACTTTTCAAAACTCTTTTCGGC
>CAZILB010000009.1:0-32607 GCA_964539925.1 uncultured Syntrophobacter sp. | reverse complement strand
GCGCATCGAGGTGTGACCCTGGGGGAGCGAAAGCCGTAGCGCGCATGGATGCTGCTCTGTTCGGCCCGCGGCACCTTGTTTGACCTGCAAAACACGACGGCCCGCGGAACTGTCGCAGGCTCCACGGGCCGTCAGATTAGAACTCTTCCGAGCTCGGATTTATGCGGCGGCTCCTTGCTGCTCCGCCGGTTGGCGGCGCGCCCGGCGCCGTTTCTTGCCCCCGCCCGGCTGTTTTTCGCCTTCCGAGCCGACCAGCTCGATCACCGCCATCTGCGCCGCGTCGCCGCGCCGAATGCCGAGTTTGATGATTCTCGTGTAGCCGCCCGGGCGGTCCTTGAAGCGCGGGCCGATCGTATCGAAAAGTTTCCGCACCACCGCTTTATCCTGGACGATGCTCAGCGCCTGCCGGCGCGCGTGCAACGTTCCACGTTTGCCGAGCGTGATGACGCGGTCGACCCAACGCCTGAGCTCCTTGGCCTTGGGATCGGTGGTGCGAATCTTTTCTTCGCGCAGCAACGCCGTGATGAGATTGCGTATGAGCGCCCAGCGGTGGCTCGAGTTGCGGCTAAGCTGTCTTCCCGATTTCAAATGACGCATGATCTAGACCGACTCCTTCTCGGCGGCCCGCTTTTGGGCCTCGATCTCTTCCCGAGTGGGGAAATGATCGAGCTTCATGCCCAGCTCGAGCCCCATTTCCTTGAGGATCTCTTTGATCTCGTTGAGCGACTTATGGCCAAAATTCTTGGTGCGCAACATCTCCTGTTCGGACTTTTGTACGAGCTCGCCGATATACTTGATATCGGCGTTCTGCAGGCAATTCTGCGATCGCACCGAAAACTCCAGCTCGTCGACGCTGCGAAACAGATTGTCGTTGAGCGGTATCACCGGGCCGGCGTCGCGCTTTTCCGGCCGTGGCTCTTCCTGAAAATTGACGAAGATGCCGACTTGATCCTGAAGGATCTTGGCGGCGTAGGCGACGGCGTCGTCCGGCTTGACGCTGCCGTCGGTGTGGACCTCGAACACCAGCCGGTCGTAATCGGTGCGCTGGCCGACGCGGGCGTTGGTGACGATGAAATTCACCTTCTGAATCGGCGAAAACACCGAATCGATGAAGATGGTATCCACCGGCGCGCCTTCTTCCTTATTGCGCTCCGCCGGCACATAGCCGCGGCCGAGCTTGACCAGCATTTCCATCTCCACCTTGGCGTCCCGCGACAGGGTCGCGATCTTGTGGTCCGGATTGAGGATTTCCGTGAACGGCGGCGCGATGATGTCTTTGGCGTGGATAACCCCGGGTCCCTTCGCCTCGATGCGCAGCGTCTGCTGTTCGCTTTCATTGAGTTTGAAACGGACTTCCTTCAAATTCAGGATGATGTCGGCGACATCTTCCGTCACTCCCGGAATGGTGGAGAATTCGTGCAAGATCCCTTTGATTCGAACCGCCACAATGGCGGCGCCCATCAGCGAAGAGAGCAGTACGCGGCGGAGCGAGTTGCCGATGGTCTGGCCGAAGCCATGCTCGAACGGCTCCGCGTAAAACTTGCCGTAGGTCGAGGTCAGAGTTTTCTCGTCCACCTCCAATTGTTTGGGTTTGATCAATTCCGTCCAATGTTTGTACATTGTAGACATAGCGTCTCCCAAGCTTGGAACTTACTTCGAATACAATTCAACGATCAATTTTTCATTGATCGGCATGGTGATATCGCTGCGCGACGGCAAGAGCTTGATTTTGCCGACGCAGGCCTCGCGATCGACCTCGGCCCAATCGGGCACGCCGCGCCGCTGCGATCCTTCCAGGGCCGACAGCACGCGGGTTTTCTGGCGGCTCGATTCTTTTACTGAAATCTCGTCGCCCACGCGCACGGTGTAAGAGGGAATGTTCACCTTTCTGCCGTTGACCAGGATATGGCCGTGGCGAACCAGCGTTCTGGCCTCGGCGCGCGAAGCCGCGAAACCCATCCGGTAGGCGACGTTGTCGAGCCGGCGCTCAAGCAACACCAGCAGAGTCTCGCCGGTGATACCCCGGATGCGCGCTGCTTCGGCAAAGGTGCGCCGAAACTGGTTTTCCAGCAGGCCGTACATCCGTTTGACTTTTTGTTTCTCGCGCAGCTGGATGCTGTATTCGGAAAATTTCGGCCGTCCCTGCCCGTGCTGCCCCGGCGGGTAACTGCGCCGTTCAATGGCGCACTTGTCGGTGTAGCAGCGCTCGCCCTTGAGAAACAGCTTCAAATTTTCGCGCCTGCAGAGCCGGCACACAGATTCGGTGTATCTAGCCAATCGGTTTCCCTCCTGTCCCCATCAGACCCGGCGCCGTTTTGGCGGACGGCAGCCGTTGTGCGGGATCGGCGTCACGTCCTTGATCAGACTGATGTTGATCCCCGCAGATTGCAAAGCGCGCAGCGCCGATTCACGACCGGCGCCCGGCCCGCGCACGAAAATCTGCACGCTTCTCAGACCGTGATCCATAGCCTTTTTGGCCGCGCTGTCGGCGGCCTGTTGCGCCGCGAACGGAGTCCCCTTGCGCGACCCTTTAAAGCCCATCGCCCCGGCGCTCGACCAGGAAATCACGTTGCCCTGATGATCCGTGATGGTCACGATCGTGTTGTTGAACGTTGAGTGGATATGCACCACCCCTTCGGCGATATTTTTGCGGCCGCGTCTCTTCCGCGCCGCACGATCGCCGGCTTTCGCTTCCGCCGGTCCTTCGGCTTTCTGCTTTTCGTCGGTGGCATCTGCCATAGGGTTATCCTCGCTAACCTTTCGAAGGGGCCGGCTTCTTGCCGGCCACGGTCTTGCGCGGGCCCTTGCGGGTGCGCGCGTTGGTATGTGTACGCTGGCCGCGCACCGGCAGGTTTCTTCGGTGCCGCAACCCCCGGTAAGACCCCATGTCGAGATGGCGTTTTATACTGGCGGTAATTTCCCGCCTAAGATCGCCCTCGACCTTCACCCCCTGATCGATGATCTGTCGCAGCTTGACGACCTCCTCATCGCTTAGATCGTCGCTCTTCAGATCCAAGGAGATGCCGCTCTGTCGCAAAATCGTCCGCGACGAACTGCGACCAATACCGAAAATGTAAGTCAGCGCGACTTCCATCCGCTTGCCGCGCGGGAGATCTACGCCTGCGATACGCGCCATGTCATTACTCCCTTCGGAATTTCACGTTCCAACTTCCGATTCTGTCCTTCCATTGAACCTTGAACTTTTGAACTCTTGAACGATGAATCATCCCTGCCGCTGCTTGTGCTTGGTATTCTCGCACAGCACCCGCACCACCCCTTTGCGCCGGATGACTTTGCACTTGTTGCACATCTTTTTGACCGAAGCTCTAACCTTCACGACGGCTCCTCTAATTTTTAGCGCTCCCGAAAAATAATCCGCCCGCGCGCCAGGTCGTAGGGGGAGAGTTCGATCTTCACCTTATCCCCCGGGAGGATCTTGATGTAATGCATGCGCATCTTGCCGGAAATATGGGCAAGCACCCTATGCCCGTTCTCAAGTTCCACTCGAAACATCGCGTTCGGCAAAGTCTCGAGGACGGTGCCCATCACCTCGATCGCGTCTTCTTTTGGCATAGTATCCCCTGCCGGATGGCGCCCTCCTCCAAATCAGAGCCGACTCAAGATATACGGGCCGTCTTTAGTGATCGCTACCGAATGTTCGAAATGGGCGGCTAGGCTACCATCTTTAGTCACGGCCGTCCATCCGTCGTCCTTGATCTCAACTTCATGCCCCCCCGCGTTCACCATCGGCTCCACGGCCAGAACCATGCCTTCCTTGAGCCGCAGTCCGCGGTCCGGATCGCCGTAGTTCGGCACCGGCGGCTCTTCATGGAGCTTTTTACCGATGCCGTGGCCGACAAAGGCGCGCACGACGGAATAGCCAGCGCCTTCGGCCCGCCGCTGCACCGCCGCGCCGAAGTCACCGAGCCGTTTGCCTTCCCGGAGCTGCTCGATGCCCTCATAGAGCGACTGCTCGGTCACCTCCATCAAACGCCGCGCTTCCTCACTCACCCGGCCAACCCCCACGGTGATCGCCGAATCGCCGTAGTAACCGTCGCAAATGACCCCGAAGTCCAAACCGACAATATCTCCCTCGCGCAGAGGCCGGTTTATCGGGATGCCGTGAACGATTTCCTCGTTCACCGAGGCGCACAGGCAGCGGGGGAAAACCCTGCCGGCGACGTTATAGCCTTTGAACGCCGGGATCGCCTTTCTCTTTAATGTAATCTCCTCGGCGATGGCGTCGAGATCCAGAGTGGTGATTCCAGGGGCCACTCGCTGCTTTAGCTCTTGCAGGACCTCGGCAACGATCAGATTCGCCCGTCTCATGGTCTCAATTTCCCGAGACGATTTGAGCGAAATCACGCCGCTTCTTCTCCCAGGGCTCGGATCACCCGGCCGCGGATGTCTTCGATGGCACCGACCCCGTCGACTTCGTTCAAAATGCCCAGACGCCGGTAATAATCCGCCACGGGGGCGGTCTGGGCGTCATAGACATCGAGCCGGCGGGCGATCGTTTCTTCGCGATCGTCGTCGCGTTGAAACAGCTCCCCGCCGCAGCGATCGCAGACACCCTCCTGTCGCGGAGGATCAAACGCCACGTGGTAAAGCGCATCGCAACGCCGGCAGGTCCGCCGGCCGGCTAGGCGCTCGATAATCACCGCCCTGGGAACCCTTACCGACAAAACCCGATTGAGGCTAAGGCCCAATTTTTTCAAAATTTGATCCAGACTCTTCGCCTGGGGGATCGTCCTGGGAAAGCCGTCCAGGATAAATCCCGCTTCGCAATCGGTCTCTTTGAGCCGTTCGGCGACCAGATTGACGATCAGGTCGTCGGGGACCAGGGTGCCACGGTCAATATACACCGCCGCTTCCTTGCCCAGAGCTGTTTGTTCGGCCACCGCTTTTCGTAGGATGTCCCCCGTCGAAATCTGGCAGGCTCCGAATGCTTCCTGCAACAATTTCGCCTGGGTTCCCTTGCCCGCCCCAGGCGGCCCCAGCAACACGACTCGAGCCGTGGCGAACACGACTAGCCCCTTCTCCCTCGCAACCTTCCCCGCTTCATAAACCCTTCATAATTGCGAGTGATCAGGTGCGTTTCTATTTGCGAGACGGTGTCCAATGCGACGCCGACAACGATCAACAGCGCGGTGCCGCCAAAATAAAAGGGAACGTTAAACTGCCCAACCAAGAGCGTCGGCAAAAGCGCCACGATCGACAGGTAAATGGCCCCGCTCAAAGTTATCCTCGATAACACGCGCTCGATGTACTCGGCGGTCTTTTGCCCGGGGCGGATCCCCGGTATATAGCCGCCGAATTTTTTCATGTTCTCCGCCACGTCGGAGGGATTAAAAACCACGGCCGTATAAAAGAAGGCGAAGAAGATAATCAACAACACGTACATGATGTCATGCAGCCAGGTCCCGGGGGCTAGCCAGCCGGAAATCGTCTGGATCATCGGCGAGCTGGCAAACTGCGTCAAGGTCAAGGGAAAAATCAGAATCGAGGATGCGAAAATCACCGGGATGACGTTGGCGGTATTGATTTTCAGCGGCAAGTGCTGGGTTTGACCGCCGTACATTTTCCGACCCACCACGCGTTTGGCGTATTGAACGGGAATCCGGCGCTGGCCACGCTCGACGAAGATAATCACCCCCACCACGACGACGCTCATCACCAGGATCAACAAGGCTACCAGGGGGCCCATCTCCCCGTTGCGCATAAATTCCAGGGTTGTCGTAACCGCCGATGGCAGCCCGGCCACGATGCCGGCGAAAATGATCAGGGAGATGCCGTTGCCGATACCCCGCTCGGTGGTCTGCTCGCCCAGCCACATAATGAAGGCGGTGCCGGAAGTCAGCGTAATGACGGTCATGATGCGGAAGTGCCACCCGGGAGTGAGCACGAGACTATGTCCTCCAGGGCCCTGCGTGCCCTCGAGACCGATGCTGATCATAATCCCTTGAATCACCGACAGCACGATGGTGCCGTAGCGCGTATACTGGGTGATTTTACGCCGACCCGCTTCGCCTTCCTTGGACAGTCTTTCCAAATACGGAAAAACGACGGTCAGCAACTGCAAGATGATCGAAGCGCTGATGTAGGGCATGATGCCCAGGGAGAAAACTGAAAATTGCTCGAGTGCTCCACCAGAAAACAGGTTTAAAAATCCGAAAAGCGTACCCCGCTGCTGTTCAAAGAACGCCGCCATCGCCTGGCGGTCGATGCCGGGGGTCGGCACATGGACCCCCAATCGATAGACCGCCAGCATCGCCAGGGTGAACAAAATCCGCCGGCGCAGCTCGGGCACTCTCGATGCGTTTTGAAAACCGCTAAGCATGTCTTTGGATCAGCTCCGCCTTGCCGCCGGCAGCCTCGATTTTTTCCTTTGCCGAGGCCGAGAAACCGTGAGCTTTCACGGTCAGCGCTTTTGAGAGGGAACCTTCGCCAAGAATCTTGACCAGCCGGCTCTTGCCGTTGACCAGGCCCTGCTCAGCCAGGTTCTCCGGCGTCACTTCGCTACCGGCGGGGAGAGCCTCCAACTGGGCGAGATTGACCACAGCATACGAGACTCGGAACGGATTATGGAACCCTCGCTTGGGCAAGCGCCGTTGCAGCGGCATCTGCCCCCCTTCGAATCCCGGCTTGGTGTTGCCTCCCGAGCGGGCGCCCTGTCCCTTATGGCCGCGGCCGGAGGTCTTGCCGTGACCGGAACCATCACCGCGTCCCACCCGCTTGCGTTCTTTGTTCGAACCGAAGGCCGGCCTCAATTCATCGAGTTTCATAACTATCGTATCTCCGCCAACAACTTGCCGCGCCGCTCGGCGATCTCTTCGGGCGCGCGCAGATCGCGCAACGCTTCAAACGTCGCCTTGACCATGTTATGGGGATTGTTGGAGCCTAGACATTTGGTCAAGACATTTTGAATCCCGGACGCTTCCACAACCGCACGAACTCCGCCGCCAGCGATAACACCGGTGCCGTCTGAGGCCGGTTTCAAGATGACGTAACCGGCGCCAAACCGCCCGGACACCTCGAATGGGATCGTACCGTCCACCACCGGTACACGGATCAGGTTTTTCTTGGCCTGCTCCAAACCTTTGCGGATGGCTTCCGGCACTTCGTTGGCCTTGCCCATGCCGTAGCCAACCACCGCGTGGTTGTCACCGACGACGACCAGCGCGCTGAAGCTGAACCGGCGACCGCCTTTGACGACCTTGGCCACCCGGCTAATATGGACGACTTTTTCCTTGAGCTCTAACCCCTGCGGATCAATTCTTTCCAAAGTGACCTCTCGTTCAAAGTCCCCGCTAAAACTCTAATCCGCCTTCGCGCGCGCCGTCGGCAACGGCTTTCACTTGGCCGTGAAATAGAAACCCGTTTCGATCGAAAACCACTTTATTGATATTTCTATCCTTGCAGGCTTTCGCCAGCGCCACGCCCACCAACTTGGCGGCCTCGATGCCTTTTCTCTCCTTTAACGCCTGCGCCAATTCTTTGGAAAGCGTCGATACCGAGGCCAGAGTCTTGCCGTGGCTGTCGGAGATCACTTGCGCATAGACATGCCTGTTGCTGCGAAAAACGCAGACTCGCGGACGCTCGTCGGTACCGATGACCTTCTTTCGAACCCGCGCTTTGCGGCTAAGCCTCGCGCTATCAACCCGTTTTTTCGCCATCTTTGATCCTCGCGCTCTACTTGCCTGCGGCGGAGCCCACCGCTTTGCCGGCCTTGCGCTTGATGACCTCCTCACGGTACTTGATGCCCTTGCCCTTGTACGGCTCCGGCGGTCTCAGGCTGCGGATCTTCGCGGCCGCCTCGCCCAGCACCTGGCGGTCGACGCCGCTCAGCGTGATCACCACCTGGCGTTCCACCGAAGCCGAAACTCCCTGTGGCAATGGAAAAACCACCGGATGGGAGTAACCGAGGGTCAAATGAATCTCTTGACCCTTCACTTCAGCGCGATAGCCCACCCCATTGATGTCCAGTACCCGATTAAACCCTTGACTCACGCCCTGAGTCATATTGGCAATAAGCTTTCGGATCAGGCCGTGCAGGGCGCGCGTCTTGCGGTCTTCGTCTTGGCACTCGACACGCACCACGTTCCCCTCGATCTTGACCTGAACGCCGTCGGGAACGTCCATCCGCAACTTTCCCTTCGGCCCTTCCAAACTCACCGCCCTTGTCTCAAGCGCGACTTTGACACCTGCGGGAACGACTATGGGCAATTTTCCAATGCGTGACACCTTCGTTACCTCGACTTTAGCGACCTACCAGACCGAGCAGATGAGCTCACCGCCGACTTTGGCTTTCTGCGCGTTGCGATCCGCCAAAATCCCTTTCGGCGTGGACAGAATATGGATGCCGAGCCCCTTGCGAATGGGCGTCAGCGCCTTGGCGCCGACGTAGACCCGCCGCCCGGGGGTGCTGACGCGCTTCAGTCCCGTAATGATGGGCCGATTATCCCGGTCGAACTTCAGTTGGATGATGATTTCCTCGCCGCCGCCCGCCTGAGCTTTGACTCTTTTCTGATCCTTGAGATAGCCTTCTTCGATCAAAATCTTGACGACGTTCTCTTTGAGCCGGGACCAGGGGACCGCGACTTTTTGATGGCGTGCCCGCGACGCGTTGCGGATACGGGTTAACAGGTCTGCTATTGGATCGGTCATTCCCATGGCATTCTCCAACCTACCAACTGGCCTTGATCAATCCGGGAATATGACCCTTGCGGGCATTATCGCGCAAACATAAACGGCACATGCGAAAACGGCGGTAAAACGCCCTCGCCCGGCCGCACAGCGGGCAGCGATTGTATTCCCTCACTTTGAATTTATTAGGTCTTTCAGCTTTGATTCTCAGACACGTCTTGGCCAATGGCGTTCTCCCCCGTGATTAACCGGCGAACGGCATGCCCATCAGCTTGAGCAACGCTCGCCCTTCCTGATCCGACTTTGCCGTCGTTGTGATTGTAATCGATAAACCGCGCGATTTTTCCACCTTATCCGCCTGAATCTCGGGGAAAGTGATCTGTTCGCGAAGCCCCAAGGAGTAGTTTCCCCGGCCGTCGAAGGAGCGATCGGAGACACCTTTAAAGTCGCGCACTCGGGGGAGCGCCACGTGAATCAAACGGTCGAGAAACTCGAACATTCGCTCGCGCCTGAGCGTGACCATACAGCCGATCGGCATCCCTTCGCGCAACTTGAAGTTGGCTATGGCTTTTTTGGCCTTGGTCACGACCGGTTTTTGGCCCGCGATGGCGGTCAACTCCGCCACGACGCTATCCATGACCTTGATGTTCTGTGTCGCCTCGCCGGCGCCGATGTTGATGGTGATTTTCTCCAGCCGCGGCACCTGCATGCGGTTCTTGTAACCGAACTCCGTCATCATGGCGGGAACCACGCTCTCCTGATATTTTTGTTTCAATCGTGCCATGCTCGTGCCGCTATTCCAGCGCTTCCTGGCAACGCCGGCAGACGCGAATTTTTTTACCGTCGCCGAGGAGCTTATGCCCGATCCTCACCGGCGCGTTGCATTTGTCGCACATCATCATGACGTTGGAAGCCGGGATGGGCGCCTCCTTTTCGACGATGCCGCCCGGTTGCTGCGGGCCGCGCGCTCGGGTGTGGCGCTTGACCAGGTTCACTCTTTCAATGATGATCGCATCCTTGTCCGGGTGGACGCGGAGCACCTTGCCGGTCTTGCCGCGCTCTTTACCGGCGATCACCATCACGTTGTCATTCCTGCGAATCTGCACGAGCGACTTCTCCTCGTCCTGCCGTTAAAGCACTTCCGGCGCCAGCGAAACGATCTTCATAAATTTTTTCGCCCTTAACTCGCGCGCCACCGGACCGAAAATTCGGGTGCCGATCGGCTCTTTCTGGTTGTCGATCAACACCGCGGAGTTGTTGTCAAATCGAATATAGGTGCCGTCGGGCCGCCCGAGCTCTTTCGCGGTCCGCACCACCACGGCCTTCATCACGTCGCCTTTTTTGACCTTGGCGTTGGGAATGGCCTCTTTCACCGACACCACAATGATATCGCCGATGGAGGCATATTTGCGCTTGCTGCCGCCGAGGACTTTGATGCATTGGACCCGGCGCGCGCCGGAATTATCCGCCACATCCAAATTCGTTCGCATCTGAATCATGAACGCACCTCAACCAGAACCTTGCCCCATGGCGCGCCTAAGCGCTCTTTTCCTCGGGCTTCTCCGCCGCGAGACGAGCCCGATCGAGAATCTTGCTGACGCGCCAGCGCTTATCGCGGCTGAGCGGGCGCGATTCGACGAGCAAGACACGGTCGCCGACACGGCACTGATTGCCTTCGTCGTGTGCTTTGACCCTGGTCCGCCGTTTCAGATACTTTTTATACTTTGGGTGCATGACCGTACGCTCGATGGAAACCACCACCGTTTCCTGCATCCGATCACTCACCACCAAGCCGCTGCGTTCTTTCGTTAGCCCTCTTGTCTTCATGCTAGCCCTTCGGGTTCCGCAGTTGCCGCTCCCGCAAAATCGTCTCGACCCGCGCCAGATCTCGCTTTGTCTCCCTTAATTTCATGGGATTTTCCAGTCGGCTCGTCGCCCGTTTAAGTCTCAGATGACCGATCTCTTCACGCAGGCTGACTCGCTTCTGGGCGAGATCCGCGCCGCTCAGGTCGCGCAATTCCTTAGTTTCCATGACTCAGCCCTCGCCGCTCCACCATCGTGGTCGGAATCGACAGTTTATGGGCGGCCAAACGAAAAGCTTCTTTGGCGAGCGGTTCGGCGACACCTTCCATCTCGAAGAGAATGCGCCCCGGCTGAATGACGGCGACCCACATCTCTGGCGCGCCCTTGCCTTTTCCCATGCGGGTTTCGAGCGGTTTTTTTGTCAGCGGTTTGTCGGGAAAGATGCGGATCCACACCTTGCCGCCACGCTTGAGGTAACGCGTCAGAGCCACGCGCGCCGCTTCGATTTCACGCGCGCTCATCCAACCGCGACCGAGCGCCTTGAGCCCATAGTCGCCGAAGGCGAGCGTCGAGCCGCGATGGGCCGTGCCCCGTCGACGGCCCTTTTGTAGTTTTCGGTATTTGACTTTTTTGGGTTCCAACATGGTAATTTAGCTTTTCCACTTACTTACGCAATGACGCCTGCGCGCGCATGGCTCACCCGCCTAACATCGCCTTTTGCTGTTCTTCTTCCTCGGTCAACACCTCGCCTCTAAAAATCCACACCTTCACGCCGATGATGCCGTAAGTCGTCTTGGCCTCGGCGAAACCGTAGCTGATGTCGGCGCGCAACGTGTGCAGCGGCACACGCCCCTCGCGATACCACTCCGTGCGCGCAATCTCGGAACCGCCCAGGCGGCCCGCGGATTGAATCCTAACGCCTTGGGCGCCCATGCGCATAGCGCGGGAAACGCTCTCTTTCATGGCGCGGCGGAACGCCACCCGGCGCTCCAGCTGCAACGCGACGTTCTCCGCGGACAACTGGCCATCGAGGTCGGGCCGGCGCACCTCATGGATGTTGATATAGGTTTCACGCTTGGTCAGTTTCGAGATTTCTTCCTTGAGCTTTTCGATCTCCGCGCCTTTTTTGCCGATAACAATACCGGGACGAGCGGTGTGAATATTGATCTTGGCCTTGTTGGCGGCTCGCTCGATCTCGATCTTCGAAATACCCGCGTGATAGAGCCGGCTCTTAAGAAATTTCTTCACGCGGAAATCCTCGTGCAGCAATTTGGGGTAGTCATGGCGCGCGAACCATTTCGAATCCCAGGACTCGATGACGCCCAGACGGAAGATTTTGGGATGCGTTTTTTGACCCATCAGGCGGTACTCCTCTACTTCTCCGCTTCGTCGACAACGATCGTGATATGGCTGAGACGCTTGCGCACGCGGGTCGCGCGCCCTTGAGCACGGGAGGTAAAGCGCTTCCACATGCCGCCTTCGTCCACCTTCGCGTGTTTGACAAACAATCGATCGACGTCCACGCTTTGGGTGTTCTCGGCATTGGCCACCGCCGTTCGGACCGCCTTGGCGACAATGCTCGCCGACCGCTTGGGAATAAATTTGAGAATGTTGAGCGCCTCCTCGACCCCTTTGCCGCGGATTTGATCCACCACCAAGCGCACTTTTCGCGGTGACACTCGGATAAATTTTGCGATCGCGCGTGTTTCCATATTCAAGCCCAAAAACTCAACCGTCGGTTGCCAATCCCTGCCGCCCCGGACGCCTTAAGCTTTCGGCGCGCCCGCCGGTGTGCCAGTCGTTGTCCTGGCTTCCGCCTTGCGATCGCCGGAATGGGCGTAAAATGTTCGAGTCGGGGCGAATTCCCCGAGCTTGTGGCCCACCATATTCTCACTGACAAACACCGGAATGAACTTCCTGCCATTGTGCACACCGATGGTATGGCCGACCATGTCCGGAGTCACCGTCGAGCGGCGCGACCAGGTGCGGATGACTTGCTTTTGGCGCGACGCGTTCATGGCGGCGATCTTCTTTACCAGGTGTTCGTCGACAAACGGACCTTTCTTGACCGAACGCGCCATCCCTACCTTCCTTTTCTCCGCTGCACAATATACTTGTCCGTCGATTGATTTTTGCGGGTTTTGTATCCCTTGGTCGGCTTGCCCCAAGGCGTCATCGGATGATTGCCCTTGGAGCGTCCTTCGCCGCCGCCATGGGGATGGTCCACCGGGTTCTTGGCGATGCCGCGGGTGGTCGGGCGAAAACCCAGCCAGCGCATACGCCCGGCCTTGCCCCACGATACGTTTTCCTGCTCCGCGTTGCCGACCTGTCCGATAGTGGCGCGACATTCAGCCAGCACATGGCGCAGTTCACCCGAGGGCAGTTTGAGAAGCGCGTAGGAACCTTCTTTCGCCATCAACTGCGCGCCCAAACCGGCGCTGCGCGCGAGCTGACCGCCTTTGCCGATCTTGAGTTCGATGTTATGGACGATGGTGCCCACCGGAATGAATTTTAGCGGCAGGGAGTTGCCGGGCTGAATATCGACAGTGTCGTTGCCGGCAATCACCGACGCCCCCACCCGCAGCCTGTCGGGCGCGAGGATATAGCGGCGCTCGCCGTCGGCGTAGCACAATAGGGCGATACGAGCCGAACGGTTGGGATCATATTCGATGGCTTCGACCCTCGCCGGCACGTCGAGCTTGTCGCGTTTGAAATCAATCAGACGATAAAGCCGTTTGTGACCGCCGCCGCGATGATCGGCGGTTACCCGCCCGGTATTGTTGCGCCCCCCGCTATGGGTCAGCTTTTTGCGCAACCCCTTCTCCGGTCTGGTCTTGGTGACTTCCTCGAAGGTGAGCCCGGTGCGAAATCTTATGCCCGCTGACGTGGGCCGGTATGTTCTAATGGCCATGTTCTATACTCTCACGCTTTATGCGCCGCCAAAAAAGTCTATTCTGTCGCCTTCTTTGAGCGTAACGTAGGCTTTCTTCCAGGCCGGCCGCCGGCCGATATTTTTGCCGATCCGGCGCATTTTGCCGAGATAACGCGCCATGCGCACCTGCACGACTTTGACCTTGAAAAGTGTCTCCACCGCCTCTTTGACTTCTATCTTGTTGGCGTCCGTTCGGACCTTGAATAAAACCTGATTCGAGGTCTCGGCAAGGGCCGTACCCTTTTCCGAGATCAACGGCGCTTTGATAATGTCCTGAGGGCCCTTCATGCAACCCACCTCTCTTCGAGCGCCTTGAGGGCGCTCTCGGTCAGAATCAAGTGCTCGTAACGCAGCAAATCGTAAACATTCAACCCCTCAACCCTGAGCACTTTGACTCTCGGCAAATTGCGCGCCGCACGCTCGATATTGGCATCGGCCCGCGGAATGACGATCAGCGCGCTTTCAACTTTGAGACCGGCCAAGGCCTCAACCATCTGTTTGGTTTTGGGCCGATCGAGCTCGATTTTGTCGACCACGATGAGCTTGTCCTCGCGCTTTTTGGTGCTCAGCGCCGAAAGCAGCGCCTCGCGGCGCGCCGTGCGTGGCATGCGATAGGAATAATCCCGCGGCTGCGGCCCGAAGACGGTGCCGCCGCCGACCCAGAGCGGCGAACGAATGCTGCCGGCGCGGGCGCGCCCCGTGCCCTTTTGCCGCCAAGGCTTTTTGCCGCCACCCCGAACCAGCCCCTTGCTCTTGGTCGATGCGCTGCCGGCGCGCCGGTTGGCCAACTGCATGACCACAGCCTGGTGCAAAAGATGGGGACGGCTCTTGACGCCGAAGATCGCTTCGTTGAGCTCGGGCTGAATCACGTGAACTTCCATGACGCTTACCTTTTTACCGCCGGGCGCAGGATCACAACACCGCGTTTGGCTCCCGGGATCGAACCGCGCACCAGCAGCAGGTTTTCCTCGGACCGAATATCCACGACTTCGAGATTCAGCGTTGATATTCGCTCGTTTCCCCAGTGCCCCGCCATCTTCTTGCCCTTGCGAACACGCCCCGGATAGGACCGGTTACCGATGGAACCCCCATGGCGAAAATATTCATGAGTGCCGTGGGATCTCGGGAAACCGCCGAAGGACCAGCGTTTAATGACTCCCGAGAAACCATGCCCCTTGGAGATTCCGGATACATCGATCCGGTCACCCACTTTGAATAAATCTCCGGCCTTGATCTCCTGGCCGATTTCATACCGGGATACATCCTCAAGGCGAAACTCTTTCAATACTTCGAAGGCGCCTTTGCCGGCTTTGGCCATATGACCTTGGCTCGCTTTGTTCACACGCTGGGCTTTCCTTGCGCCAAAACCGACCTGCAGAGCGCTGTACCCGTCCCTGTCCGGCTCCTTTTTTTGCACGACGACACATGGTCCGGCTTCCACAACGGTGACCCCGATCACGTTTCCGTCGGCGTTGTAAATTTGGGTCATGCCCAATTTTCTTCCAATTAACCCTGTCATCATAAACATCCCGGCTGCGCGGCTTTTGATTCGAACCGTCCTTCTCGCCGTTACTGGAGCTTGATTTCGACGTCCACGCCGGCGGCGATATCCAGTTTGCCCAGGGCGTCGATGGTTTGTTGCGTCGGTTCGAGAATATCGAGCAAACGTTTATGCGTTCGAATTTCAAACTGATCCCGGGATTTCTTGTCCACATGCGGCGAGCGATTGACGGTGAACCGCTCGATGCGCGTGGGCAAGGGAATCGGTCCGGCCACCCGGCCGCCGGTGCGCCGCACGGTCTCGACAATCTCGCCCACCGACTGATCGAGCACGCGGTGGTCATAGGCCTTCAGCCGAATCCTGATTTTCTCGTTCATACGCTTTCAACCGACTTGCTATCGAATTTGGCGATGATCCCTTCGGCGACGGCCGCCGGAACCGGTTCATAGTGTGAAAATTGCATGGTGTAAGTCGCCCGTCCTTGAGTCATCGATCGCAGGTCGGTCGCGTAACCGAACATCTGAGCCAAAGGCACTCGCGCGTCGATCGCCTGCGCCGCCGGTCGGCTGTCCATGCCCAAAACCTTCCCCCGCCGCGAGCTAAGGTCGCCGATGACATCTCCCATGAACTCCGGGGGAACTACGACCTCAACCGCCATGATCGGTTCAAGGAGTATCGGGTCGGCTTTGCGCGACGCTTCCTTGAACGCCATGGAACCGGCAATCTTAAAAGCGATCTCCGAAGAATCGACGTCATGATAGCTGCCGTCAAACAGCGTCGCTTTGACGTCAACGACGGGGTAGCCGGCGAGCGGACCGTTCTCCGTCGCTTCCCGGATGCCCTTTTCCACCGCCGGAATGTACTCCCGCGGAATTGAACCGCCCTTGATAGCGTCGACAAACTCAAATCCGGAACCGGGCTGCTGCGGTTCCAGCTTGATCCAGACGTCGCCGTACTGGCCGCGGCCGCCGGTCTGGCGCACAAAGCGGCCGTGTTGCTCCACCGCCCTGCGAACGGTCTCTTTGTAAGCGACCTGGGGTTTGCCCACGTTGGCGCCCACATTGAACTCGCGCAGCAACCGATCGACGATGATTTCCAAGTGCAGCTCGCCCATGCCCGAAATGATGGTCTGGCCCGTCTCCTCATCGGTTCGGACCGAGAAAGAGGGATCTTCGGTAGCAAGCTTCTGCAGCGATATCCCGAGTTTTTCCTGATCCGCTTTGCTCTTCGGTTCGATGGCGATGGAAATGACGGGATCGGGAAAATCGATGGACTCCAAAATGATCGGATGGTCGTCGTCGCAGAGCGTATCGCCGGTCGTGGCGGTCTTGAGACCTACGGCGGCGGCGATGTCGCCGGCATGGACTTCTTTGATCTCCTCGCGCTTGTTGGCGTGCATTTTGAGCAATCGGCCGACGCGCTCGCGCTTGGACTTGGTCGAGTTATAGATGCTGGATCCCGAACTGATCGCTCCCGAATAGACCCGAAAAAAAGTCAACGTGCCGACGAAGGGATCGGTCATGATCTTGAAAGCCAGCGCGGAAAAGGGTGCTTCGTCCCGCGCCGGACGTTCTTCGATTTTCTCCGTGCCTGGCACGACCCCCTTGACCGACGGAATATCAAGCGGCGACGGCAGATAATCGACGACCGCATCCAACATCGGCTGAACCCCTTTGTTGCGAAAAGCAGAGCCGCAAAGCATCGGCACGATCTTGAGCGCAAGCGTGCCGCTGCGGATCGCTCGGCGCAGCTCCGCCTCGCTCACTTCTTTGCCCTCGAGGTACTTCTCCATGAGCGCCTCGTCGCAATCGGCGCCGGCTTCGAGCAGCTTTTCTCGATACGCCTCGGCCTCCGCCTGCATATTGGAAGGGATTGGCTCTTCATGAAATTTGGCGCCGAGGCTGTCCTCTTCCCAGACATTCGCTTTCATCGTCACCAGATCGACGATGCCGACGAACTTGTCCTCCGCTCCGATGGGCAGCTGGACCACCGCCGGACAAGCGCCAAGGCGTTCCTCGATCATCTTGACGACACGGAAAAAATCCGCTCCCAGCCGGTCCATCTTGTTGACGAAGGCCAGTCGGGGGACGCCGTATTTGTCGGCCTGGCGCCAAACCGTCTCGGTTTGCGGCTCGACGCCGCCGACCGAGCAGAATACCGCCACGGCGCCGTCGAGCACGCGCAAGGAACGCTCGACTTCGATGGTGAAATCGACATGGCCCGGCGTATCAATGATGTTCACCCGGTGATCGCGCCAGAAACAAGTCGTTGCCGCCGACGTGATCGTAATCCCGCGCTCCTGCTCCTGGACCATCCAGTCCATGGTGGCGGTACCCTCGTGCACTTCACCGAGCTTATAATTGATCCCGGTGTAGTAAAGTATCCGCTCCGTGGTCGTGGTCTTGCCGGCATCGATATGCGCCATGATACCGATGTTGCGTGTCTTTTCTAATGAAACCGCTCTAGCCATGGTTCTTTGCGCCGGAAAAAAAGAGGCGGTTGCCCCGCCTCCCTGCTGCCTGCATATAGCTCTTATATATTCTACCTACCAGCGATAGTGCGCGAACGCCCGGTTGGCCTCCGCCATCCGGTGCGTGTCTTCTTTTTTCTTTATCGCCGTGCCGCGATTGTTGGCCGCATCGATGATCTCCGCGGCCAATTTCTCTTCCATCGATTTTTCTCCCCGCGCGCGCGCCGAATCGATGATCCAACGCATGCTCAAGGAAATGCGCCGCTGCGGCCGAACTTCCACTGGAACCTGGTACGTGGCGCCGCCCACGCGCCGGGAGCGAACTTCCACGGCCGGACGGGTATTTTCAATGGCGCGCTTGAACATCCCCAAAGAATCTTCCTTGGTCTTGGCCGTAATGATGTCCAGCGATCGATAAAAAATCGACTCGGCGACGCTCTTTTTGCCCCGGTTCATAATCGTGTTGACGAACCGGGCCACGACCTTGTCGCCGTATTTCGGGTCCGGTAAAATCTCTCGTTTTCTGACTTCACCCTTGCGCGGCATAATAATTACTTCGGCTTCTTTGCGCCGTATTTGGAACGGCCCTGTCGTCTCTCTTGAACACCGATGGAATCCAGCGTGCCGCGCACGATATGATAACGAACGCCCGGTAAATCCTTGACGCGGCCGCCGCGAATCAACACCACCGAGTGCTCCTGCAAATTGTGCCCGACGCCGGGTATATACGAAGTCACCTCGATCCCGTTGGTCAACCGAACGCGCGCGACTTTGCGCAGGGCGGAGTTCGGCTTCTTCGGCGTTGAAGTGTAAACGCGCGTACATACGCCGCGTTTCTGCGGGCAACCCTGCAGCGCAGGGGCGGTGTTTTTACGCCGTTGCTTTTCCCGGCTCTCGCGCACGAGTTGACTGATCGTCGGCATAATGGTCCGTTCGTGATGGGTCGCTGGATAAAAGGGGCAGGAACGCAGATCCTATCCCCCTAGAAAAATCCTTTTACTATCAAAAATTTCCCCTCATGTCAAAGCTCAGGCTTCCGCGGCCTCGGCCATGCCTCTGCCCAAGCCCTCCGGTTCGTCGACTTCGATCTCCGCCCTGGAGTAATTCGGCACGCCGGTGCCTGCCGGAATCAATCGCCCCATGATCACGTTCTCTTTGAGACCGCACAAAAGATCGATCTTGCCGTGGATCGCGGCTTCGGTCAGGACTTTGGTGGTCTCTTGGAAGGACGCAGCCGAAATGAAGCTTTCCGTCGAAAGCGAGGCTTTGGTAATACCGAGCAGCAGCGGTTCGGCCACCGCAGGTCTGCTGCCCGCGACCATGACTCGCTGGTTCTCTTCTTCGAAACGCCATTTCTCGACTTGGTCGCCGACCAGGAAATCGGTGTCGCCGACTTCCTTAATCCGAACACGCCGCAACATCTGCCGCACGATGACCTCGATATGCTTATCGTTGATGCGCACGCCCTGCAGCCGGTAAATTTCCTGCACTTCATCGACGAGGTATTTCGCCAGCGCCTTCTCACCGAGAATATTGAGAATATCGTGCGGATTGGACGAGCCGTCCATCAGCGCTTCACCCGCCCGAATGCGGTCAGCTTCGTGAACGCTGACGTGCTTGCCCTTTGGAATAAGATATTCGCGCGGTTCGCCAACGTCCGGTGTGACGATAACTTTGCGCTTTCCTTTGGTGTCCTTGCCAAAGGACACCAACCCGTCGATCTCGCTGATGACCGCAAATTCCTTGGGTTTGCGCGCTTCAAAAAGCTCTGCCACCCGCGGCAGGCCGCCCGTGATGTCTTTGGTTTTGGTCGTTTCTCGTGGAATCTTGGCCAACACGTCGCCGGCATAAACGGTTTGCCCTTCCTGCACGTTGATATGCGCCCCCACCGGCAAGAGATAGCGCGCCTCCGCAACGGCCGTCAGCCTGGCAGTTTGTCCCTCGACGTCCTTGATGGAAATCCGCGGCCGCTTATCGACGTCTTTGGAGTCGGTGATAACTTTGGTCGACAGCCCGGTTCGCTCGTCGACCTTTTCTTCCATGGTGACGCCTTCGACGACGTCGCCGAATTTAACCGTCCCGCTCACTTCTGTCAGGATCGGTATGGTGTAAGGATCCCATTCGGCCAACAGTTCGCCGCCTTTGACCTTGGCGCTGCCTTTCTTTTTGAGCTTGGCGCCGTAAACCACCGGATACCGCTCTCTTTCCCGTTCACGACCCTGCTCGCCTTCGGGATAATCGACGATCGCAATCTCGCCGTTGCGGTTCATCACCACAAGATCGCCTTCCTTGTTCGTAACCGTGCTGACGTTGACAAATTTTAGGAACCCGTCGTTACGCGATTCCAGAGTCGTTTGCTCCGCCCGCCGACTGGCCGTGCCGCCGATATGGAAGGTACGCATCGTCAATTGCGTGCCGGGCTCGCCGATGGACTGAGCCGCGATCACGCCCACCGCTTCGCCCAGGTTGATCATGTGGCCCCGGCCCAGATCGCGGCCGTAGCACATGATACAAACCCCGCGCCTGGAGGCGCAGGTCAACACCGAGCGTATTTTGATCCGCTCCAACCCGGCGTCTTCAAGACGTTGCACAAGTTCTTCGTCAATTTCCTGATTGGCCCTGACGATGACTTCGCCTGTGAAAGGATCCTTGACGTCCTCCAAAACCGCCCGCCCGAGTACCCGGTCCCCGAGGGGCTCGATAATTTCGCCGCCCTCCATGAGCGGCGTCATCTCGATGCCATCCATGGTGCCGCAGTCCTCCTCGGCGATGACCGCATCCTGGGCCACATCCACGAGCCGGCGCGTGAGATAGCCGGAGTTGGCGGTTTTCAGCGCCGTATCGGCGAGGCCCTTGCGCGCCCCATGGGTCGAAATAAAATACTGCAACACCGTCAAGCCTTCTCGAAAGTTGGCCGTAATCGGCGTCTCGATAATTTCTCCCGAAGGCTTTGCCATCAAGCCGCGCATTCCGGCCAATTGGCGTATTTGCTGGGCGCTGCCGCGCGCCCCGGAATCCGCCATCATAAAGATCGGATTGAAACTCGGGGTGACGATTTCCCGGCCTTGAGCATCGGTGCTTTTTTCAGACCCGAGATCGCGCAACATTTCATCGGCGATGCGATCGGTGACCTCGGCCCATATATCGACGACCTTGTTGTAGCGCTCGCCGTCGGTGATGAGACCGTTCTTGTATTGCTCCTCGATCTCGCGCACGTCTTCGTGCGCCCTTTTGAGCAACTCTTCCTTGCTGGGCGGGATCAGCATATCCTTGATGGAAATGGATATGCCCGCCTTGGTGGCGTTTTGATAGCCTACATCCTTCAGTCGATCGGCCAGAATAACCGTAGCCTTGTTGCCCGCCAAACGAAAACTGACATCGATCAGATTCGCCAGCTCCTTCTTCTTCATGACCCGGTTGACTTCCTTGAATGGAATCACCGGCGGGACAATTTCGTAGAGCAGCACTCGCCCCACCGTCGTATCGACGCGCTCCCCCCCAACCCTGACGATGACCGGAGCCTGCAGGTCAACCTCGCCCTGGTCATAGGCAATTCGCACCTCCGCCGGGTTGCTGAACAAACGGCCGCTGCCCCTGGCGTGCAAACGTTCGCGGGTCATGTAGTAAAGTCCGAGAACGATGTCCTGTGTCGGCACGATGATCGGTTTGCCGTTTGCCGGCGAGAGAATATTATTGGTCGACATCATCAACGCGCGCGCTTCCACCTGGGCCTCTACGGAAAGGGGTACGTGGACCGCCATCTGATCGCCGTCGAAGTCCGCGTTGTAGGCGGCGCAAACCAGCGGATGAAGCTGGATGGCTTTGCCTTCGATGAGGATCGGTTCAAAAGCCTGGATGCCCAAACGATGGAGCGTAGGCGCGCGATTGAGCAATACCGGATGTTCCCGAATGACTTCATCGAGTATGTCCCATACCTCCGGCAGCTCGCGCTCGACCATTTTTTTCGCGCTTTTGATGGTCGTCACATAACCGCGCTCCTCCAGCTTGTTGTAAATAAACGGTTTGAACAGCTCCAGGGCCATCTTTTTCGGCAAGCCGCACTGGTGCAGGCGCAATTCCGGGCCGACCACGATAACCGAACGGCCGGAGTAATCCACGCGTTTGCCGAGCAGGTTCTGGCGGAAGCGGCCGGTCTTGCCTTTGAGCATATCGCTTAGCGATTTGAGCGGCCGGCGATTCTGACCGGTGATCGCGCGCCCGCGCCGTCCGTTGTCGAACAGAGCATCGACGGCTTCTTGAAGCATGCGTTTCTCATTACGGATGATCATGTCCGGCGCGCTCAACTCCATGAGCCGTTTGAGCCGGTTGTTGCGGTTGATGACGCGGCGGTAAAGATCGTTCAAATCCGAAGTCGCAAAGCGCCCGCCGTCGAGCGGCACCAGCGGTCGAAGATCCGGCGGAATCACAGGGATGACCTCCATCACCATCCATTCGGGCCGATTGCCGGAAACCTTGAACGCGTTGAGGACCTTCAAGCGCTTGGCCATCTTTTTCTTGCGCACTTCGGAGTTGGCGTCGCGCATCTCCTGGCGCAGATCTTCAGAGAGCTTGCCCACGTCGATCGCTTTGAGCAGCTTTCGCACCGCCTCCGCGCCCATCTCGGCAATGAATTTCCCCCCGAACTCTTCCACCGCCTTTCGGTAGCGCGCCTCGCTCAGTAATTCCTTAGGCTGCAGCGGGGTCTCGCCGGGGTCGAGGACGATGTACGACTCGAAATAGAGAACCTTTTCGATGTCCTTGAGGGACATGTCCAGCAGCGACCCGATACGGCTCGGCAGACTTTTCAAAAACCAGATGTGGACCACCGGCGTTGCCAGCTCGATATGCCCCATGCGCTCGCGGCGCACCTTGGATTGGATGACTTCAACGCCGCACTTCTCGCAGACCACGCCCCGATGGCGCATCCGTTTATACTTGCCGCAATTGCACTCATAATCCTTCGTGGGACCGAAAATTTTCGCACAGAACAGACCGTCGCGCTCGGGTTTGAACGTCCGATAGTTGATGGTCTCGGGTTTTTTCACCTCGCCGTGAGACCAGGAACGGATCTTGTCGGGCGATGCAATCGAAACTTTAATCGCGTTGAAGCTGAGCGGGTTCTTGGGCTTTTCGAACAGATTGAAAAGATCTTCCATAATGGGTTACCTCCGGCAAAAGCGGCCTCGCCGCGCTGCGGTTATCTACTTTTCCTCGACCAGGTCGACGTCCAGCCCAAGGCTCTGCAGCTCCTTGACCATAACGTTGAACGACTCCGGCAAACCGGGTTCCAGCAAATTGTCGCCCTTGACGATGGCCTCATACATGCGCGTGCGACCGACCACGTCGTCCGATTTGACCGTAAGCATCTCCTGGAGCGTATACGCGGCGCCGTAGGCTTCAAGCGCCCAGACTTCCATTTCACCGAGCCGCTGGCCGCCGAATTGGGCCTTGCCGCCCAGCGGCTGCTGCGTAACCAGAGAATAAGGACCCGTGGAGCGGGCGTGAATTTTGTCATCGACCAGGTGATGAAGCTTCATGATATACATCACCCCGACAGTGACCTTACCGTCAAACGGCTCGCCGGTCCGCCCGTCGCAAAGCGTCACCTGCCCGGTCCCAGACATACCGGTTTTCTTGAGCAGATTGAAAACTTCCTCTTCCGCTGCGCCGTCGAACACCGGCGAGGCCATGCGCACACCGTCTCGATACTTCTGCGCCAGCTTTACCACTTCCCCTTCCTTGACGTTATCAATGAGTTCGCTGGCCTCTCGAGTATTGAGAACCTCTTTCAAACGCCGGCGAAGGGCGTCCACCTCGTTTCCGTGGTGGCTCAGCCATTCGTCGATTTGCCGCCCAAGGCCGCGCGCCGCCCAACCGAGATGGGCTTCGAGGATCTGGCCGACGTTCATGCGCGACGGCACGCCGAGCGGGTTGAGCACGACGTCGACGGGCGTGCCGTCCTCGAGATAGGGCATGTCCGCCTCCGGCAGAATTCGCGAAATAACGCCTTTATTGCCGTGGCGACCGGCCATCTTGTCGCCCACTTGCAGCTTGCGCTTGATGGCGACAAACACCTTGACCATTTTGATCACCCCGGGGGGCAACTCGTCGCCGCCCTTGAGCTTTTCGATCTTGTCGTCGAAGGCGCGCTTGATAAGGTTGACCTGGCCGGTGGTGCTCTCGATGATGCGGCCGAGCTCGTTTTCCGTGGACTCGTTGTCGACGCGAATCTCGCTCCAATAAGACATCGGCAATTGGTCAAGATCTTCTTCGGTCAGCTCCTGACCCTTGTTGAGCAAAACTTTACGGTTTTCATCGGTGATGCGTCCCGCCAATCGGCGTCCAACCAGGAGCTTTTTGAGACGCCGTAGCGCTCCCTCTTGAAGAATACGCACTTCGTCGTGCTGATCCTTGCGTAGCCGCGTAACCTCCTCATCTTCGATGATCTTGCTGCGCTCGTCCTTGCCCAACCCTTTGCGCGAAAAAATCCGCACATTGATAACAGTTCCCTCGACGCCCGGCGGTACACGCAACGACGTGTCCCGCACTTCCCCCGCTTTTTCGCCGAAGATCGCCCGCAGGAGCTTCTCTTCCGGCGAAAGCTGAGTTTCCCCCTTGGGGGTAATTTTGCCGACCAGGATGTTACCGGGCTTCACCTCGGCACCGATCCGGATAATGCCGCTTTCATCGAGATCCATGAGCGCTTCGTCACCGACGTTGGGAATGTCCTTGGTGATCTCTTCCGGCCCGAGCTTGGTGTCGCGCGATACACATTCAAACTCTTCGATGTGAATGGAGGTATAAATATCCTCCTTCACCACGCGCTCGCTGATCAAGATGGAGTCCTCGAAATTATAACCGCCCCACGGCATCAGTGCGACCACGACGTTGCGTCCCAAGGCGAGCTCGCCCATTTCCGTCGACGGCCCGTCGGCGATGACATCGCCGGCCTTGATGTGATCGCCGACTTCGACAATCGGACGCTGATTGATACAAGTGTTCTGATTCGAACGCTGATATTTGATCAGGTTATAAATATCGACCCCGGTGTCGTGCGCGCCGGAGGATTTGTCCGCCTTGATGACGATACGGGTAGAATCGACGCTTTCCACCACGCCGTCGCGCAAAGCGACGACGGTGACGCCGGAATCGCGCGCCACGATTTTCTCCATTCCGGTGCCGACGAACGGCGCTTCCGTTCGGAGCAGGGGAACGGCCTGGCGCTGCATGTTGGAGCCCATAAGCGCGCGGTTAGCGTCGTCGTTTTCCAAAAACGGAATCAACGACGCCGCCACGCTCACCAACTGATTGGGCGAGACGTCCATGAAATTGACGTCCTCGGGACGCGCCATGACAAACTCCCCGCCTTTGCGCGCCGACACCAAATCGACGGTAAAATTGCCACGGCCGTCGATCGGCGCATTCGCCTGCGCGATGACGTGGTCCTCTTCCTCCAGGGCCGACAAATAGCGAATACGATCGGTGACCCGCCCGTTCTCCACTTCGCGGTACGGCGTTTCGATAAAACCAAAATCGTTGACGCGCGCGTAGGTGGTCAGCGACGCGATCAAACCGATGTTCGGACCTTCCGGAGTCTCGATCGGGCAGACCCGGCCGTAATGCGTCGGATGCACGTCGCGCACCTCAAAACCGGCCCGCTCGCGGGTCAGACCGCCCGGCCCCAACGCCGAGAGCCGCCGCTTGTGGGTAATCTCGGAAAGCGGGTTGGTCTGATCCATAAACTGCGACAGCTGGCTGGAACCGAAAAACTCCTTGAGCGCCGCCGACACCGGCTTGTAATTGATGAGCTCTTGGGGCATCAGGGTTTCAATGTCCTGCAGGCTCATCTTCTCCTTGATGGCCCGCTCCATGCGCACCAGGCCGACGCGGAAATGATTCTCGACCAGTTCGCCGACCGCGCGCACGCGCCGGTTGCCCAGGTGATCGATATCGTCCACCGAGCCGTTGCCGTTTTTAAGCTCCATCAGATAACGCACAACTTCCAGAATATCTTCTTTGCGCAGCGTACCCTGTTCCAACGGCACGGTCAGCTTCAGGCGGTGATTGAGCTTCAACCGGCCGACCTTGGAGAGATCGTAACGATCCGGGTTAAAAAACAGGTTGTTAAAAAAGTTGGTCGCCGACTCCACGGTGGGCGGGTCGCCCGGCCGCAGACGCCGGTAGATCTCCGTGATCGCGTCTTGCGGCGACTTGATACGATCCTGCAGCAGCGTGCTGCGCAGATACGGCCCCACCGTCGACTCGTCGATGAAAAGCACGTCGATTTGATGAATCCCCTTCGCGCGAACGAGTTCGAGTTTTTCCTGCGTGATCTCCTGATTGCACTCGACCAGTACTTCTTTGGTCTGGGGATCGACGATGTCGTGGGCCGCCACGCGGCCGACGATTTCCTCCAACAATATCGGCACCTGTTTTACTTTTGCGGCTTCCATTTGCCGCAGAACCGGGCGGGTGAATTTCTTGCCTTCCTTGACGATGATGTCGTTCGACTTGGGATCGCGCACATCCGCGCTCACCTTGGCGCCCATTAAATGGTTGGGGTTGAAAACCAACGCCGGCTTGCGCCCGTCGAAAACGATAGTATCGCTGCGGTAATAGTAGTTGATTAAATCCTCCGTGGTCATTCCCAGCGCCCGCAGCAGAACCGTGGCGTGAAATTTGCGCCGCCGGTCGATGCGCACGTAGAGGATGTCCCGCGGATCGAATTCGAGATCGACCCAGGAGCCGCGGTACGGAATGATGCGGGCCGAGTAGAGCAGCTTGCCGCTGGCGTGGGTCTTGCCTTTGTCGTGCTCGAAGAATACCCCTGGGGAACGGTGCAATTGACTGACAATCACCCGCTCGGTGCCGTTCACCATGAACGTGCCGTTGGTCGTCATCAGCGGAATTTCACCGAAATAAACTTCCTGCTCCTTGACGTTTTTGATGCTGCGCGATCCGGTTTGCGTATCCACGTCCCACAGCACCAGCTGCACCGTCACTTTCAACGGCGCGGCGTAGGTCATGCCCCTTTGATGGCATTCCTCGACGTCGTACTTCGGTTCGCCCAGAGAATAGCCGACGAACTCCAGGGACGCGGTTTCGTTAAAATCTTTGATGGGGAAAACCGACTTGAAAACTTCCTGCAGACCGATGTTCTGGCGCGCCGCCGGAACCAGCTCCTTTTGCAGAAAAAGATCGTAAGAGTTCTTTTGGATTTCGATCAAATAAGGAAGATCAATAATTTTTCTGATCCTCCCGAAACTACGGCGAAATCTTAGATTATTGGCAACCTGAAATGCCATGCGTTCTCCTCTCTCGAACCAGCGGTTGACAATCCATCATTGAAAACTCAACGGGAAGTTCCACCACGAGAGACCTATTTGACTTCGACTTTTGCGCCCTGCTCCTCGAGTTTCTTCTTGATGGTTTCGGCGTCGGCTTTGCTTACCGCCTCTTTGACCGGCTTTGGCGCGCCATCGACGAGATCCTTGGCCTCTTTCAACCCAAGACCCGTCAGTTCGCGCACCACTTTGATAACCTGAATCTTCTTTTCTCCGACCTCGGTGAGGATCACATTGAATTCGGTCTTCTCCTCCGCGGCCGCAGCCGGCCCGGCTGCCGCCGCGGCAATCGCCACCGGCGCCGCCGCACTGACGCCTAACTCCTCTTCGAGCTCTTTCACCAGAGCCGCCGCATCCATCAAGGTCATGTTCTTGATGAAGTCTTTGACTTGTTCTCTCGATACGCCTTCCATTGAAATGGTCCCCCTTATTTAATTTCGGCCAAACGATTTATTCCGATTTTGCTTTGCGCAGAGACTCGACCAGCCGCACCACTCTGGCGCCCGGCTCCTGAAGCAATCGCACCAATTGCGTCGCCGGCGCGTTAATCATGGCAAGCAACCTCGCCTGCAGCTCCGGCTTGCTCGGCATTTGCGACAACATTTTGACCCCGGCCGGGTCCATCAACCGCCCTTCAAACACGCCGCCCTTGATCGTCAATTTGTCGTGTTCAGCGGCAAACTTCACCACGGCCTTGGACAAGAGCACCGGATCGTCGCAGGTCAGCACCCAGCCGTTGGGCCCTTCAAGCAATTTTTCCAGCCCACCGAAGGCGGTCTCTTCCAGGGCACGGCGCACGAGTGTGTTCTTGATCACCTGGTATTCGCCTGCGGCGTCGCGGATTTCACGGCGTAATCGGGTCATCTGCTCGACGCTGAGACCCCGATAATCCGTGACGATGGCCATCTTGGCCGCTTTCAAACGTTGATGAACGGCGCGCACCGTCTCCGCCTTTTCGCCATGACCGGCACGAACAACTGTTGCTTCGGACATCCTTATTATCTCCCTTGGCGCGAATCCCTATCCTGGATACATCTTCGCCCGTTCCCCTACGCGGCCATGGCGCGAATTTCGGCCAAATCGATTTTAACGCCGGGGCCCATGGTGGAGGCGACCGTCACGCCCTTGATGTAGTTGCCTTTGGCCGACGCCGGCTTGGCCCGTAAAATGGACTGTAGCACCGCCGTGGCGTTGCCGATCAGTTGTTCGGCGCCGAACGATACTTTGCCCACCGGGACATGGACGACGCCCGCCTTGTCGACACGGAATTCCAACTTTCCCGCCTTGATTTCTTTGACCGCTTTGCCGATATCGACGCTCACCGTGCCGGTTTTCGGATTGGGCATCAAACCGCGCGGGCCAAGAACTTTGCCGATCCGGCCCACGGCCGCCATCATGTCGGGAGTGGCCACGGCCTTGTCGAAATCCACCCAACCTTCGCTGATCTTTTTGATCAGCTCGTCGTTGCCGACAAAATCGGCGCCGGCCTCTTGTGCTTCTTTCTCCTTCTCGCCCCGGGCGAAGGCAAGAACCCGCACCGACTTGCCCATCCCGTGGGGCAGGGTTACGGTGCCGCGCACGTTTTGATCCGCCTGACGCGGATCGACGCCCAAGCGGATCGCCATCTCCACCGTCTCGTCAAACTTCGCCCGAGCGGTTTCCTTGACCAGCCGGAGACTTTCCTCCAGCAGGTATCGCCGGTTACGGTCGATTTTGGCCAAGGCGGCCTGATAGGATTTTCCGTTTACGCTCATGATATTCCTCTTGCTGCGAGCCGCGTCGGGAATTGGATCCAGCGGGTTACCGTTTCGCAGACGCACGGCTCAACCGACCACTTCCAGCCCCAAACTGCGCGCCGTGCCCTCTACCGACTTTTCCGCGGCCGCTAAATCCTTCGCGGTAAGGTCCTTCATCTTCAACTCGGCGATTTGCCGAACCTGTGCACGGCTAACCTTGCCCACGGTGGTTTTGCCGGGTTCAGACGAACCCTTTTCCAGGCCCGCAGCCTTCTTCAGCAGGACCGAAGCGGGGGGGGTTTTGGTGATGAAGGTAAACGTACGATCGGCAAAAACGGTGATGATCACCGGGGTGATCGTTCCCTGCTGAGCCTGGGTCGCGGCGTTAAACGCCTTGCAGAATTCCATAATATTGACGCCGCGCTGACCGAGAGCCGGTCCCACCGGTGGACTCGGATTGGCCTGCCCCGCCGGGATCTGCAGCTTGATTTCTCCGATGACCTTCTTCGCCATTTTCTTGAATCCTCTTAAATCTAGTTGCGCTCCACCTGAACGAATTCGAGCTCCACGGGCGTGGCACGGCCGAAAATGCTGATCAGAACCCTCAGTTTGCCCTTATCCGGTTTGACCTCCTCGACAACCCCGTTGAAATCCGCAAACGGCCCGTCGACGACTTTGACATTTTCCCCGACGGAAAAAAGCACGCGCGGCTTCGGTTTTACGGCGCCTTCCTCCATTTGCTGCGTGATCGCCCTCACCTCTTCATCGCTCACCGGCGCCGGCTGGGTGCTGCCGCCCACGAAACCGGTAACTTTGGGAGTCTCTTTGACCACATGCCAGGTTTCGTCGTTTAGCTCCATTTGAACCAAAATGTAACCAGGGAAAAACTTGCGCGAGGAGGTCTTTTTTTTGCCCTTTACCAGCTCGACGACTTTTTCCACCGGCACCAGAATTTCGCCAAAGTACGGCTGTTTTCCGAGCGACTTGATCCGTTCCTCAAGCGCAGCCTTGGCCTTTTGTTCATAGCCGGAGAAGGTGTGAACGATGTACCACTGTTTCGCCATAGAAGACCCTGTGATATCAGCCGATGACAGCCTGAATCGCCTTGGTCAATGCCAGATCGACGAGCGCCAGATAAATGGAAATAATGATCACAACCACAATGACAACCAGAGTTGCCGCGTAGGTTTCCTTGCGCGACGGCCAATGGACTTTCTTCAGCTCCTGCCAAGCTTCCTGGACGAACTCCGAGGCACTTCGAACGCCATCCTGGATTTTTTGAATCCAATCCCCCATGTGCGATCCCTAACGAGATAATATGGCGGGTCAGGCAGGACTCGAACCTGCAACAACCGGATTTGGAGTCCGGCGCTCTACCAATTGGAGCTACTGACCCCCCTGTATCTCCGCTAGACTTTAACCTCACGATGCAGGGTGTGCGTACGGCAAGAAGAACAGAATTTCTTGAAAGAGAGTTTTTCGGTGGTCTTCTTGCGATTTTTAGTCGACGTATAATTTTTTCGCTTGCAAGCGTCGCAAGCGAATCCTACGAGTTCCCGCATGGCCTCATCTCCCTTGCCCGGAATAGCTCCTATTGGATGATTTTCGTCACCACGCCGGCGCCGACCGTACGGCCGCCTTCGCGAATGGCGAACTTGAGCCCGTCGTCCATCGCGACCGGCGTGATCAGCTCGATTTCAACGTTGATGTTGTCGCCGGGCATGACCATCTCCGTGCCTTCGGGCAGCTTGACGACGCCTGTCACGTCGGTCGTTCTGAAGTAAAATTGCGGCCGGTAACCGTTAAAAAACGGTGTGTGCCGGCCGCCTTCTTCTTTGGTCAACACGTAGGCCTCAGCGTTGAACCTGGTGTGGGGCGTGATACTTCCGGGCTTGGCCAGAACCTGGCCGCGCTCGACCTCCTCGCGCTTGGTCCCGCGCAGAAGCACACCGATGTTGTCGCCCGCCCGCCCCTCATCGAGAAGCTTGCGAAACATTTCAACGCCGGTCGCAACGGTTTTTTGCGTTGCCTTAAACCCGACAATCTCGATTTCTTCGCCGACTTTGACCACGCCTCGCTCCACGCGACCCGTCACTACGGTACCGCGGCCGCTAATCGTAAAAACGTCTTCCACGGGCATGATAAACGGCTTGTCCACATCCCGTACAGGCTCCTGAACGAAGTTATCGACGGCGTCCATCAGTTTCAGAATAGAACCCTCGCCCAATTCAGAAGAGTCGCCCTCGAGCGCTTTCAACGCGCTGCCAACGACGATCGGGGTATCGTCGCCGGGAAATTTGTACTTGGAAAGCAGCTCGCGCACTTCCAGCTCCACCAACTCCAAGAGTTCTTTGTCATCGACCATATCCGCCTTGTTGAGATAAACCACGATGGCAGGGACGCCGACTTGGCGCGCCAAAAGGATATGCTCTCGAGTCTGCGGCATCGGACCGTCGGCCGCAGAAACGACGAGTATGGCGCCATCCATCTGGGCCGCACCCGTAATCATGTTCTTGACGTAGTCCGCATGGCCTGGACAATCGACATGAGCGTAATGGCGTTTATCCGTCTCGTATTCGACATGAGCTATGTTAATCGTAACCCCGCGCTCGCGTTCCTCCGGCGCTTTATCGATCTGATCATAGGCGAGAAATTTGGCCTTACCCTGTTTCTCGAGCACCTTTGTAATCGCCGCCGTCAACGTCGTCTTGCCGTGATCCACGTGCCCGATCGTACCGATGTTAAGGTGCGGTTTTTTACGCTCAAATTTTTGCTTGCTCATGTCGTCCTCCTACTAAATGATAATTCACAAATAAACGCTCGAATTAATGCCGCCTTCGCAACAAAGCCCAGGAGCGGGATCGAACCGCCGACCTCGTCCTTACCAAGGACGTGCTCTGCCGACTGAGCTACCTGGGCATACTCGTCGATGGCGTATCGCCTTCGGCTGACCGTCCAACCAGCAAGCCGCACGGGCGCAGTGGCATTGGACTTCATCGGAACAACTTATGGAGCGGGAAACGGGACTCGAACCCGCGACCCCAAGCTTGGAAGGCTTGCGCTCTACCAACTGAGCTATTCCCGCAACCGCATGATGGTGGAGAGGGAAGGATTCGAACCTTCGAAGGCATCGCCGGCAGATTTACAGTCTGCTCCCTTTGGCCACTCGGGAACCTCTCCTAGTCTCCCTATGCTGACACAACACGGTGGCACCAACTCCCGTGTCACTCGGAACAAACGACCAAACTTCAAGCCGTCGCAGTTGAAGCTGGCGATAGGACTTGAACCTACAACCTGCTGATTACAAATCAGCTGCTCTGCCGTTGAGCTACGCCAGCCTAAGCCACATCGGTAACTTCACGGCGCAGCACAAAGCCTGCTAGCGCGTTTTCTTCCGTTAAAAAGATAGAAAAAACAACCTCTTAGGAGCCTTTAGCCGAATATGAAAGTTGCGCCAATGACGCAAATCTCCGTCCAAGGGACGTTTCTCCGTTTGTAAACGGGTATTTAAACCACCTTCGGCGTTTCATGTCAATAACCATCGCCGTAAATTATTCAAAAGGCAAGGCTTTGCCGCTGCGGGGAGAGTCATCAGGAGCCCTCAGGGGGAAATTGATCAACGCGCTTTTGCCGCAATACTTCGTAAAGAAACACCGCGCCGGCGACGGCGACATTTAACGAAGCGATGCGGCCAAGCATCGGGATCGCAACCTTGAAGTCGCACTCCGCCAACACCACCGGGCGAATCCCCTTGCCTTCGCTGCCCACCACCAATGCCAGCTTCGCTGGATAACGACAATCGTAAATCGTTTGCCGGCTTCGAACATCGAGTCCGGTGATCCAGTACCCAATCTCCTTCAGAGACGCTAAAGCACGCCTAAGATTGGTCACTTTTGCAATTCTGAGATGGTGCGCAGCGCCGGCTGAAGTCTTATAAACCAGTGGGGTGACATCCACCGAACGATCCTTTGGAATAAGCACATAGCGTACCCCGACGGCCTCCGCCGTTCGTAGCAGGGCTCCAAAGTTGCGCGGGTCGGTCAAGCCGTCCAGGACCAAGACGATTTCCACAGCCGTGGCCACTGAAAGATCTTCAAGGACTTGGTCCAGTGAGAGATAAGGATACGGTTCAATCTTGGCAACTACCCCTTGATGTCTCTGATTACCCACCAGAG
>CAZILB010000008.1:36561-47651 GCA_964539925.1 uncultured Syntrophobacter sp. | reverse complement strand
GTCGTGCCTCGATCTACAGAGTGTCATACGGTTTCCTCGAAGCGTGAATAATCCGCGCTAGGCCGCAATCCCTGTACATCGTAGCGCCGCATTCCCTGACTGCCGTCTTGTCTCACAAACCGTAAAGCGCGCGGGCGTTGTCGCTGAGAATTTTCTCTTTCACCGCCGGCGCGACGTCCGTTCGCGCCCGGAAGATTTTGATCGCATCGATGTCGCTGGAGGTATCCGTGTGGCCGTAGTCCGTGCCGATGACCAGACAATCTTCTCCGGCTTGCTCGACGATATACGGCAAATCATCGCTATTCTCGCAAGTGACAAACATGCCGTAGTCGCGGGCGATGTCGGCGTGCCATTCGCGTCTCAAGGTTCTGAATCTGTTTTTGGCTTCATGCAACACCCAGGGGAGCCACTGCGCGCTCGCCTCGATGAATCCCCAGCGCAGTTTGGGAAACACGTCGTGCAACTCGCTCAAAAGAATATCCGTGAACGACGCCACCGTCGGCATGCGGAAACGGTGCAAAGTCCCGGCGATTCTGACCGGGTGGTCGTAGAGGTCGTTCAGCCATTTGTTACCGTTGGCGATGTGAATCGCGATCGCCATGTCGAGGCGGCTTGCCAGATCGTAGACGGGATAAAAATACGGGTCGCAGAGCAAACGCTGGCCCTCCACCGGGCGCATGAGCACGGCGCACGCTCCGTTTTCTTTTCCGAAGCGGATCTGATCCAGAGCGTCGTTCATGCACAACGTGGGCGCCATACAGGACCAGCGAAGGCGACTGTTCGACTGGCGCCAGATGTCGGCGAGCCAGCGGTTCCAGCTCCCGTATAACGCCACTTCGACGCCCGCCCGCTCGGTCACCGACTCGATAAAAATCGTGTTATGCAATACCTGTGTATCGACTCCCGCGCGATCCATGTAGGCGAGGCGAAGGTCCACATTGCCCAATTCGCGCGACTCCCGGCTGGCTTCGAACTTCCGGCCGGTGCGCTCGGCAAGCTCCTCCAGCTGCGCCGCGGAGAAGGCCGGAAAGCGAAATCCGCGAACCTTGCCGTCGATCAACCAGAACTGGAGTTTGACGCCGGCCTCTTCGCGGGTCTCCAGCGAGATCGGTCGATACTGTTTCTCCGACGCTTCCAGGTAATCCCAGGTGTGGGCGGACTCGACGACATGAGCATCGGCATCGATGATCTTCATGGGAATCTCCCTTTTGTCCTAGAGCGGATTCTCCGCAAAGTTTCGCCTGCTTGACGGATAAAGCTCAAGCTCGGAGATAAGCACCGTCCGATCACCGGCGCACGTTGGTGTATGGATAGCATCACAAACTGCATACCGTCGCAAGGGCAATAAACCACCGGCAAGGGATGGGCGATTTCCCCACGCGATCTCTTCAGCCTGCCTCAGGCCGGCACGTACACGGCCCCCGATCCTGGGCCGAGAGGAAATCCGAATAGGAGCCAGAGGCCGAGAAGCAGGGTCCAGCCGATGGCGAAGGCGATCGAGTAAGGGATCATCAGGGTGAGCAAGGTCCCGAGGCCGATGCGCGGTTGGTATTTCTGCGCAAAAGCGATCACCAGGGGCAGATAGGGCATGAGCGGCGTGACGATATTGGTGATCGAGTCGCCGATACGGTAGGCGAGCTGCGTCAGCTCGGGCGCATAGCCCATGATCATCAGCATGGGCACAAAGACCGGGCCGACCACCGCCCATTTTGCCGAGGCGCTGGCGACGAAGATGTTGATGGCGGCGCAGACGAAGAGGAACAACAGAATAAGCGCGATCCCCGACAACCCCGACACGCGCAGCAAATCGGCGCCGCCGACCGCGAGAATCAGGCCGAGATTGGACCAGGCGAAGTAGGCGACAAACTGGCTCGCGGCAAAAGCGAGCGCGATGTAGCTCCCCATCGTGCCTAGCGTGGCGTCGATCATCCGCCCGGCGTCGTGATTGCTTTTAATCGTCCCCGCCGCGATGCCGTAAGCGACGCCGAGGAAGAAGAATCCCAACGCCATGAACACAACCATGCCTTGAAAAAATGGCTCCAGGCCGCCCTTGGCGTCGCGCAACAGCCCGTACTCGGGAACGATCAGAATAAGCAGCAACAGCATTTCACCGACGAGTACCGCGCCGGCGGCGCGCAGGCCGCGCCTTTCCGCCGCCGCGAGAAGATTGTCGCCGCCGTCCGGCGTACTTTCGTATGTTCCCAGCCGGGGCTCGACAATCCACTTGGTGACTGCGGCGCCGACGATCATCAGCATAAAGGATGACGCGATCATGAAATAATAATTAGCCGTGGCCGGCACAACGTACGCCCCGTCGTAAAGTCGGGCGGCTTCCTGCGTCAGGCCAGCTAGGAGCGGATCGAGAGGCGTGAGAAAAAGATTGGCGCTGAAACCGCCGGATACTCCCGCAAACGCGGCGGCCAGTCCGGCCAGCGGATGGCGGCCGACCTGGGCAAACAGTACGGCGCCAAGGGGCACGAGAATCACGTAGCCGGCATCGACGGCAATACTGGCGTTGACGCCGGCGAACACCAGAGCGGCGGTCACCAGCCAGGGCGGCACGCTTCTTACGAACCCCTTGAGCGCCGCCGAGAAAAGCCCGCTGCGCTCCGCCACACCGACGCCGATCATCGCCACCAACACCGTCCCCAGAGGAGCGAAGCCGGTAAAGTTGCCGACCGCCTTGGCAAAGATATTCTGGAGCCCCTGACGATCGAGAAGATTGACGGCGGCGATCGGCTTGCCCGTCAGCGGGTGCACGACGGACAGGCCCATCGTATGAGCGATCCAGGAAAGCAACAGCACACCCAGAGCAAAAATAAGAAACAGAAAAAACGGGTGCGGTAGCCGATTGCCCCAGCGTTCGACGCGGTCGAGGGCGCCGAGGACGAAGCCTCGTGATTCGATTGCCGCCGCCATGTTTCGACTGAAGTATTACCGCCGGCCAAACCTGTCAAGACGAGGAGAAATCCCGCGGCGGCACCGTTAAAGTTCGCCGTGAATCCCGCTACGGGGAAGGATTTCTCGCTGCCGCTCGAAATGACAGCAAAATCGCTTCCCTGTCATCTCGAACGAAGTGAGAGATCTTTCTCGAATCGAACTACCACCCACCCGCGTCCAGATTTGAAGCGTTGAAATTTTAGTGATAGACGAAAAGCCTATGTCCAAGTACCGCGTAACCGTCGACACCGGAGGAACTTTTTCCGATTTTGTTTTTTTCAACGAAGACAACGGCGAAATTGCCATCACCAAGGTGCCGTCGACGCCAAAGGAGCCGTTTCAAGCGGTCTTGAACGGCGTCAAAGAACTGGTGGACCAGGGGGTTTCAGGCGGCGATATTTCGTTTTTCTGCCACGGCACCACGGTCGGCACCAACACCCTGCTCGAAGAGAAAGGCGCCAAAACCGGCCTGCTCGTGACGCAAGGTTTTCGCGGCATCTACGAAGTCATGGAGCAAACCCGCGGCTACGGTCCGGCGACCTACGATCTTTTCTTCGAGAAACCCCGGCTGCTCGCGCCGCCTTACTACACCGAGGAGATTCCCGAGCGCGTCGATTTTAGAGGCAACGCACTGAAACCGATCGACGTGGAGGCGTCCCTCGAAGCGGTGCGCCGGCTCAAGAACAAAGGCGTCGAATCGGTGGCGGTCTGCTTTCTCTTTTCGTTCTTGAATCCCGCCCACGAATTGAAGATCAAAGAGATTTTTGCCCAGGAATTTTCCGAAGCGCGCCTGTCTCTTTCCTGTGAAGTCCTGCCGCAAATCCGCGAGTTCTACCGGCTGAGCACGACAGTCATCAACGCCTACATCCAGCCGGTGATGGCGAGCTATCTCGGCCGGCTGGAAAACCGCATGCGCGAGCTGGGCGTCAACACGCCCAAGCTTTACATCATGCAATCCAACGGCGGCGTCTCGACTTTCAAAGGATCGGCGGAAAAACCCGTGGCGACCGTGCTTTCAGGGCCCGCCGGCGGCGTCATCGCGTCCATGGGCACCTGCGAGCGCGTCGGCATCAACAATATTATCACTTTCGACATGGGGGGGACGAGCTGCGATGTCGCGCTGATTCACCGGGGAAATCCTGTCATCACCACTCAGGGAAAAATCAACCTGCGCCCCATAGCCCTGCCGATGCTCGACATCCATACCGTCAGCGCCGGCGGCGGCACGATCGCCCGCATCGACGCGGTGGGCGGTTTGCAAGTCGGCCCCGACAGCGCCGGCGCCGATCCCGGGCCGGTTTGTTACGATCGCGGCGGCGAGAACATCACTATCACCGACGCCAACATCGTCACCGGTGTACTCGACCCGGATCATTTCCTCGGCGGCAGAATGAAGCTCAACAAGAGAAAGGCGGACAAGCTGCTTGAGGAAAAAATCGCCACGCCGCTCAAGCTCGATTTGTCCGAAGCCGCCGACGGCGTGCTCAAGATCATCAACGTCAAAATGGAAGAGGCGATCAAGGCGGTCTCCTCGGCGCGCGGCTACGACATCCGGGATTTCACCCTGGTCGCCTTCGGCGGCGGCGGGCCGATGCACGCCGGGCGCATGGCCCTCGACCTTGGTATCCCGTCGGTTTTGATTCCGCTCACGCCCGGAGTGCACTCGGCGCTCGGCTTGCTCATGTCCGATGTAAAGCACGACTACGTTCGTTCCAAACTGGTCGGGCTCGAGGAGCTCGATCTCAGCGAGGTCAATCATCTGTTCCAGCAGTTGATCGAGCAGGCAAAACAAGAGCTGCACGGCGAAGGCTTCGCCGACGAGGAGATCAAAATCGAGCCCTATATGGACCTGCGCTACGCGGGCCAGGGTTACGAACTGACCGTGCCCTGCCCGATGCCGCCGCTGACCCAACACGACTTGACCCTGATGCGCGGCCGATTCGATACGCAGCACGAGCAGAACTCCGGCCACAAAGCCGAAACCGAACCGGTCGAGCTGGTCAGCCTGCGCTTGATCTCCCTCGGCTTGGTGCCGCAGGCCAAACTCTCGCCGGGAAAAGTGACCGGCCGCAAAGTCGAAGCGGCGAAGACCGGCGATCGGAAGGTTTACTTCGGTAAGGAGCACGGCACGCTCGCGACCAGGATTTACAATCGGGAGCTGTTGGAGGCCGGCCACAGGATCACCGGCCCAGCCATTGTCGAACAGCTGGATACCACCACCGTCATCCACCCCGAGCAGGAAGCGGCGGTGGACGAGTATCGGAATATCATTATAAGGGAGAAACAGGCATGAGGCGTGAGGCACGAGGCTTGAGGGAGGAGAAATTTTCCGGCCCCTTTCTTACTCATGCCTCACGCCTTTCGCCTCACGCCTCCAAGCTATGACAGTCGATCCCGTCACCCTTCACGTCATCCAGGCGCGCCTGGCCGGTATCGTCCAGGAAATGCAGAACTCGCTCTTTCGCACCGGTTACTCGACGATCATCCGCGAGTCCCAGGACGCCAGTTGCGCGATTTTGAACCGGCAGGGCGAAGTGGTCGCCCAGCATGTGGTCTTGCCGCTGCATATGGGCGCCTTTCCCGCTTGCGCCGCCGGCATCTTGAAAAACTACAGTGCCGACGAGGTGCACGAGGGCGACGCCTTTATCACCAATCATCCCTATCTCGGCGGCAGCCCCCATGCGCCCGACATGGCCGTGCTCTCGCCGATTTTCTTTCAGGGCGAGTGGGTCGGCTTCGCGGCTAATTTAGCGCACAAGAGCGACATCGGCGGTCCGGTGCCTGGAAGCTGCTGGAGCCAAGCGCGAGAAATCTACCAGGAAGGCTTGCACGTCCCTCCAATCAAGTACGTCCATGCCTTCAAGACCAGCAAGGACATCGAAGCGGTGCTCGGCTGCAACAGCCGCACGCCGGAATTAGTCGTCGGCGACCTGCGCGGCCAGGTGGGCGCGGCGCGTCTGGGCGAAAAGCGTTTTCAGGAGATGATGGCGCGCTACGGCAAGGCGACTATTCTCGAATCCTTCGAGCAGCTCTTCGCTCTGACCGAAGCGAAAGTGCGCGCCGAGATCGCTTCCTGGCCCGACGGCGTCGGCCAGGGTGAACGTTTCGTCGACAGCGACGGTATCGATCTCGACAAACCCGTGCGCCTGCACGTGCGTATCGAGAAAAAAGGCAACCGCTTGCTTTTCGACTTAACCGGCTCCGCCGACCAGACCAAAGGGCCGGCGAACATCCGCCCGACCATCGTGCGCGCCGCTTGCTGCTATCTTCTTACCTGCCTGGTGGACCCGGCATTGGCGATCAACTACGGCCTCGCCAAATGCATCGAAATCAAAGTGCGCGAAGGCAGCGTCGTCAACCCGATCTTCCCCGCGCCGGTCAATACCTACAACCCGACGGTGCACGCGCTCGTCGAATCGCTGCTCGAGGCGTCGAGCCAGATCACGCCGCACAAAAAAGTCGGCGACGGCTGCAGCAGCCGCTCGATCATCATCGGCGGGCGCAGCAACAAGACCGGCAAGGGCTACGTGCAGTATGAAATCTTCGGTGGCGGCTCCGGCGGGCGGAGCGGCAAGGACGGCGTCTCGGGCACCAACGTCAATCAATCCAACGCCAAGATCGCGCCCATCGAAATTATCGAGGCCGAGTTTGCCACGCGGCTCCGCCGTTTTGAATTGATCCCCGACTCCGGCGGACCAGGCAAATTCCGCGGCGGTCTGGGCTTTGTCCGCGAATATGAAGTACTCGACAACGACGCGCGCTTTTCGCTGCGCTCGACCAAGCACACGGTCGCACCCAAGGGGATCGACGGCGGCATGGACGGCAAGACCGGCCACTGCGTCCTAAACCCCGGCAAGCCCGGTGAGCGTGTCATTCCATCGCGCTTCTCCGATCACGTGCTCCATCCGGGCGATGTCTTCCGCCTGGAAACTCCCGGGGGCGGCGGCCTGGGCAATCCGTTGGAACGCGAGCCCGGGCGGGTGCTTAGCGATGTACGCAACGGCTACGTCACGCCGAAACGAGCGCGCGAAGTCTACCGCGTCGCCATCGACGCCGCCGACGGCGACTTCGCGCTGAACGAAGCGCAGACACGTGAGCTGCGCGCACAGCAGGCATGAGGCGAAAGGCGTGAGACATGAGTAAGAAATCAACGGTCTTTGCTGCCAAAATACGTCTAAACTGCGATCTCGTCGTCCTTGTACTTCCTCACCCCTCATGCCTCAAGCCTCACGCCTCCCCATGACCGTCGATCCCATCACCCTCCAGGTCATCCAGGCGCGCCTGGCCGGTATCGTCCAGGAAATGCAGAACTCGCTCTTTCGCACCGGTTACTCGACGATCATCCGCGAGTCCCAGGACGCCAGTTGCGCGATTTTGAACCGGCAGGGCGAAGTGGTCGCCCAGCATGTGGTCTTGCCGCTCCACATGGGCGCCTTTCCGGCCTGCGCGGCGGCGATCTTGAAGACCTATTCCCCCGGCGAAATCTGCGAAGGCGACGCCTTTATCATCAACCACCCCTATCTCGGCGGCAGTCCTCATGCGCCGGACATGGGCGTGTTTACACCGATCTTTTACCACCATGAATGGGTCGGCTTCGCCGCCGACATGGCCCACAAGAGCGACATCGGCGGCATCGTCCCCGGCAGCGGCTCGGGTAACGCGCGCGAGATCTATCAAGAGGGCCTCCATCTGCCCCCGGTCAAATACATGTCGCGACTTAAGCCGGTAAAAGAAATCGACGCCATGCTCGCTGCCAACAGCCGCACGGCAGCCCTTGTCATCGGCGACCTGCGCGGCCAAGTTGGGGCCGCCCGCCTGGGGGAGCGGCGCATCGCCGAACTGATCGAACGCTACGGCAAAGCCACCTTGCTCGAATCCACGGAGATGCTTTCGGACTATACGGAGGACCGTGTGCGCCGAACCATCGCGTCCTGGCCCGATGGCGAGTCGGAGGGCGAAAGCTTCGTCGATCATGACGGCATCGATCTTACACGGCCCATTCGGATTCACGTCAAAGTCACAAAGCTCGGCGACCGCCTCCACTTCGATTTCAGCGCAAGCAGCGATCAAACCCAGGGACCGGCCAACATCCGCCCGCCGCTGGTTCGAGCGGCCTGCGCCTATTGTCTGGTCGCGCTGGTGGATCGCTTTTTGCCGATCAATCAAGGGCTCGCCCGAGTCATCGAAGCAACTTTTCGCGAGGGCAGCGTCGTCGACCCGCGTTTCCCGGCAGCCGTAAACACGTACATGCCCACCGCGCTCACGGTCGCCGAGGCGGTCCTGCAAGCACTCGCGCCTTTTGCGCCCGACAAGCGCATCGCCGGCGGTTCGGGCAGCGCCGCGCTGGTGTTCGGCGGCCGCGACGCGGCGACCAACCGCGCCTACGTCCATTACGAGATTTTCAGCGGCGGCACCGGCGCCCGCGCCGGTAAGGACGGCGTTTCCGCCACCGCGTTCCATCTGAGCAATTGCAAGACCGCGCCCATCGAGATTATCGAGTCCGAGTTCCCCACCCGGATTGAGCGCTTCGAGATGCTTGCCGACTCGGGGGGGGCCGGTGATTTTCGCGGCGGCCTCGGCTTTGTCCGGGATTATCGCATCCTCGCCGACGAGGTGCGTTTTTCCATGCGCACGGATAAGCATGCCGTCGCGCCCTTCGGCAGCGATCAAGGCCTGCCCGGGGGCAAAGGGGCCTGCGTGGTCAATCCGGGGGCCAACGATGAGAAAAGCCTCCCGTCCCGCTTCGGCGACTACCGTCTGCGAAGAGGCGACATAGTGCGCGTCGAACGCCCGGGCGGCGGCGGCCTCGGCAATCCCCTTAAGCGTTCGGTGGCTCAAGTCCTCGAAGACGTGCGCCAGGGCTACGTATCGCCGGCCCAAGCGCGCGCGCGATATGGTGTGGCGCTCCGCTTTAAGAACGGCGAAGCGGAGCTGGACGAGGCGGGAATCGGAGTTCTACGAGGAAAAAACTAAAAAAAATGTTGGCAATGCCGCCCGGCCTCTGCTATACCATGTGAAAATCTTTGTTCATCCTTGAAGGAGGAAGAATATGGCAGCAGCGAAGAAGAAGAGAAAACCCAACGCGGCCTTTATGAAACCGGTCCAGCCGGATGCCGCGCTCAGCGCCGTGGTCGGTAATAAAGCCATCCCGCGCACCGAGCTGACGAAAAAACTGTGGGTCTACATCAAGAAGAACGGCCTGCAAGACAAAAAGAAAAAAACCAACATCAACGCTGACGACAAGCTAAAAGCGGTTTTCGGCGGCAAAAAAACCGTCACCATGTTCGAGATGACCAAGCTGGTCAGCAAGCACGTCAAGTAGAAATCGCTCCCGGGCAAGTTTTTAAAGGGCCAAGAGCCTGACGGGACAGACCTCTTGGCCTTGTGATTGCGGTCGCGCTATTGCGGCAAGGGCGCGCATGATAGCGACGGCGACTGCTCTGCGGCGTTTTGGCCAATGGATTGCCGCGCGGCCTATAGATCCGGGGGCGTTCTTCAGTCAGCGGGCACGCTGCTGTCCGCAGAGGATCGATAGGAATCAATCGGATACCTGGGTTAAACCGGCGCCGCCCTCGGTGAAATCGAGACGCCTTCCACGCCGGCTTTTTCAAGCGCACGCAAAACCAGTCCCGACGCTTTGGCGTCCTCGATGAATTGCCGCAAATATTGCGCTCCCTCGCCGCGGCCCTTGGGGATGCCGAGCGCCTGTTCAATAGCCATAAAGCGGTCATCGAGCACGCGCGCTCCCGGAAGTTTGCCGGCGTGAGACGACAAATGCTGTCTCACGCCGGCGACTACATCCGCCTCTCCGGCCAAGATCAGCGTGAAAGCCGAATTGGGATCCGAGGCGCGCACCAATTCGGCGTGCTTGAGGTTCCGGCTCAGAAACAAATCGTAAGCGCTGTTGGCCGACACGGCGACCCGCACGCCGGCACGGTCAACGTCCAAGATGGTCGAGATGGTCGATCCCGCCGGCACAAGATAAGTTCCTTCGATCTCGATGTACGGAGGAGTAAAGTCGATCTCCGCCGCCCGCGCCGGATCGATCGCCAGAAACGCCGCGTCCCACGCTCCGGTTTTAACCCCCTCGAACAGTTTTCCGGCCGATCCAAACGGCACCAGTTCGAGGGGCAACCCGGCGCGGCGGGCCAACTCCCGCGCCAGTTCCACCGCCACACCGGTCAACTCGCCGCTCGCCGGATCTCGCTTCGCGAGCACGGGATTGCCGTAGTTGATGCCGGCGCGTAATGTGCCGCTCGGTGCGAGAGTCGAACGCAAGGATGATGGAATCATAGGTTTAGCTAAGCTAACGTCTTGAGAAACGACCCGTTCTCCTGTTTGCGCCGGAAATCGCGATGGCATCGCCTAGCAGCGTGACGACTCCCGACTATCGACCACAACAGTTTTTGAATTTCTTCCCGCTTCCGCATGGGCAAGGTTCATTGCGTCCAGTCTTCTTTTCGACGATCGTGGGCTTGGGCGGGTTCATCAACCGCGTTAAATCGGCGATGTCCTCCGGTTTGTCCGGTTCCAGCCCGATGCGAAATTTCCATCCCTTTTCTGCGAATATGGCGGTCACCTCTTTGAGCCTCTTTTCCGTTCGTACGGTGACCACCGCGGGATTCTTTTCAGTCCCCAATTTGGCAACTTTTTTGCCGTCGAAAACCCCTGTGCGATTGTCCGCATCCACCCGGTTCCTGATCTTGCCGATGTCCGTAATTCGATTCCCCATGGCGTCACTATTTCAGATATGCGCCGGTTTATCCATCTGAAGGCAGGAGCAAGACCCCGCGCGGACTTCGGAGTCAGTCCAGTTTCTCCATCGCTTCGGCCACGCCCAGATGATAGAGCTTGAATAACTCCAGCGCGTCGTCGGCCGCTTTCAGAGCGCGGGGCCGGTCCGCAATATATTGCTGCAGCAACGGCACGAAGAGATCGCCGTGTTTCTCGTCGGCCACGGCATGGGCCGCAAAGTTGGGCATCTCTTCCCATTTGAAACCGAAATCTCTGATCCATCGTAAGCCGTCGCGGCGCGACAACCCGCCGCCCTGATCCCCAAGTCTCCGGTCGTCGTTGACCCATTCGGTGGCCATCATGGCGATGAGCCCGTCTTGCCACGCGCCTTCTCTGGCGATCCATTTCCAACCATT
>CAZILB010000008.1:28996-36461 GCA_964539925.1 uncultured Syntrophobacter sp. | reverse complement strand
CGGATTTCGGCTGTCATCGCTCGGCTCCTCGCGCCGGCGTTCATCATACTCCCGCCAAGTTGCGCGTCAATCGAAAATAGCCCGGTTAACCAAGCGCAAGAGAGTGCAGATCATGACCCGGGTCATGGCGATCATTTGGGCGGTACAGTTCAATCTCAACGGCATCGGCGGTTCTTACGCGATCCTGATCGGTTTACATTAACACTGATCTGGAGACAGACCGATCTGACTCAAGAAATGTCCTTGATTCGCGTCGATCCCCGGGCTACGATCAAACCATGTTAGACTGGTCTTCTTGTCCAGAAGTCGAGCGTGATCCTGAACGCGTAGGCGGAGCCTGGGTGTTTCGTGGCACTCGGGTTCCGGTCTCAGCTCTTTTTGAAAACCTGGAGGACGGGGCCCAGATCACGCAGTTTGTTGAGTGGTTTCCAGGAGTCACCGTCGAACAGGTGCGCGCCGTGCTGGACCATGTAGCGAAGAGTTCCAATTCACCGCAGGCCGCCTGAGTGCGTGTTCTTTTCGATCAAGGGACGCCGCTACCTCTACGGACGCATCTCGGCTCTCACCAAATAGAGACAGCCTTTGAGCGCGGTTGGAGCACTTTGCAAAACGGCGAGCTGCTCGCTGTGGCAGAACAAGAAGCCTTTGACGTTTTGGTGACTACCGACAAAAATTTGCGGCATCAGCAAAACCCGGTTGGGCGGAGGATTGCAATTGCAAATCTGAGGTGCTGAAGGTTCTGGATAATGCGGATCGAGCGGAGGACAGCCTCGAAAGTCGACGCAATGCCTACAAATTATTGGACGATCGCTTGTTGAAGGTGACCTACGTGGAGGAAGCGGGGGACGTTGTGGTGATTACCGTAATAGAAAAAGAACTCATGTGAGCAGAACCATGAAAATCGAATACGATAAACAGGTGGACGCTCTTTACATCAGAATCCAGGAAAAATACGTCGCCCGAACCCAAGAGGTTTCTGACGGCGTGAACCTTGACTTCGATGGTGAAGGGCGACTGATCGGCCTTGAAGTCTTGAGTGCCTCCAAGCGATATTCCTCAGCCGATATTTTCAATCTCTCAACCGAGAACCTGATCCTGAACGACACGTAGATTGGAAACAGGGGCTACCTTTTATGCTCCAAGTTGCTCTGGAGAGAGCGTGCGCCGACTTTCGTCGCGGTTTGTTGCCGGCTGGGGACGGAGCCTCCACTAAGAACTCGTCCGGTTTACCGCGTCGAAGAGGTGGAGCTGGCGGGTGTGGCCTTCGTCTTCGAAGTGGACCGGGTAGTTGGCGGTGAAGCAGGCGTCGCAGAAGCCCTCTTTTTTGCCATCAAAGTAGGCGAACATGCCGTCGTTGCTCAAGTAGGCGAGCGTGTCGGCTTCGATGAAGCGGCGGATTTCCTCCACGGAGTTCGACGACGCAATGAGCTCGGTGCGGGTTGGCGTGTCGATGCCGTAGTAGCAGGGGCTGATCGTCGCCGGCGAGCTGATGCGCATGTGCACTTCTTTGGCGCCGGCGTCGCGCAGCATGCGGATGATCTTTCGGCTGGTTGTGCCGCGCACGATGGAGTCGTCCACCACCACCACGCGCTTGCCGTTCAGCACGTCGCGCTGGGCGTTAAGCTTGATCTTGACGCCGAAGTTGCGGATCGTCTGCTGCGGTTCGATAAAGGTCCGGCCCACGTAGTGATTGCGGATCAGACCGAATTCCAGCGGAATCTTCGACTCCTCGGCGTAGCCCATGGCCGCCGGCACGCCGGAATCCGGCACCGGCGTCACCAGATCCGCCGCCACAGCGCTTTCCCGCGCCAACTGGCGACCGAGCGCTTTGCGCACTTGATAGACATTGTGGCCGAAAAGATTGCTGTCGGGACGCGCGAAATAAACATACTCGAAGATGCATTTGGCATGGGGCACCGGCGGAAAAGGCTTGAGCGACTCCACTCCGTTGGGTCCGATGGTGATAATCTCGCCCGGCTCCACGTCGCGGATGAAGCTCGCTTCGATCAAGTCCAGGGCGCAAGTCTCGGAGGCAAACACGTAAGCGCCGCGATTTTTTCCCTCAGCGAATTGGCCGAGCACCAGGGGGCGAAACCCGTAGGGGTCGCGCGCCGCGATCATCTTGTCCAGCGTCAAAAACAACAGCGAGTAAGCGCCGCGAGCCCGGCTCAAGGCCTCGACGACCCTCCCCATCAGCGTCGGTTCCTTCGAGGTGGCGATTAAATGAATGATCACCTCGGTATCCGACGTCGATTGAAAGATCGACCCGGTCTGCTCCAGTTCCTCGCGCAACAGAGCGCCGTTGACCAGGTTGCCGTTATGCGAGATCGCAATCGGACCCTGGGAATACTCGACGACGAAAGGCTGGGCGTTCTTGAGATGGCTCTGCCCCTGAGTGGAATAGCGATTGTGGCCGATGGCGCTGGCGCCCTCAAGGTGCTTGATGACATCTTCCTTGAAAGCGTCCGCCACCAAACCCATCTGGCGATGCGAGATGAGCCCCTTCCCGTCCGATGAGACGATGCCGCAGGACTCCTGGCCGCGGTGCTGCAAGGCGTAGAGGCCGAGATAAACCATGTTGGCCGCCTCGGGGTGGCCATAAACGCCCATGACGGCGCATTCTTCGTGGAATTTATCCATCATTGCGGCTGTTCCCAGCCCATGAGCTTGAGCGCGGAGCGCCCGAACCGTTGAACCCGATCATTGGAGCCTCGAGGTTAGCCCGGCCGACCATATCTCCTTGATCTCCTCCACCGGCAACTGCAACAAGGGATGGAAAATGAAGCGATTGCCTCCCACGCCGCCAAGCACCTGCATGGGCGCGTTGAAACGGGCGGCAATCTCCCGGAGCCGGTCGAGGTTCTCTTCTTTCAACGATACGACGACGCGCGACTGGGACTCGCTGAATAAAAGCGCGTCGCCGCGATTCATCTCCTGGCTTTCGACGCGCACTCCGAGAGGGATTTCCGGACCGCCGATGCAACACTCCGCCAAGGCGACCGCAAGACCGCCGTCCGAGACGTCATGGGCCGAGGCCAGCAGCTCCTCATCAATGGCTCCGAGCACGCAATTTTGCACAGCCTGTTCGATTTTGAGATCGATCCAGGGCGGCGTGCCGCGCACTTGGCCGTGAATCCATTTTAAATACTCGCTGCCCCCAAGCTCTTCGCGGGTTCGCCCGAGCAGCACGACGAGATCGCCGGCGTTTTTAAACCAGGGCGTCACCGCGCGCTCGACCCGGTCGATCAGGCCAACCATACCGATGGTCGGCGTCGGATAGATAGGCACTCCGTCCGTTTCATTATAAAAACTCACGTTGCCGCTCACAACCGGAACTTTGAGCGCGATGCAGGCGTCGCGCATGCCCTGGATCACCTGGGCAAACTGCCACATGACTTCGGGATTTTCGGGACTGCCGAAATTCAGGCAATCGGTCAGCCCCACGGGACGGGCGCCGACGCAGGCGAGGTTGCGCGCCGCTTCAGCCACCGCCAACACCCCGCCGACATAGGGGTCGAGAAAGCAGTAGCGGCTGTTGCCGTCCGCGGTCAGCGCCAGCCCCTTTTTGCTGCCTTTGATGCGGATCACCGCCGCATCGGCGCCCGAGGCGATGACCGTGTTGGTGCGCACGAACTGGTCGTATTGGCGGTAGATCCATTCCTTCGAGGCGATGTTCGGCGACTCGAGCAAACGTTTGAAGGCCGTGGTCAAATCCTCCGGTGCCTTGAGTTTCGACAGGTCGAACTGTTGGATCTGATCGAGACTAGCCGGCCGCGCCGTCGGCCTCTGGTAGACCGGCGCGTCCTTGGTGAGCGCAGCGATCGGAATCCGCGCCACCTCTTCTCCCTGCCAGCGGGCCCGAAATTGCCGGTCGTCGGTGACCCGGCCCACCACCACGGCGTCGAGATCCCATTTCTCGAAGATACTTTTGACCGCGTCTTCCGAACCGTTCTTGGCAACCAAGAGCATGCGCTCCTGGGACTCGGAGAGCAGAATCTCGTAGGGCGTCATGCCCTTTTCGCGCAAGGGCACCTGGGACAAATCGAGTTCCACGCCCGAGCCGCCGCGCCCGGCCATCTCCGCCGACGAGCTGGTGAGGCCGGCTGCTCCCATGTCCTGGATACCGACGATGTAATCTTTCTCCATCAGTTCCAGGCAAGCCTCCAACAGCAGTTTCTCGGTAAAAGGATCGCCCACCTGGACCGTCGGCCGGCGCTGCTCTTTTTCCTCGGAAAAAGACTCCGAGGCCATGGTCGCGCCGTGAATGCCGTCGCGGCCGGTTTTGGAGCCGACATACATGACCGGATTGCCGACGCCCCTGGCGACGCCGGTGAAGATATTATTTTTCTTGACGATGCCAAGGGTGAAGGCATTGACCAGGATGTTGGCGTTGTAGCACTCGTCGAAGTAGCATTCGCCGCCGACGGTGGGCACGCCGATGCAATTGCCGTAGCCGCCGATACCGGCGACCACACCGGAAACCAGATAGCGCGTGCGCGGATGATCGATGCTGCCGAAGCGAAGCGAATTGAGCGACGCGATCGGCCGCGCCCCCATGGTAAAAATATCGCGCAGGATGCCGCCCACGCCGGTGGCCGCGCCCTGGTAGGGCTCGATGAAGGAGGGGTGATTGTGGCTCTCCATCTTGAAAGCCACCGCCAGGCCGCCGCCGATATCGACCACCCCCGCGTTTTCTCCCGGCCCCTGGAGCACATGCGAGCCTTGCGTCGGCAAGTTTTTCAAGTAATAGCGCGAGCTTTTATAGCTGCAGTGCTCCGACCACATGACCGAAAAGACGCCGAGCTCGGTGTAGTTGGGCTCGCGGCCGAGGGCCTTGACGATTTTCTCATACTCCTCCGGAGTAATGCCATGGCTGGCGATCAGCTCCGGCGTTACATCCGGCTGGACGAAACGGCTCTGCGAGACTTCAGTCATGGCGCTTCGCCCTTTCGGCCAAAGCCGCCGCGATGGAGGTAAAAATCTTCGCGCCGTCGTCGCTGCCGAGAAGCTCGTTGCAGGCGTCCTCCGGATGGGGCATGAGACCGAAGACATTGCGCGTCTCGTTGCAAATCCCGGCAATATTGTCCAAAGAGCCGTTGGGATTCGCGGCCGATGTCGGCCGGCCCTTGGCATCCACGTAGCGCAGCAAGATCTGGCAATTCTTGCGCAGGCGCTCGAGGGTCTCCGGATCGGCGTAGTAACAGCCTTCGCCGTGCTTGATGGGAATTTTTAAAAGCTGGCCTTTTTTGACGCCGCTCGTAAACGGGGTGTCGCTCTCTTCGACCCGGAGATAAACCGGCTGGCAGATGAATTGGAGGCCGGCATTGCGCACCAAAGCGCCGGGCAACAGGCCCGCCTCGCAGAGAATTTGAAAACCGTTGCAAATCCCAAGCACGAGACCGCCGCTTTGGGCGAACTTGACCACGCCGCGCATGATCGGCGAAAAGCGCGCCATGGCGCCGCAGCGCAAATAATCGCCGTAGGAAAACCCTCCCGGCAGTACCAGGCAATCGAAGTTGCCGGACAGCTCGTCCTTATGCCAAAGGGATTTGACCTTCTGGCCCAAATCGAGCTTCAGACTGTCGACGACATCTTGATCGTCGCAGGAGCCGGGAAATGTAATGACACCCCAACGCATAATTCGTTCACCGATGGACGCGCTGCTTGGCGCTCGGCTAAAGCCGGCAGGCCCGAAGACCGATGCCCCCTTCGCGCATTTTTCCCGTCAGCACCGACTTCTGAAGACTTACGACTCGATCTCAAAGCGGTAGTCTTCAATCACGGGATTCGCTAATAGTTTATCACACATTTCGCGGATTCGAATCGCCGCGCTTTCGGCTGAGGAGGCGCTGACGTCGAGCTCGAGATATTTGCCGACGCGAACGTCCTGAACATCGCCATAGCCCAAGGTGTGCAGCGAGCGCTCGATTGCCTTGCCTTGCGGATCGAGCACGCCGCGCTTCAGCGACACAAAAATCTTAACGCGCATAAAATTCGGCCTTCACGGATGGATTAGTGAAAGACCCGGCGGAAAATGAAGTCCACGCGGGTCAGGTGATGTTTTACACCCCAGATCGCTTCGATGGCCTCAGGCGACAGATAACCGCGAATCTCCTGGTCCTTAAGCAGCTCGCGCTTCAAATCGCCGCCTTCCCGGCCCACTTTGAGCGCGTGGCGCTGCACCATGCGGTAAGCGATATCCCGGGCGACGCCCTTATCGACGAGAGCGAGCAGGACCTTCTCCGAAAAAACCGTGCCGCCGCTTTTTTCCAGGTTGCGCCTCATGTTTTCCGGGTAGACGCATAAATTGCCGAGCACGTACGTCATGCGCCTGAGCATGAAGTCGAGCGCGATGGTGGCGTCGGGCGCGATCACGCGTTCGACGGACGAATGGCTGATGTCCCGCTCATGCCACAGCGGCACGTTTTCCATCGCCGCCAGGGCATAGGAGCGCATCAGCCGCGCCATGCCGGAAACATTCTCCGAAAGAATCGGGTTCCGTTTGTGCGGCATGGCCGAGGAGCCCTTCTGCCCCTCGGTGAACGGCTCTTCGGCTTCCTGGACTTCGGTGCGCTGCAGGTGGCGGATCTCGACGGCGAATTTTTCCAGCGAGCTGGCGATGATCGCCAGCGTCGCGAAATAGTACGCATGGCGGTCCCGCTGAATGATCTGATTGGAAATCGGCGCCGGTTTAAGCCCGCTTTTCCGGCAAACATAGGCTTCGACTTTCGGCGAAACCTGCGCGAAGGTCCCCACCGCGCCGGAGATCTGGCCGACGCAAATGTCATCGACGGCTCTCTGAAAACGCGCCAGATGGCGCTCCATCTCCTGATACCAAAGCGCCAATTTGAGTCCGAAAGTGATCGGTTCGGCGTGCACCCCGTGGGTGCGGCCGATCATCACGGTCCATTTATATTTGCGCGCCTGGCGCCGGAGAACTTTTAAAAGATCGCGAAGGTCCTGTTCGATGATCGCCGAAGCTTCCTTGAATTGAATCGCCAGCGCCGTGTCCATGACGTCGGAGGACGTCATGCCGACGTGGAGATAGCGGGCGTCCTCGCCAATAGATTCCGCCACCGCGCTGAGAAAGGCGATGATCTCATGTTTGACCTCGGCCTCGATTTCACGAACGCGTTTGATATCGAAGCGCGCCTTTTTCCGAATTCGCGCAATGGCGGCCTTAGGCATCTTACCCAGCCCGGCCCAGGCTTCGGCGGCAAGAATTTCCACATCCAGCCATTTTTGAAAGCCGTTCTCTTCGGACCAGATCCGGCCCATCTCCGGGCGAGTGTAACGAGGGATCATGCTTCGAAGTCGCCTCTTCTGGTTCAAAAGTTCAACGGTTCAACGTTCAAACCCGATCCGGGTTCCAACCCTTGAACCTTTGAACTTTGAACCTACTTTTTATCCGTATGGCCGAAGCCGCCCGTTTCGCGCGCCGTGGCATCGAGTTCGCTCACCTCGC
>CAZILB010000008.1:14244-28896 GCA_964539925.1 uncultured Syntrophobacter sp. | reverse complement strand
GTATGGCCGAAGCCGCCCGTTTCGCGCGCCGTGGCATCGAGTTCGCTCACCTCGCGCCAAACCGCCCGCACCACGCGCTGGATCACCATTTGCGCGATGCGCTGACCGCGTTCGACCACGATCGGCTCGGCGCCGAGGTTGATCGTGATGATCTGGATTTCACCGCGGTAGTCCGAGTCGATGGTGCCGGGGCTATTGAGCAGCGTCAATCCATGCTTCAAGGCCAGCCCGCTCCGCGGCCGGATCTGCGCCTCGAAGCCGGCCGGCAGCGCGAGCGCAATCCCGGTGGGAATCAATACCCGCTCGTGAGGCGCGATCTCGATCGCTCCATCGAGATCGGCGTAGAGATCCATGCCGGCCGCTCCCGCCGTCATATACGCCGGCAAACCGAGCGGCGGCGACGCCGGCCGCACGCGTTTGATTTCGATGCGCAGTTCTTCCATGAAATGGTTTCCCGGCGCAGCTTGATGAGCGCCTGTGCTATGGCTCATCCGAGGCTTTTAATCTGAAACCCGTCGGCGAAATCGCCCAGGAGTGTAAGGGTCGCACGCTCGGGGTGCAAGAGGGCGCCGGCCAATTCGACGATGTCGTCGCGCGATACCGCGCGGATCCGCCGGCAGATTTCTTCGGTCGTCACCGGTTGACCGAAATAGATCTCGTTGCGCGCAATATGGCTCATCCAGGAGTCCGTGGATTCGAGTCCCAGCATCATGCTGCCGACCAATTGGCCGCGCGTGCGCTGGACTTCCTCTTCTTTGACTTCCCCTGCCGCCAGTTTCTTGAACTCCTGCAGGATCAGATCGACCACTTCTTCCGTCGATTCCACGCTGGTGCCGGCGTAAACGCCCAAATACCCCACGTCTTTGTACGACGATGAAAAGGAATACACCGAATACGCTTTGCCGCGCTTCTCGCGTATTTCCTGAAACAGACGGGAGCTCATGCCGCCGCCGAGGAGCGTATTCAGCACGTACGCGACGTAGCGCTTCGGATGCCCCTGGGGTATTCCCGCAACGCCCAAGCAAAGATGCGCCTGCTCGAGGTCTTTCGCGTGCGGAAAAACTCCGCGACCCATCTCGGGCGCTTCCTGGCCGTCGTGGACCGCCGCCCCCTCGGAAAAATCCGGCGCGGCACCCAGACGTTCTGCTATCCGCCCGGCCAGCTCCTCATGATGAAAATGACCCGCCGCCGCGACGATCACACGGCGCGGATGATAACGCCTCTTAAAAAAGCTCAGAACTTCGGCGCGGTGAAAACTTGTGACGGTCGCTTCGCGCCCGCAAATCGGACGGCCGATCGGATGATCCTTGAAAAAGTCCAGGTTGAACAGGTCGTGGACGTAGTCGTCGGGAGTGTCCTCCGCCTGGGAAATCTCCTGCAGAATGACCGAGCGCTCGCGCTCGATTTCTTCCGCATCGAAGCTTGAGTGAAGAAAAATATCGGTCAACAGGTCGATCGCCAGCGGCAGATCATCATCGAGAACCTTGGCGTAGTAACAGGTATGTTCCTTGGATGTGAAGGCATTGAGCACACCGCCCACGGCATCCATTTCTTCGGCGATATCGGCGGCGCTGCGCTTCTCGGTGCCCTTGAACAGCAGATGTTCGATAAAATGGGAGAGGCCGTTTTGTGCCGCGCTCTCGTGGCGTGAACCGTTTTCCACCCAAATCCCCAGGCTCACCGAGCGATGGCCGGGCAACTCTTGCGAGATCAGCCGAATGCCGTTGTCGAGGACAGTTTTGGCGAACATGGAGCCAGGGACTTTGCGGCGTCAAAGTTGCGGCGGGCCGCTCGCGCCACCGCTGGTTTCTTGGAGCGCTTCCTTGCGGCTGAGCCGAATCTTGCCCTGCCGATCAATCTCCAGCACCTTGACCAGAACCTCGTCACCCTCCTTCAGCACGTCGGTGACCTTGCGTACCCGCTCGGGCGCAAGCTGAGAAATATGGACGAGCCCGTCGGTGCCGGGCAGGATCTCGACGAAGGCGCCGAATTCAACGATTTTGCGGACGGTTCCTTTGTAGATTTTGCCGATTTCGGCCTCCGCCGCAATCCGTTGCACCATCTCGATGGCTTTTTGCGACGCCGCTTCGTCGCTCGACGCGATCGTCACGGTGCCGTCGTCTTCTACGTCGATTTTGACGCCGGTGGCTTCGATGATGCCGCGGATCACTTTGCCGCCCGGGCCGATGATCTCACGGATCTTGTCCGGTTTGACCTTAATCGTGGTAATGCGGGGCGCGTGCCCAGAAACGTTCACACGCGGCGCGGCCAGAGTTCCGTTCATAATGCCGAGAATATGTAGGCGCCCTTCCCGGGCCTGGTGCAACGCCCGTCCCATGATATCGCGATTGACGCCGCTGATCTTGATATCCATCTGCAGCGATGTCACGCCTTCGATCGTGCCGGCGACTTTAAAATCCATGTCGCCCAGATGGTCTTCGTCGCCGAGAATGTCCGACAATATCCGCACATGCTCGCCTTCCTTGATCAGGCCCATGGCAATCCCTGCGACCGGCGCCGCGACCGGCACCCCCGCGTCCATCAGCGACAGAGAGCCGCCGCACACCGTGGCCATGGAGGTTGAGCCGTTGGACTCCAAAATTTCCGAGACGATTCGTATGGTGTAGGGAAAATTTTCTTCGGGGGGCAAAACCGGCACCAGGGCGCGTTCGGCAAGGTTGCCATGGCCGATCTCGCGCCGGCCGGGACCGCGCAGGAACTTGACTTCGCCGACGCTGTACGGCGGAAAATTATAGTGAAGCATGAATTTCTTGAAGTGCTCGCCGAGCAGGGCGTCAACTCTCTGCTCGTCGGAGGCCGTTCCCAAGGTGGTCACGACCAGCGCCTGTGTTTCACCCCGGGTGAATAAAGCCGAGCCATGGGTGCGCGGCAGCACCTCCGCTTCACAGGTGATCGGCCGGATGTCTTTCAGGCCGCGCCCGTCAATGCGCCGCTCTTGCTGAATGATCAGACCGCGAAAGACGTCGCGCTTGAGATCGTCAAAAGCGTTTTTAATATCTTTTTGTTTTTCGGGAAACTCAGATAAAGCCCTCGGTACCACGTCGCTCTTGACCTCGGCGATGCGCTTGTAACGTTCGAGCTTTTCCGGCACTTCCAGCGCCTGCTTCAGCTTCTCCAGCGCCAGTTCCTGCACCCGCCGCTTGACCGTAGCATCGATCTCGGCGAGGGGCACCTGTCTTTTCTCCTTGCCGATCTCGCGGCGGAATTGTTCCTGGAGCTGTAAAAGCGGCTGAATTGCCTCATGTCCGGCAAACAGCGCTTCCAGAACCTCGGCCTCCGGAACCATTTGCGCTCCGCCTTCCACCATAACGATGGCATCGCGGCTGCCGGACAGAAAAATGTCTATGTCGCTTTCCATCAACTGGCTTTGTGTCGGGTTGATCACCCACTGCCCGTCAATGCGGCCGATGCGCACTCCGGCGATGGGCCCGTTGAAAGGAATATCGGAAATATGGAGCGCCACGGAGGTACCGAGCATGGCGAGGACATCGGGATCATTCTCCCGGTCCGCGGAAAGCACGGTGGCGATCACCTGGATTTCGCAGCGAAGGCCCTCCGAGAACAGCGGCCGGATAGAGCGGTCGATCAGCCGGCAAGTAAGAATTTCCTTTTCCGAAGGGCGTCCTTCGCGCTTGAAGAAGCCGCCGGGAATCCTTCCGGCTGCGAAGGTTTTTTCTTGATAATCGACGGTAAGCGGCAAAAAATCGGTGTCCATCTTGAGATCCCTGGCGGCGACCGCGGTCACGAGAACCACGGTTTCACCGTAGGACACCAGGGCGGCGCCATCGGCCTGTTTCGCCAGGCGGCCCACTTCAATGGACAAGGGTCGCCCATGAAAATCCAATTCAACCTTTTTAACCATAGGTTATTCCTCTGAAGGAAGACTTGTGTAACGGAGGAGTGGAAACGGCGGGCAGCGAATCGGGAACGGCTATTTTCGTATTCCTAACCGTTCGATGAGACCCTGGTATCTCCCGACGTCCGTGTCCCGGAGATAATCCAGCAGCCTTCTTCTTTGCCCTACTAACTTCAGGAGGCCACGCCGCGAATGGTGATCCTTAACATGAACCTTGAAGTGCTCGGTAAGATGCTCAATGCGCTGGCTTAAAAGCGCAATCTGCACTTCAGGAGAGCCGGTGTCCGTCTGATGAACCCTGAACTGCTCGATTTTATTGTGCCTCTGCTGTTCAGTAATTCCCATTCTCCGCTCTGCTTCTCTCTTTCTTTCTATTAGTTGGCTAACTTTCTAGCACACGAGGCGAAACTTGTAAAGCCGGCGGCCTTGAGCCACTCAAGCCGCCCAAGATGAACATCGCTGGCCCTTGCCCCCGCCGGCTCGGCCTATACGCGAAAGTTCGTTTTATCGAAGGAGCGAAAGATGGTATCCTCCAGCCATCGTGACCATCGGCAAATTCGGCATCATTCTCTCCCTGGCGCTCCTTCTCGGCCCGGCGGTCCTTGCCGCAGAGTTCTACCGTTGGGTAGACGAGAACGGCGTCCTCCATATCACCGATAATCTCCATAACGTGCCGCCTAACCAGCGCGGCAACGCCGGTCGGATTCACGGCCGGGAGCCGGCGCGGCGGGCCGAGACGGAAAAGCGCCCTACACCGGGCAAAGCCTCTATTCCCATCGAGAAACTCGGCCAAGTGGTGGTGATCCAGGCCACTTTGAACAATAAACAATCCGGGAAATTTATCGTCGATACCGGCGCCAGCTACACGATGATATCGAGCGCGTTGGCGCGAGACCTGTCGATCGTTACCGGCGGCCAGAACCAGCCAACCATGCCGTTTCAGACCGCCAACGGCTTGATTCAGGCGCCGCTTACCAATCTGGAATCCATCGCCGTCGGCGGCATCGAAATCAAAAACCTGACCGCCGCCGTCCACGACGCCGTACCCGACACCCAAATAGCCGGTCTTTTGGGGTTGAACTTCCTCAGCAACTTCAAGATCGACATCGATACCCAGAAGGGTCTCCTGCACCTGGAAAAAAAATAACCCGGAGCGGTAAAGTATTGGCAAGCCGTACTCCAATACTCCGCTCGCCCATGCGATTCTACGAGCAGCCGCTCACCGCGCCGCAATTCATGCATTTATAGCATGCGCCGCTGCGGATCATGATCGCGCCGCAATCGGGGCAAGGCGGCGCGTCCTGCTGGTACAAACTGGTCACCGCGCTGATAGTGGTCACCGGCGCGCCGCCACGCGGCGTGGCGGGCGCGATCGATACGACTTTCTTTTGATACACTTCTTCCACCGACTCATGGGCGACCACGCCGACTTCCTGCTGAGCGTCGCCGTCGAGGAACTTGCTTGCCAACCAGCGGAAAATGTAATCCATGATCGACTTGGCCATCGGGATGTCCGGGTTTTTCGTAAAGCCGGAGGGCTCGAAGCGCATGTGGCTGAATTTGTCGACCAAGCCGCGCAGCGGCACGCCATATTGCAGCGCAATGGAGATCGCGGTGGCGAAGGAGTCCATTAAGCCGGAGATCGTCGAACCTTCCTTGGACATGGTGATAAAGATTTCGCCCGGCTGGCCGTCTTCGTACATGCCGACATGGATATAACCTTCATGGCCGGCGATATCGAACTTATGCCTGATCGAGCGGCACTCGTCTGGCAGCCGGCGCCGCAGCGGCCGTGCTTCTTTACTCTCGACGGCGCCCGCCTTCAATTCCTCTTTGTCCTTCGCGGTGTTGAGCGGCTGGGTACGCTTGGAGCCGTCGCGGTAGATCGCGATCGCCTTGAGCCCGAGCTTCCACGACTCCTCGTAGGCGTGCATGATGTCTTCCACGGTGGCGTCATTCGGCATGTTGATGGTCTTCGAAATCGCCCCGGAGATAAACGGCTGTACGGCGCCCATCATCTTCACGTGCCCCATGTAATGAATCGTCCGGCTGCCCTTCTCCGCCTTGAAGGCGCAATCGAACACCGCCAGATCATCGTCCTTAATGTGCGGCGCGCCTTCGATGGTGTCGTGCTCTTCGATGTACTCGACGATCTCCTGGCTTTGTTTGACGTCGTAGCCCAGACGTTTCAATGCGCGGGGCACGGTGTTGTTGATGATTTTCAACATGCCGCCGCCGACCAGCTTTTTGTATTTGACCAGTGCGATATCGGGTTCGACGCCGGTGGTGTCGCAATCCATCATGAAAGCAATAGTTCCGGTCGGCGCCAACACCGATATCTGGGAATTTTTGACGCCGTACTTTTCTGCTTCGGCACAGTTCTGATCCCAAGCTTCCCGCGCCGCCGTCAGCAGGTCCAGCGGCACATGAGACGGCGAAATTTTATACGCGTGGGCGCGGTGCTTGTTGAGCACCCGGAGCATCGGCTGGCGATTGACTTCGAAGCCGGCAAAGGCACCGGTGGCGGCAGCGTTGCGCGCCGATTGCAGGTAGCCCTGGCCCGACATCAGAGCGGTAACCGCAGCAGCGTATTCCCTGCCAGCGTCGGAATCGTAGGGCAGGCCGAGGGTCATCAGCAAAGCACCGAGATTGGCATAACCCAAGCCGAGCTCGCGAAACGCATGCGCATTGGCGCTGATCTCGGCCGTCGGATAGGACGAGTTGTCGACCAGAATATCCTGCGCCAAGATCACGATATCTACGGCGCGGCGAAACGACTCCGTGTCAAAGACGCCGTCTTCGCGCAGATACTTGAGCAGGTTGAGCGACGCCAGGTTGCACGCCGAGTTGTCCAGGTGCATGTACTCGGAGCAGGGATTCGAGGCATTGATGCGCGCGGTGTTGGCGCAGGTATGCCAGTCGTTGATAGTGGTGTCGTATTGCATACCGGGATCGCCGCAGAAATAGGTGCTCTCGGCGATCATGCGCAACAGATCGCGCGCCTTGAAAGTCTCGCAGGTTTCACCAGTTTTGACGTATTTGGTCTTCCACTCGCGGTCTTCCTGCACCGCCTTCATGAACTCATCGGTGACCCGAACGGAGTTGTTGGCGTTTTGGAAAAACACACTGCCGTACGCCGGCCCGTCCAGGCTGGAGTCGTAACCGGCTTCGATCAGCGCCCAGGCTTTTTTCTCCTCTTCGACTTTGCACTTGATAAATTCTTCGATGTCGGGATGGTCGACGTTCAAGACCACCATTTTGGCGGCCCGCCGGGTCTTGCCGCCGGACTTGATCACGCCGGCCGAAGCGTCCGCGGCCTTCATGAACGACACCGGCCCTGACGCCGTGCCGCCCCCGCCTAGCTGTTCCTTCGAGGAACGGATCCTTGAAAGGTTGACGCCGGAGCCCGATCCGCCTTTGAAGATCACCCCCTCCTTGCGGTACCAATCGAGTATCGAGTCCATGGTATCGTCCACGGACAGAATGAAACAAGCCGAGCACTGCGGCTTCTCCTCGATGCCGCAGTTAAACCACACCGGGCTGTTGAAACAGGCTTTTTGATGCAGAAGTATATGGGTCAGTTCGTCGGCAAAAGCCTGGGCATCGTCTTCGGTGGCGAAATAGCCGTCCTTGCGGCCCCAGTTGGCAATGGTGTTGACCACCCTGCCGATCATCTGGCGCACGCTGGTTTCTCGCTGGGAAGTGCCGAGGGGCCCGCGGAAATACTTGGAGACGACCACCTGGGTAGCCATCAAGGACCAGGCCTTAGGGATCTCCACGTTGTTTTGCTCGAAGACGACTTTGCCCTTTTCATTGGTGATCGTCGCGCTGCGGCGCTCCCACTCAACCTCGTCGTATGGGCTCACTCCGGCACGGGTGAAATAGCGGCCGATTGTAAGACCGGCATGCGCCCGGGACGCCCCCTGATTTACCGCTACTTCGGTCGTCTGAGACGTAGCTATTGCCATTGCCCCTTTCCCCCTTCACTTATCGAAATTCGCAATATATGGTGTGGCGTAATTAAGAATACAACAAGATTTAGTACTTGTACAAACCTCGTCCAACTTTGTCAATAAAAATTTTTGCCCCATAGATTTGTTGTGATTTTTCGCAGAATTTGCAGCGTTGGAAAGACCCAAGCCCTTGATTTGCATCCGTTGGAGTCCGGATATAACCTCTGGTAAGTTCGACTTCGCGGGCAAAATGGCCAAAAAAAACCAGCAAATCGAGAGCCTTGGCGCGGTTTTGGAACAGTCGTTGAAACGCTTCGAGCTGGCGCAGCGTCTGGAGGAATACAGCGTCTGGCCGGTCTGGAACGAGGTGGTCGGCAGTCCCATCGCGCGCAATGCCCAGCCGGAAAAGATTCGCAACGGCACGCTATTCGTCAAAGTGACCAGCCCGGTGTGGATGCAACAGTTGCAGTTTATGAAAGAAATGATCGCCGACAAGCTAAATCAGCGGCTCGGAGACGAAATCGTTAAAAACATCTTTTTCATGGTCGGACGGATCGACACCGCCGAAGCCGACTCGGCCGCAAAAACAGCAGAGCCTCAAGCCGAAGAAAACACCGCTCTTGAGGCGAACGACGAGTTCCTGGAATCCATCGGCGATCCGGCGATCCGCGCCGCGTTTAAAAAGCTCTTGAGGAGCTATTCTCGCCGCAAACCGAAGCTCTAAGCGGCTCTTTCGCGCAACGGAAATACCATCCGAGACGCAAAACTATTGCCGCTCCCCTGCGATCATCGCCGCCACTTCGGCCGTGTATTCCGTGCTCCGTCGGTAAATGACCAGCGGTGCCTCGATGTCAACGCCCGCCCGGCTGTTTTTGACCCCTTCTACCAAAACCAGAGTCGCTTCGGCATCGGCAAAGGAATGAACCAGCCGCAGCCGTTTGGGCTCGATGCCGATGGCGCGCATGGCGCTTAGCAGATCAACGGCGCGCACCGCGGGATAAACCATAGTCAAGCGGCCTTTGACGCGCAGCAAATAAGCCGCGGCGCGCAGAAAGTCTTGGAGATCTCCTTCGATCTCATGGCGCGCCAAGCGCCTTTCAGCGTCGGCGCTTAACCGGCCGCTGGCGGGCTTGCGAAAGGGCGGATTACAGACCGCGGCATGAAAACTGCCCGCCGGCGCCAGCCGATCGATGGCGCGCACATCGCCGTGGAGGATTTCAATGCGCGCTTGCTGTCCGTTGAGGCGCACATTCTCCCGCGCCCGCTTAACCATGCGTTCCTGTAGTTCCACGCCGGTAACCGCGGCGAGCGGAAAGCGATAGCCTAGAATCAACGGCACCACCCCGTTGCCGGTGCCAAGGTCGACGATCATCTCGCCGCGCTTGAAGCGCGTAAAGTAAGCCAGCAAGAGCGTATCGAGGGAAAAACGATAGCCTTTACGGCTCTGATAGAACCGCACTCGCCCGTCGAACAGGGTGTCCAGAGTCTCATTCATCGGGTTCTTTCATGTCGACCGAAACGACGACGACTACCCATGCCCGCGCTCGCCCAGCCATTGAAGGATGGTTTGCTTGAGCGCCGCGGCGGTCGCCAAATAATCGCTCTTCGCGCAGTTCACTGCTTGCCATTCTTGAAAAATCCGGCACTATTCGGTATTAGCCTGAAGCTAATATCACGCATCACCCCAACAGCAACGATGGTCACTTTTTTCGGCCAGATTGGCCGCTTTGCCGTGCTGCAAACGGCCGCCATGGGACAAGTTTTTTTGTTTCTGCTCTCCGCCTTCGCCTGGGCTTGCCGCCCGCCGTTTCGCTTTCGCCTGATCGTGCATCATGTGCGCACCATCGGCGTCGAGTCGCTATCGGTGGTGATCCTTTCAGGCGTTTTTACCGGCATGGTCATGGGTCTGCAAGGATACTACAGCCTGAGAAAATTCAACGCGGAAAACTTTCTTGGTTCGGCTGTGGCCCTGGGAATCCTGCGGGAGCTCGGCCCCGTCCTTTCCGCGTTTATGGTGACCGGGCGCACCGGCTCCGCTATGGCCGCAGAGATCGGCAGCATGAAAGTCACCGAGCAGATCGACGCGCTCTATTCCATGGCGATCAATCCGGTCCAGTACCTGGTTTCGCCGCGCATTATCGCCGGCTTGATTTCCATGCCGCTGCTTACCGCGATCTTCGACATCGTGGCGATTTACGGCGCTTATATCGTCGGCGTGCAGCTGCTCGGCATCAGTTCCGGCGCCTATTTTTCCGGGATGGAGCAGAGCGTGATTTTCAAAGACGTTTTGAGCGGGTTCCTCAAATCCGTGAGCTTCGGTCTGATCATTACCTGGATCTGTTGCTACAAGGGCTTTCATGCTCCGCCCATGGCCACGGGCGTCGGCCAGGCCACTACCGAATCCGTCGTCCTGTGCTTCGTCATCATCCTGGTGTGGAACTATTTCATGACTTCGATAATGCTCTAAGGCCATGATTCGCGTCGTCGATCTGCACAAAAGCTTCGGCCGGCAGCGGGTTCTGAAGGGCGTCAATTTAGAGCTGGAGACCGGCAAAATTACCACGATCATTGGCGGCAGCGGCTCGGGCAAGACCGTTTTGCTAAAGCATTTGAACGCGTTGGTGATGCCCGATCGAGGCAGCATCCTGGTCGATGGCACCGACATCACCCGGCTCGGCCAGCGCGAGCTCAACGAAATGCGGCGCAAGTTCGGCGTGCTGTTTCAGGGCGCCGCGCTGCTCGATTCGATGACTCTTTTTGACAACGTGGCTTTCCCTTTGCGCGAGAAGACCAAATTGAAAGAAGCGGAGATCGAACGTAAAGTCGAAGAGGCTCTGGCCGAGGTCGGTCTCAGCGGCGCGGGCTACAAGCTCCCCTCCGAGGTTAGCGGGGGCATGAAGAAGCGCGCCGGGCTGGCCCGCGCCCTGGTCATGGAGCCCGAAATCATACTCTTCGACGAACCCACCACCGGTCTCGACCCGTTGTTGGGAAAGAGCATCCATCAATTGATTCGAAAGATGCACGACGAGTTCAAGTTCACCGGCGTGATCGTCAGCCATCACATTCCGGAGGTTTTCGAGTTTTCGGATCGCATCGCCATGCTTGCCAACGGCGTCATTGTTGAAGCCGGCACGACGGCGGAATTTATGGCTTCGAAAAATTCCATCGTGCGCCAATTTGTCCAAGGAGAAACCGAAGGGCCGCTTGCCGTCCTATAGGAGAGTCCACCGTGAATCATTCGCGCACGGAAATCATCGTCGGTCTGTTCGTCGTCGTCGGCATCGCCTGCCTGGGCTATCTCGCCATCAAACTCGGCAAGCTCGAAGTCTTCGGGGCGAGCGGCTACACGGTTTTTGGCGATTTCCCCTCTGTTGCCGGCCTTAAGGTTGGCGACCCGGTGGAGATCGCCGGCGTGAGGGTCGGGCGCGTGGAGTCCATGGGGTTGGCCGATGACCGGGCGCGGGTCATTCTCAGGCTGAGCGACGGGGTGCAATTGCAAGAAGACGTGATTGCGTCGGTTCGCGCGCGCGGCTTGATCGGCGATAAATTCGTGCTCATCACGCCTGGCGCATCGGAAAAAATTATTGCCGCCGGCGGTAGAATCAGAGAGACCGATTCGCCTCCGGATATCCCCGACTTGATCGGCAAGATTGTCGGCGGCGATCTGATCTCGCGAGGTGATAAAAAAGATGACTTGTTGCAGTAAAGCCATTACGATACTGGCAACTTGTTTGCCGCTGGTTTTAACCTCGGCGCGGAGCGAGGCCCGCGGCGGATTGCCGACGGAACAAATCAAGACCACCGTCGATAAGGCCCTGGGGGTTCTCAAAGATCCCCAGCTCAAGTCGGCGGCTCGCCTCAAGGATCGCCGCGAGCAACTCAAACAGATCCTATTCACACGCTTCGACTTCACCGAGATGGCCAAGCGCGCCCTGGGCGCTAATTGGCGCCGGCGCACGGCTCAGGAGCAGCAAGAGTTCGTCGGCTTGTTCACCGAGGTTATCGAGGGCGCTTATGCCGGGATCATCGAGTCCTATACCGACGAAAAGATCGTTTATCTAAACGAGCGCGTCGACGGCTCGTACGCCGATGTCAGCAGCAAAATTTTGTCCGGCAAGGGCGAGGAAATTTCGATCCATTACAAGGCCCATCTCGTCGGCACCGAATGGAAGGTCTATGACGTGGTGGCCGAAAACGTCAGTCTGGTCAACAACTATCGCTCTCAGTTCACCCGGGTCATTGCCAATGGATCCTATGAAGAGCTGGTGCGTCGGCTGAAGGAGCGGAGCGATCCCCCGGCCACGGCAAACAAGTAAGCCGACGGCTATTCGTTCAGTGTTCCGGGTTCAACGTTGGAAACAACGATGCAGCGATCCTTTTCCTGATCCGAAAAACATTGAACCTTGAACCCTTGAACCGGCCCGCGCTTCACTCCCCATCGTTCATCGGATAGCCGTCTGGCACTGACTCCGGTCAAGAAAAAATGAGCCGGCCCGACCCTGCTTGACTCGGGCGGCCGATCCGCAGTATTCGGGGGCAGGATCTCTAGGCAGAGGAGGTCATCATGGCCACAGTCATCGATTGGCATGCCCACCACACCGCGCCGGAAATTGCCGAGCGCATCCACGCTTTTACCGGCAAACGGCCCCATATCGACGCCTACGATTCGCCGGATCTTGGCCAACGCGTCAGAGAAATGAACGATGCCGGTCTGGACTTGCAACTCATTTGCCAGGGCGCGGGAATCTACGCCGATCAGTTGCCGGCCGAGCAGGCGCTGGAAATTATGCGCCAATCGAACGATATCCTTGCCGAACGGGTCGCGCCTCACAGAGGCCGTTTGCTCGGTGTGACCGCGCTGTCGCTCAAAAACATCGCCGCATCGGTCAAGGAAATCGAGCGCACTGTGGCACAGGGTTTTCGGGCCGTTCTTCTCTATCCGCATGTCGATGGCGAAATGTTGGTGGACACACCGGCCATGGAGCCGATTTTTGCGAAGATCTCCGAACTCGAGCTGCCGGTTTTTCTGCACGGTGCCGGCACCGCGAAGGACCCGACGCTCGCCCGGCTCGAAGACGGCGGTGCCGGCGTCGCCTACGCCGTCCTCTCGGACGGCGAGGTCGCCGAGTGCTGCCTGAGAATGATCGCCGGCGGCGTCTTCGACCGCCATCCCAATCTCAAAATCGTCATTCGCAGCTCCGGCGGCGGCCTGCCGCTGCTGCTCCATCGTTTTTTCTGGAAGCACAAGGGGCCCCGAGGAGAGCGGCGCTATTCGGAGATTTTTCTCGACCATTTCTTGATCGACTGCGCTAGTTCCGACGCCCCCACGCTCGCTTTCCTGATTCAGAAAATGGGCGAGAACAATATCGTTTTTGGCAGCGACTATTGCGGCGGCCTGGGTCCCCTTGAGAAAGGCTTCGCCGCCGTCGCCGCCCAGCCCGATGCCGAGCGGGTGCACGGTTTCATGGAAAAAAACTCTCGCCGACTGCTCCATTTGTAGTTTTCTGGGGACGGCTTGAACGAATTGAACGTTTTGAACTGTTTGAACGAGCTCATTCCGTCATGGCCTCCCTTTACGATCTGACGATCATCGGCGGCGGCATCCTCGGTCTCGCCACCGCGCTCAAGGTCACCTCGGCCCATCCGCACATCCGGCTCTTGATCCTGGAAAAGGAAGCCGATCTCGCACGCCACCAAACCGGCAACAACAGCGGCGTCATTCATTCCGGCCTTTATTACCGGCCGGGTTCGCTCAAGGCGCGGAGTTGCGTAAGCGGCCGAAAAGAGCTGATCGCTTTTTGCGACGAGCATTCCATTCCCTACGAGATCTGCGGCAAGGTCGTGGTCGCGACCGTCCCGGAGGAACTGCCTCGGCTCGAGGAGTTGCACCGCAGAGGGATGGCCAACGGCCTGGGCGGGCTGGAGGTTATCGGCCCGGAAAAGCTCAAGGAGATCGAACCTCACGCCGCCGGGATCCAGGGGCTGTATGTGCCCGAAACCGGCATCGTCGATTACAAGAAAGTCGCCGCCGCCTACGCTGCCGAGGTCCGCGACGCCGAGGGCGACATCCGCTTGTCGCAAAGAGTCGTCGGCATCGCCGATTGTCCGGACGAGATAGTCCTGCAAACCTCGGGCGGCGATTACCGCACGAAATATTTAATCAATTGCTGCGGGCTGCACTCGGACATTGTCGCCCAAATGATGGGCGGCGGAAACACTGACGGAGAGGAGCACCGCATCATTCCGTTTCGCGGCGAATACTACAAAATCGCGCCCGAACGGGAGTTTCTGGTGCGCAATCTGATTTATCCCGTGCCCGATCCTGCTTTTCCCTTTCTTGGCGTGCACTTCACACGCATGGCCAGAGGCGGCGTGGAAGCCGGCCCCAACGCCGTGTTTGCCTATGCCCGGGAGGGCTACCGCCATGCCGATATCGATCTCGGCGACCTCTGGCGAACGATTTCCTTCAAAGGTTTTTGGGCGATCACGGCGAAATACTGGCGCACCGGCTGCGGCGAACTTTATCGCTCGCTCAGCAAGGCGGCTTTCGTTCGGGCGCTGCAAAAGCTTTTGCCGGAGATTCGCGAGAGCGACCTGGTGCCGGGGGGCGCCGGCGTGCGCGCCCAGGCGGTATCGGCGAGCGGCGCTCTCGTCGACGATTTCGTCATCCGGCAAAGCGCGCGCGCCATTCACGTGCTGAACGCGCCCTCACCCGGCGCCACCGCATCCCTCGCCATCGGCCAACAAATCTGCGAAATGGCAGAAAAGAATTTCGACCTCAAAGGTTAGCCCAAGTCGCGGCGAGACGTCGCACCGGGCTTC
>CAZILB010000008.1:0-14144 GCA_964539925.1 uncultured Syntrophobacter sp. | reverse complement strand
ACGTCGCACCGGGCTTCAAACTTGATTTCGCCCCCGCCGTCCAATATCGTGGCGCAACGCTTCGCGGAGGTCACTTTCCCATGCTCATCGAGTACAAAGGCAAACGGCCGATGGTTTCGCCCAGGGCATTCGTCGCGCCCACCGCGGTTTTGATCGGCGACGTGAGCGTCGGCGACGAAGCCAGTATCTGGTGGGGCGCGGTGTTGCGCTCCGACCAGGGCGGTTACCCGATTCTCATCGGCGCGCGGACCAGCATCCAGGACAACTGCGTCATTCATTCCGGCGAAGCGACCACCATAGTCGAAGAAGACTGCACCGTGGGCCACGGCGCGATCATGGAGGGCTGCGTCATCAAGCGCGGCGCCATCATCGGCATGAATTGCACCATCCTGGAAAACACCGAGATTGGCGAAGAGTCGCTGATCGCCGCCGGCAGCGTGGTGGTGCCGCATAGTAAAATTCCGCCCCATGTGCTCGCGGCCGGCACACCGGCAAAAGTAAAGAAGGAAATCGAAGGCGAAGCGCTCAAATGGATCCAGATGGGCGCCGGCACCTACGTCCAACTTTGCCGCAGCTACCTGGGCGGCGATTACAAAATCATCGGCTGAGGCCGTCGGCTTCCCAACCGGAGGAAACAACTCGTGCGCATCATTCTCGTTGGACAGGCGGCCTTCGCCGAAAGAACACTCGACAACCTCGTCGGCAAAGGCGAAGAAATTGCCGCGGTTTATTGCCCTCTCGATCCGCCCAACGGCAAATTCGACCCGGTAAAACAAAAGGCCCTTCAGCTCGGTATTCCCGTGCGCCAGCACAATTCGCTCAAAGCCCCCGAAGTGCATGACGAATTTCTCGCGCTCCACGCCGACCTGGCAATTCTGGCCTTCGTCACCCAAATCGTCCCGCGGCGGGTTTTCAGCGCTCCCCGCCTCGGCAGCATCTGCTTCCATCCTTCGCTTTTGCCCAAGTACCGCGGCGCGAGCGCGATCAACTGGACCCTGATTAACGGCGAGACCGCCACCGGCCTTACGCTTTTCTGGGTCGATCAAGGCATCGACACCGGGCCGATCCTGCTGCAAAAGGAAGTGAAGGTCGAGCCCGACGACACCGCCGGCTCGCTCTATTTCAACAAAATTTTTCCCCTCGGCGTCGAAGCGATCGGCGAAGCCGTGGACTTGATCAAGGCCGGCAATCCGCCGCGCATCGTTCAGGACGAATCGAAGGCGAGCTACGATCCCCCCTGCCGCGACGGGCACGCCAGGATCGATTGGACCAAACCCGCGCAGGAAGTGTATAACCTCGTGCGCGGCTGCGACCCGCAGCCAGGCGCGCACACGATCTGGCAGGGAAAGATGGTGCGCGTTTTTGACGCCAGGCTTCAGCCGGCAACGGATTCCGCCGCACCCGGGCAAGTCGTCCATGTGGGGATGGAAGATGTCCGCCTCGCCCTTTTGGGCGCTACGTTGATCGTCAAGAGAATGCGTGGCGAAAATGGAAAAATATCCGCCGCCGAGTTCGCCCAACAATCTGGCCTCCAGCCGGGAAATCGGCTCGGCTGAATTCTCCGCAAGTCCGACAATTTCCGTCCGCGAGATTTCTGGTCTCCACAATACTCTTGCATCGCGGCCGGGTTGCGCGACTGGTTGAGCGCCCACCGGAGCCCGCTGGGGCTGAGAGCTATGTTCATCGTTGGCCTCTAATGGATCAGTTTCTTTACAAGCGTTTGACTCCCGCTCCGCCAGTCGATAATAATTGAAGCGAATCCGCTGGGCTTGAACATTTCTAAACCCATGCCGAACCGCAGATTCCGGAGTCATCGACGAGGCACAAGGAGGATTTATGGATCACCCCGCTGAACAATCGTTTAAGGAACCGACGGATATAAAGACCCGGGCCGGTTATGGCAAATTTTTGCGGCCCAACACGCCCTATGACAATTTCATGGAGGGACAGGGGATTCCGATCTATCGCGACATCGGCGTGCGCCGGGTGCAGGATCTGCCGCTCAAACCGTGGAAACGAATGGGCGGCAACGGCACTTTTATCCAGCTCCTTGGCACCGAAGGATTATGGGGCTGCTACCTGGTCGAAGTCCCCGGCGCCGGCGCACTCAACCCGGAAAAGCATCTCTACGAAGAGCAATATCTCGTCGTCGAAGGACGCGGCACCACCGAAGTATGGGCGGACGGCAATCCGAAGAAACTCACCTTCGAATGGCAGAAGGGTTCGATCTTCGCCATCCCGATGAACGCGAGCCATCGCATCGTCAATGCGACGTCGAGCCCGGCACTCTTGCTTGCCGGCACTACGGCGCCCAACGTCATGAACAACTTCGGCAACGAGGATTTTATTTTTAATTGCCCCTATCAGTTCAAAGATCGCTTCGATCCCAGCGACGATTACTACAAATACAAGGAAGAAGTGACACCGGACCCGCTGCGCGGTCTCGCCATGCGTCAAACCAATATCATCCCGGACGTCATGTCCTGCGAGCTGCCGCTCGATAACCGGCGCTCGCCGGGCTATCGGCGCATCGAACCGCATATGGCGGGCCAGCAATTCTATATGTGGATCGGCCAGCATGAAACCGGCCGTTACTCGAAAGCGCATGCACATGGCTCGGCGGCGGTGCTGATCTGTTTGAGCGGCAAAGGCTACACCTATACCTGGCCGGCGAAGTTCGGCACCCATCCGTGGGAAAAGGGCACGACGGAAGAAATTCGCCGGCAGGACTACGAGCCGGTGGGCATGGTTAGCGCGGCGCCGATGAGCGGCAACTGGTTCCACGCCCATTTCGGCGCCAGCAAAGAGCCGCTGCGACTCACCGCCTGGTTCGGCCCCAATGCGCCTGGACGCGACCGCGGCAAACCCGGCGAAAAAGGCATCGACTATGGCGCGATCGACTTGAAAGACGGCGGCACGGCGATTCCGTACAATGAAGAAGATCCGTTCCTGCGTAAAGAGTTCGAAGAAACTCTGGAGAAAGTCGGCGCCAAGTCGCGCATGGAGCCCGAGCTCTACACCCACTCCTACTAGGCTGGTTTTGAGGTGAAAGTTTCGAGTTCCGGGTATTCCGCTCACCCGGAACTCGAAACCCGAAGCCGGCCGCGCGGCAACAACGATTAACTTTCCAAACCTATCCCAAGGATCTTCATGGCCATCCCCACGAGAGGCACGTTTTCCAATGCCAACCGCCACATGCAGGAGGAAGAAAACCTCCAGCTCACCAGCGTCGGCGTCGACATCGGTTCGTCCACGTCGCACCTGGTTTTCTCCCGTTTGGAGCTGACCCTCGAAGGCTCGCGCTATCGCGTCACCAAACGCGAGGTGTTGAACGAATCTGAGATACTGCTGACCCCCTACGTTGACGACACGAGGATCGACGTCGAAGCGCTGGAAGCGTTCATCAACCGCCAGTACAAGGCCGCCAAGATTCGCCGTGAAGACGTCGACACCGGCGCGTTGATTTTGACCGGCGTTGCCGTGCGGCGGCGAAACGCCCGCGCCATCGCCGAGCTGTTCGCCCAGGAAGCCGGGAAATTCGTCGCAGTGAGCGCGGGCGACGGCTTGGAAGCGACGATGGCGGCCCACGGCTCGGGCGCCGCAGCTCATTCGGCGAAAACCGGCGGGGTGGTCTTGAATATCGACATCGGCGGCGGCACCAGCAAGTTCGCCGTCTGCAACAACGGCAAGGTCCAGGAAGTCTCGGCCATCGACATCGGCGCGCGCCTGCTCGCCTTCGACCCAAACGGCGCCATCGTGCGCATCGAAGAGGCCGGCCGAAAACATGCCGCTTGGGCCGGATTTAATGTGGAGCTGGGACAGAAAGTTTCCAGGGCTATGTTGAAAACAATGGTCGCCGGCATGGCCGATAAACTCTTCGCCATGCTCAAGCCGGAAACGATCACCGGAGACATCCAAAGCTTCCTGCGCTTGCCGCCGCTCACATACCGGGGCGAAATCGACTGCGTAATGTTTTCCGGCGGGGTATCGGAATTTATTTACAACCGGGAAAAAACCACCTTTAACGACCTCGGCCCGCTACTCGCCGAGGAAATACACCGGCGCATGGGCGATTTGGAAATGCTCGTTCTGGAGCCCGCGGCGCGCATCCGCGCCACCGTCATCGGCGCGTCTCAATACACGGTACAGGTCAGCGGCAACACGGTTTTCATCTCGCCGGAGGACGCCGTACCCGTGCGCAATATCGCCGTGGTCGCACCCGAGCTGCCGCTCAAAGAGGATGGCTTCACCAAGGAGGCGGTGCGGGAGGCGACCCTGGCCGCTCTCCGGCGCCTTGACTTGCTCAGCGGCCGCCAACCCGCGGCGATCGCGTTCCATTGGGAAGGCTCGGCGACGTTTTTTCGCCTTCAGGCGTTTTCGGCCGGCATCGTCGAGGGCATGAAGGAGATCCTGGCCAAGGGGCATCCGCTGGTGCTGGTCAACGACGGCGACATTGGCGGCATCGTCGGCCTTCACTTCCAAGAAGAGCTGCAGCTTGAGAATCCGGTGATCTCCATCGACGGCATATCCCTTAACGATTTTGACTTTATCGATATCGGCAGTTTGATTCCCTCGTCGGGCTCGGTGCCGGTCGTGATCAAGTCCCTGATCTTCCCCGCCTCGCCGCAGCAATAACGACAGCCCAGTAGTTTTGAACTCAAGAATTTCAATCGTCTAAAAAACCTCGTGGCATTCTCCCCCAAACGGTCGCTTGCTCTGCCTGGGATGATCCTGCCGCGGCGTTAATGCACCTTACGGCGTGGATGCGCCAGAGGGAAAATTGCCTCCGGGCGTTGGCGGAAGGGAGAGGCCGCGACGCGGCGGACAAACTTTTCCCACGCCAAAATCGCTGCCATTCTTGGACACCTGTGGAAACCCAGGTCCACATCAGCCCCTCGCCGCAACTCAACACCACGCGACGCTTCCGACTGATTGCCGGACGCCTTGACATTCCCTATCCCAGCGACTAGAAGTTTGCCCGAGAGAGTTACACAAAAATGACGAAATACCGCGCGCGCACATGTCCAAACTGTGACTACTTTCTTGGGTTTTCCGTTGCTCAGCGGCGGTCGACGGCCAAGCTTGTGCCGATCACAAACTTCTGTCTCAATTGCAACTATAAACTTCCTGTGCATAGTATCTTACGAGGGGCCAAATACCCCAGCAAACATCCGCGGCGAAACTGTCTTCGATTAGTTCACGGCGCGCTGGCGGACGCTTCCCGAGAACGCGCAGCGCCGGCGTCAAGCAGGAGTATGGACACTTTAATCGGCCCGCAAAACTACGCCCGCCATCTGCGTGTCATTGGCCAGGACCTGGAAAATTTTCAATTTGACGCCTTCAACCTCGAGTGCAGCGCCGACGGTTATCTGGTGTGGGTAAAATCGGACAGCATGCTCGATAACCGCCAACCGCTTTTGGGCGTGAGTAAAAGCCGCCTGCAAAAGCTCTGGCGCGGCAAGTTGGCGAGCGGCGCCACCGACCGTGAAGAAGGTTTCACCGATACTCGTGCCCGGGCGCCAAAGCGGCTCCGCTATACAGCGCAAGACCTTGAGCGAATGGAACAAGAGCGCCGCTCCGGCCGCCGTCCGCAGAGCCGCGCTGCCGACGGCCACGCTCTTTCTCAGCTGTTACGGACGGTTGGAGATTTCGTGGGTCGCAGGGGCGAACGGTTGCTCGGTATTGCCTGGCAAAAACTGTCGATCAGCATTGTCGTCGAAACCCCACAAGGACGAAAAGAGATCGATATTTTCCGTCCGGACAATCTGTATGATCTTTGGGTGCGGATGTACTTGCGCCGCGAAGATCGCGCATCTTCCGATTCGCCGCGCTAGAAGAATTGACCGCGGCGTCCGCCAGGGAGATGCGCTCGGCCGTCGACCGATCAAGTTTTTAGCATTCCCCCTAGCGTCGGTAAGGGCGTTTCGGTGTCCACAATCAATGGAAGTTGTTCGTGGGCTGGCACCGGCCTTTGCGGCGAGAGCGGTATTCTCAGCGTAAAGGTCGTTCCCTGGCCGGAATGGCTTTCAACCTGGACGGTGCCGCCAAGAAAATCCAAGTATTTTTTGACGACGTAGAGTCCGAGACCGAATCCGCCGCGATGCGCTGCCGCTTGCGCACCCTGTACCTGATGAAACCTTTCGAATATCGATGATAGCTCGGCGGCCGGAATACCGCTGCCCGTATCGGCAACCTTGATCTCCAAGGTTTTTCTCGAAGACAGATAGCGCACCGATACCGTAATGGTTCCCCGTTCGGTGGCCCTGATGGCGTTATCGATCAGGTTGACCAGCACCACTTTGAGTTTTCCCCGGTCGCCGTGAACCGCCGGCAGATCGGTCGGGCAGTCCCAGACGAGCTTGACGTCTTTTTCTTGCGATAGTTCGCAGGCCGCCCTGATCTCGGAAAGAAATTCCCAAAGATTGATCTCCTGCATGTCCGAGTGCGGGGTCTCGGCTTCCAGGTGGCTCACTTGCAACACGCCGTCGATCAATCTTTGCAACTCCCTGGATTGCCGCGCCAACTTTTCGATGGCCTTCTCCTGGATCGGCGTAAGCGTCCCTAACAGCCCGTCGCGAAACATGTCGGTGTAGCCCAGCATCACATTCAACGGCGTTTTGAGCTCGGTGGAAATCAGCCTCAAGAACTCGTCTTTGACGCTGTTCGCGTCCTGCAACGCGATCGCTTGCCGGCGGCTCAGCTCGCTTAACCGGGAGTGGTCCAGGATGATCGCCGCCTCTTTGGTCAGGGTCGACAGGAAGACGATTTCCTCGTCGTTAAACGCTCGCTCCTCCCGAGTCAGGAACACCGCCAATCCATGGACTTCGTCGTTGGCAGCGAGCGGCAAGCCGATCAATGAAACCAGGCCTTCGTCTTCAAAGAATTCGCGGCCTTTTATGCGCCCATCGAGAAAAACATTGCGTATGACCAACGGCGCCGGGTCCTCGAAGATGCGGTCGGCGATCGCCAGCGGCCCGTTTAGCTTATCGAGATCCTTCGACCGGATACCCTTGACCGCCATTGTCTCCAACAGCCCGCTTTGCGGGTTGCGCAGCCGCACGAATGCGGCCGCATAGGGCAGATGAATGAGTATCCTCTCCAAGAACAGGTCGAGCAGCTGTGCTGTGTCCTTCGCGGACCTCACCGATCGATTGAACTCGTAAAATACCTCCAAGCGCTCCCGCTGGCGGCGCGTCTCCTCGGCGATGCGCTGTTGCCTTTTAGCCTGCGCGTCCCGCTCTCGCGAGACCCGGCGGATGCGCTCGACCTGCGCAAAGTAGCCGTAGAATAGGGAGATCACAAACGGGAACGGCAGGCGCAGGTAGAGTGCCGGGTCCAGTTCTTCCGCCGAACTAAACGCGAAGTAACCGTATACCAGAGGGGCCAATAGCGTGACCGCGAGCAGCCCACGCGCGTCATTGCAAACACAACTCAAGATCACCGTTACAAGGCAGGCGACGTAGAAGTCGGCACTGGCCGTGCCGCTGGTGCTGAGAGCGACCACCAAAACCAGCGTGTCGAAAAGCAGCAACGGCCCATAAAAGTACGGCGAATCGAAGAGTTCATCGGCGAGAAAGTAGAGGGTCGAATGGCTGAGCAAATAAAGTATGAGGACGGCTTGAACCTGGGCCTCGGTGAACCATTCGCTGGTGTTGTAATAGAGCAAGTAGGAAGACAAAATCACCAGCGGCCAGCGCAGCCGAATGACCGTGTCTTTCCGCGCCGCATCAAATAAACGGTCAAGCCCGCGCAATCGCCGGTCCGGATACAAAGAATCGTTGGGTAGTGATTTTTCCACAGCGAAAAAGGCGTTGGTATCGTCACCTGTCGGAGGATTGGTGAAAATTGCATATTGCATGCCAGGGGACCGCCGGCCCCGAACGGCGCTGCCAACTGCGAGAATTTTCAAAGGTTTTTGGGGTTTTTATGGCTTGTGGGCCGAAACTCGCTCAAAACGCGCGGAGCCCGGCGAACAATTCGCTGCGACACGGTACAAATTTGTCAGGGCCGCTCGCATGAGCCAAATGTGGGGAAAAATACTGACAGGAGCGAGACTCGACACAGACCCGGGCAAGAGCGCTCGCGTGGAGGCTCACGCGGCGGTACCTTTTCGTTGCGCGCTGCGCACGGCATTTAAGATCTCGTCGTATCCGGCGCAGCGGCAGAGGTTGCCGGCAAGGTACTCGCGAATTTCGTCGTCCGATGGACTGGGACTGTCGTCGAGCAGCGCTTTCACCGAAAGCACAAAACCCGGCGTGCAGTAAGCGCACTGCAAGGCCCGTTCTTCGACGAACGCTTCCTGTATGGCATGCAATCGATCTCCGCTCGCTAGCCCTTCGAGAGTGGTGATGGCTCGGCCCGAGGCGCGCGCGGCGAGCAACAAGCAGGAATTGACGGGACGGCCGTCCAGAAGCACAGTGCAACTGCCGCAGGCACCGACCCCGCAGCTTTCGCGCACACTCCAGAGCTTCAATTGATCGCGCAGGACTTCGAGCAGCGTGTCCGCGTCGTCCACCGTCAACGCCTCAGCGATTCCGTTGATTTTGAACGTAAGCTCGCGCTTCATACCATCGAATCTTTCTTTTTGCGGCCGCGCCGCTATTTTGCCCCGCCGTCAGCTATGAACGTGGGTCAACTGCTCGATCGCTTTTTTGACGAACAGCCGAGCCATTCGCCGCTTGTACCACTCCGAGCCTCGGAGATCCGAGGACGGAGAGATCTGCCGATCGACGGCATCGAGCAGTTTTTCGATCGCCTCGCGATCGAGGGGCCGGTCATTGACAAAATCCAGCCCGTCAATCAGGAGCGGCGTCGGCGCGACGCCCCCGAGCGCAAGCCGGAGCTCCTTGCAGCGGCCATTTTCTTCGGCCAAAAGCGCCGCCACGCCGAGACAAGGCCAATCGTTGGCTGAGAGCGCGCTGTAGCGAAGATAGACCGCCCGGCCGTTTGCCGGCAAAAAGGGAACTTTCACGTCGACGAGCAGCTCGTTGGGCTCCAGCGCGGTTTCATACAGACCGCGAAAAAAATGTTTGAGCGGAATTGTGCGGGAGCCGTTGGGACCAAAGGCTTCCAATTCGGCGCCAAGGACGAGTAGCGGCGGCGGCGGATCGAGACGATAGTCGGCATGGGCGAGATTGCCGCCCACCGAGGCGGTCTCCCGGACGCGCACGTTGCCGATCTGACGGAAAGCCGCTGCGACCGCGGGAAAACACTCTCGCACCAGCGGCGAGGACTCAACCATCCTGTGGGTGGCCAGCGCGCCAATGCGCACGCCGCCCGTCTCTTTCTTGATTTCATTGAGTCCGGGAATTGTTTGCAGATCAACCAGATAAGGATAATGAAGCGCGCGCTGCTTCAGCAGAATAACCAGCGTCGTGCCGCCGCCGAGCGGGCGGGCATCGTCGCCGTGTTTTTGCAGCAGCGCCACCGCTTCCGGCAATGATTTGGGTTGGAGCAGTTGGAAAGAACGGATCGTCATGGTCGTTTATCCCGCACCTAACCTGCTTGCCCTTGAGAAGTCAAGTTGTCCGCGCCGGACTTGGAATCGGGCTTTCAGGCTTCGGGAGCGCCCTCGCAGCGCTGTCGTCCGGCCGCCCGCGACAATTCGTGGTTGACAGATATTCCGAATTTTGAAAAGAATCGACTTAAACGATGGGAGGGCCGAGTATGTCATTTACCACTATCCGACACATCGCCGTCCATACGGACGACCATTTCCGTATGGCCGCCTTTTACAAAAACGTTTTCGGCATGAAAAAAATCACCAACGGCATGACGGACCAGAACGGCAACTATGACAAGGAACGCGGGCATTACAGCGACGGGGTCATCGGCCTCGCTCTGCTTCAGCGGCAACCGGGCACCAGCGCAGGGCTCGACCATTTTGGCTTCGCGGTCGAAGATGTGCAAAAAGTCAAAGACCGGCTCAAACAGCATTACCCCGAGGTATCGGTAATACAAAGCCAAAGCCACGTCCCCTTCGCCGGACTAAGAAGCCACGATCCGGACGGCAATCAATTCGACCTGTCTCAAAGGGGCATGGACAACGTGCGCGAGGGATACGTCGAGTTCGGTTGGGAGCAGCCGCGCTGGATCAATCATATTTGCATCCGCACCGCCCGCCCGGGATATCTCGCCGAGTTCTACGAGAAGGTTTTCGAACTGAAGGTCGATTCCAATCTCTCGGATGAAGGCAGCTTCTACGTCACCGACGGCAAGGTCTATATCGCACTGCGTCCCTGGAGCATGGTGACGCACCGCGGGCTGATGGCCGGCCTTGATCACTTCGGTTTCAAGGTCGACGATTTGGATCAAACGAAGAAGGATATGGAGGACCTCGCCACCTCTAGGCCGGGCTCCGGGCCGCGCAAGATCGCCATCGGCCGCGACGGCGAAACGCGCCAGAAAAACCTCGAAGGCTGCAAATTTTGCAAGCATCCGCTGGCCGACCCCGACGGCGTATTGCTGGATTTGACCGACTGAATTTTCGAATGGCATGACCGCTTCGGTTAGAGACCTTGTCGACGCTTACCGTCCCCAATCCGCTCTAACTGAAGCGTGCACTCCCCCATCCCTTTGGTACAAAGATTCCCGAATTCTCGAGTTAGAGCAGCGCTCGGTTTTTTCCCGCTCGTGGCAGATGATCGGGCGAGCGGCGCAACTTGACCTTCAAGGACAGTACGTCGCGGGAGAGATTGCCGGAGAACCGATTGCGATCGTGCGCGGAAGCGACGGTGGTTTGCGCGGCTTCTATAACATCTGCCGCCATCATGCCGCGGCCGTCCTCACGCAACCGGAAGGCAAAGTTCAGAATCTTCGCTGTCCGTATCATGGATGGACCTACGACCTTGAAGGTAGACTTGTAATGACTCCGGAATTTGCCGGAGTCGCCAACTTCGACCGTAAGACCTACGGCCTCGTCCCGGTTCAAACCGCCCTGTGGCGAGGCTGGGTCTTTGCAAAGCTCACAGGCGGCCCACCGGCGCTCGAACGGCACCTTGGCGGCGAGATCGTCCAGCGTGTTGAAAGCTTAAACCTTGAACGCCTTCAGTGGTTCGAACGCCGCTCTTACATGCTTGACTGCAACTGGAAAGTCTTTGTCGACAACTACCTCGACGGCGGCTACCACGTCCCGCATATTCACCACGGGCTCAGCGGCGTTCTCGACAACAGCGCCTGCGCAATCGAGACCGGCGAGCGTTTTTGTCTCCAATCGAGTCCGATTTCCCGTGACCCTTCGGATCCGGCAACCGCGGCCGTGCGCAAAGGCGAGCACGCGTTTTATTACTGGATCTATCCCAACTTCATGATCAACGTCTACGATGAGATGATGGACACCAACCTGGTCATCCCTCGCGGCGTCGATCGCACCGAAGTGATCTTCGACTACTATTTCGCCGATCTTTCGGGGGCAGCCCGAGAACGAAACCTCGCCAGCATCGCCGTCAGCGAGCAGATTCAAAAAGAAGATGTGGCGATCTGCGAATCCGTCCAGCGCGGCCTGGCGTCCCGCGCCTACGACACGGGCAGGTTGTCGGTCCGACGCGAGGCCGGAGAACATCTTTTCCACAGGCTTTTGCACGCGGACTTGCGGGCCGGACTCGAAAACGACGCTTAGAAGCGGCACCCCGCCGAGGTTTGAGGTGCAAAGGCGCCATGCCGTCGCTGTCGCCGAAGGAACCCTGAAATCGACCGCTCCTCGACCTCCCGGTCACAGGCGCACTTTTGCCAAGCGGAGCGAATCGTCGTAGAATTCTCGCGTTCACGTTGACCGGAACCTTGACATGCGACCCAAAATCTATATTGACGGCCAGGCGGGCACGACGGCGTTGCGCATCCGTGACTGGCTGGAGGGACGCACCGACCTCGAAGTCATCACTCTTCCCGATGACCTGCGCAAGGACTCCGCGGCGCGCAAGCAGGCGCTGCGGGACGCCGCGGTTGTGCTTTTTTGTTTGCCGGACGATGCCGCGCGCGAGGCTGCCCAATGGCTCGCCGATTCGCCGGTGCGGATACTCGACGCCAGCACGGCGCATCGGATCACCGACGGCTGGGTTTACGGCCTGCCGGAGCTGGTCTCGGGCCAGCGGGAAAAAATCGCCAAAGCGAAGAAAGTCGCCAATCCCGGATGTTACGCTTCCGCGGTCGTCCTGCTGGTGCGCCCGCTGGTCGATGCCGGCCTGCTCACGCCCGACACGCCGTTAGCCATTCACGCTCTTTCCGGCTATTCAGGCGGAGGGCGGGCGCTGATCGAGCGCTGGGAAGATCCCAAGCGCGGCTTGCTCAAGCTCGCCCACGAGGCGCCCTACAGCATCACCAAATTTCACAAACACATTCCGGAAATTATGCGCCACGCCGCGCTCGGCGCCGAGCCCCAGTTCTTGCCCAACGTCGGCCCCTTTCGCTGCGGCATGCGCGTCGAGATCATGATTCCGGCCAAGGCGCTCGGAAATTCGGCCGGCGGCCAAGCCATGTGGGACGCGTTGGCAGCGCGCTACGAGAAGGAACCTTTCGTCGAGCTCGAGCCGTTGGCCGACGCCAGCGAAGCGGACGAACTCACCTTCGACCCGCAATCAAACAACGACACCAACCGCATCTCACTGCACGTCCTGCCCCACCAGTCCGGTCATGTGTTGCTCATGGCCCGGCTCGATAATCTCGGCAAGGGCGCGGCAGGTGTGGCGATCCAAAATTTGAATCTCATGCTTAACGTCCCCGAAGAGACCGGGTTGCCCCGCTAAGACGGCGGGAGCGCTCTCACGACAGCGTCTGGCTCGGCACCACCGCTTCAGGAAGGTTCTCTCCTTTCCTTGCCGGCTGAGGCAATATCCATACCGAGAGAATTCCCAGAGCCAGTGCGCCAGCGCCGCAAATCATGTAGAGTAAATCGGTGCCGCCCCGATCCACCAGCCAGCCTGCCGCTAAATTCGAGGCGGTGCCGGCTATGCCGCTGCCCACCATCGATAGAATGCCCTGCGCCGTCGAACGTAGTTTCTCGGGCGCCACAACGTCGAGATAAAGCGGGCTGCCAAGGTTGAGCCCCACCACGGTAACCCCGTGAAGCGCCTGTATCGCAAATAACAGCGTCGGCTCCGCGGTCAAGGCGCACAAAAGCCAGCGTAACCCGCCCGCGGTCACGCCGACGGCCAGTAGGCCGCGTGCGCCCAACCGCTTTAGACCGCTCCCGGTCAGCAGGACCAGCGGAATCTCGACGATGAGCATGAGAATCCACATATTGCGGATCATCTCCATATCGCCGCCGCGCGAACGCACGAACAAGGGGAACAGCCACATGGGCCCGTGCATGAGAAAATGGGCGAGCAGCGAAAATGCCAGAAAGATCAAAAACGGCCGGTTGCCCAGCAGCTCGCGCCAGTCGCCGCTGGCCGCGCGCAGCGAGACGGCGCCCTTCTTGGGCAGAAAAAAAGCGATGCCGCCGGCCAGGCAAACGAGCGCCGCGATAACAGGAAACATCAAGCCGAGGCCAGGCTGAGTCAAACTCACTGCCGCGCTCGCGCCCTCCCTCGTAGGTTGGAAGTTTTCCAATAACCATGGGAACACTAAAATCAGCACAAAAAAGCCGATGGTGCCCCAGACCCGAACCCGGCCGAAGGCGTGGCGTCCCGCGTCGCGCAGGATGGCGAGACTCACCGAGATCATGATCGGGAACACCGGCGTGCCGATGAACGCGAGCACGATCATGGCCATGACGATGGGCCAGAAGCCATCCACATATCCCAAAGCGAGATATCCCAATGCCGTCCCGAGGGTGAGCCACGCCAGAATTCTCCCGCGCGCGCCCGTGCGGTCCGCCACTTGGCCCCACAAGGGCTGGGCGATCATGCCGATAAGCGGCGAAATCGCCAGCACGATTCCCAACTGCGTGCCGGTCAGCCCGGCATTTTCACGGAGATAGAGCGCGAAATAGGGGAAAAAAATTCCCAGCGATCCAAAATAGGTGAACCAGAAGAGCGTGAGCGGGATCGAATGCCACATCGGCCGATGATAACATCCCTGATAGCCGTCTTCGACGGCGGTTAAACGTGTTTTAGGAGTTTCAGTCGTTCAAAACGTTCAAGCCGTTCAAATCGTTTCGGAGAGGATCTCGATTGGAGCGCGAGGGAAACGAACTCAGATGAATTGTG
>CAZILB010000007.1:40333-47959 GCA_964539925.1 uncultured Syntrophobacter sp. | reverse complement strand
GGCGAGCCGACCGATCAAGTGCGCGGCACCGTCGACCAGGTGCTGGCTGTTCTCCGAGAGCCAAATTTGGATTCCCCCGAGGGGAAGAAAGAGCGGCGCGATCGGTTGAACGAAATTATCTCAGCGCGCTTCGATTTTGCCGAGATGGCAAGGCGTTCCCTCGGCGCCGAGTGGCGCCGCATAACTCCCGAGCAGCAGCAAGAGTTCGTCGAATTGTTTACCGAATTGCTACGCAACGCCTACACGAGGAACATCGAATCCTATAAAGGCGAGAAAGTGTCTTACGCTCGCGAAACCCAGGACGAAAACTACGCCGTCGTCGAAACGATTCTCCAGTCTCCGGACGGAGCTCAGTACGCGATCGACTATCGGCTCCAGCTATTCGACGGAGAATGGAAAGTGTACGATGTGGTCATCGAAAATATCAGCATGGTGAACAACTACCGCGCCCAGTTCACCAGGGTCATCAACCGATCCACTTTCGACGGGCTTTTACGCGCCCTGAGAGACAGAGCCGAGAAAAGCTGAAACCGGCCGGGCGCGAAAAACAGCCGCGCGTTTTCCCTGGGACCAATTCCGTTGGACGATGGGCAAGGACGACGAGGCAGCATTCTATTGCATCCGGCTTGCTCACACACCAGGGATTGGGAGTGACTCAATTTGACATCAGCGCCTTCACTTCGTTCAGGATGACAACTTCGATCAAGTGCCATTTTGAGCGCAGCGAAGAAACTTTTTAATGCGCCTTTTGCTGAAGGCCTATACTGGCAAACGTACATGAGTCACTACCCAGGGATTCGATTGAAATTGACACCGCCAGCCCATATGATTCCTGTGATCGGAGAGGAGCTTCATGGATACCATTCGATTCGTCGACACTACGATACGCGACGGGCATCAGAGCCTGTGGGCGGAAAACATGACCACGGGCATGATGCTGCCGATCGCGAAGAATCTGGATGAGGCGGGGTTTGAGGGCATCGAGTTGATCTCGGGCTCGCATCTAAAAAAGACGGTTCGCGAGCTCAGGGAAGATCCCTGGGAGCGGGTGCGGTTGGTCTCGAAAATTATCACCAGGACGCCGCTCCGGTTGATCGCGGGTCGAGTGAATACTTTTGAATACAACCCGCCGTCCATGTACCGGCTGTTTGTCGAGCGCATGGCCGCCAACGGCATTCGCGAAGCGCGCATTTCGGATGAGTGGAACGACTACGAAGGCTGGAAGTTTCGCGTCGGCGAATGCCACAGGGCCGGGCTTAACTCGATCTTGAACCTGATTTATTCCGTCTCGCCGAAACACAGCGACCAATATTTTGCCGAACGGACGCGCCAGGCGGCTTCACTCAAGCCCTATCGCCTCTGTCTCAAGGATCCCGGGGGGTTGCTGACGCCGGAGCGGATGGAAACCCTGGTGCCGATCATCTTCAAGAACGCCAATGGAATCCCGGTGGAGCTGCACACCCACTGCACGACCGGTTTGGGTCCGCTCTGCTGCATCAAGGGGATGGAACTCGGCATCCGCTCGATCAATACCGCTCTACCGCCGCTGGCCGACGATTCGTCGAATCCGTCTTTGTTCAACGTCGCCAAAAACGCCCGCGCGTTCGGCTACGCGACCGCCATAGACGAAGAAATCTTGAAACCGGTATCGCGCCATTTCACCGCCATCGCCAGGCGCGAAGGCTTCACCATCGGCGCGCCGGTGGAATATGATTATTCGCAGTATCAGCACCAGGTGCCCGGCGGCATGCTGTCGAACTTGCGCTTTCAACTGCGCAAAGTCGGTCTGGAGGATAAATTTCCCGAAGCCCTGCAAGAAACCATTCGCGTTCGGTCGGAGTTTGGCTACCCGATCATGGTCACTCCGCTGTCGCAGTTCGTCGGCAGCCAGGCGGCGATCAATGTGATTGTCGGCGAGCGCTACAAAGAGGTCACCGATCAGGTGATCAAGTTTGCCCTCGGCCACGCCGGCGCCGAAGGCGCGCGCGACATGGATCCGAACGTCAAAGACAAAATCCTCGACCGCCCGCGCGCCAAGGAGTGGGCCAAATGGACGCCCGACGATCCCTCGCCGGACGAGATGCGCCGCCGCCTCGGCGCCGAAGGTACCTCGGACGAGGAGTTGCTGCTTCGCTGGATCGTCGGCAAAGAAGACATCGACGCCATGCGCGCCAATCCGCGGCCGCTGGAATATCTCAACTCCGAGCAGCCGCTGGTGAACCTGCTGCAAGAATTGTCCAAGCGCACCAAAAACCGCCAGATCCACGTCCAGACGCAGGGGTTTTCGGTGACCTTGGAGCGCCGCGCCTAGCGCGCTTCGCGCGCGGTTCAATGTTCCAGGTTCAAAGTGCAACTCCCCCTCCTGCATCCTCCCCCGCGTCGCGGGAGGAAAAACTTCCTTTGAGTCACTTCGAAGAAGGCGGGGGCTTGAACGGAGCGCAGCGGTTGAACGTTTTGAACGTCTTGAACGATTTGAACCATGCCCCTTTCCGAAACGAACCTTGAACTTTGAACCTGGAACCTTGAACAATCATTCGAGCAGTGCAATAAACAAAGAAATCTGACGAGGAGGCCCGAGACTATGGCACGAGAAATTGTAGCGATCGACGTTCATGTCCATCTATCCGATGAATTTACTCAGAAAGCCAAAGGCGACCGCACGGCGCAGATGGCGCGATATTTTGGCCGCGAGCGGCCGCCGGTATCCATCGACGAGATGGCGGATCAGTACCGCGCGCGCAAAATGATGGCGGTAATCATGAACACGCGCGATGAGACGGTGACCGGTTTGACCCCCGTGCCCAACGATCACGTCGCCAGCGCCGTAAAAAAACATCCCGACGTGTTTCTCGCCTTTGGCGCCATCGACCCGTGGACCGGCAAACTCGCTCTCGACGAGATCAAACGCTGCAAGGATCTCGGGCTGCACGGCATGGGCGAACTCAATCCGGCGCGCCAGCATTTTTTCGCCAACGACATTCGCTTCTACCCGCTCTGGGAACAATGCGCGAAGCTCAACATGCCGATCCTTTTCCACGGCGGCATGGCGGCGGCAGGCGCCGGAACTCCCGGAGGCATGGGGATAAAGTTGAAATACAGCCAACCTATTCATCTCGACGAAGTGGCGGCGGACTTTCCCGAGCTTAAAATTATCAGCGCCCATCCGACCTGGCCATGGACGGCGGAAAGTCTGGCCATCGCGCGCCACAAGGCGAACTATTTTATCGATCTTTCCGGCTGGGCGCCGAAGTATTTCCCTGCCGAGCTGGTGCACAACATCAACACGCTCTTGCAAGACAAGGCGATGTTCGGTTCCGACTGGCCGGCCATCGGCGTCGAGCGCTGGCTCGAAGAATTCCAGCAGGTCAACATGAAACCCGAAGTGCGCAAAAAGATCATGCTCGACAACGCAGTGAAATTCTTCGGCATAACGCTGTAGCAGATCATCCGATTCTCCTTTCCCCTCACTCCTAACCCCTTACTCAAACTAGTAAGGAGTGAAGAGTGAGGAGTCAGGAGATGAAGCAAGGAGACACCGTAGTGAGCGAGGACGGCATCCGCTTCGTCGATACGACCATCCGCGACGGCCATCAGAGCCTGTGGGCGGAGAACATGACCACGGGCATGATGCTGCCCGTCGCCGAGGCCTTGGATCGCGCCGGTTTCGACGCCATCGAACTGATCTCCAGCTCGCATCTGAAAAAATGCGTACGCGAGCTAAAAGAAGACCCCTGGGCGCGGGTGAGACTTGTGCGCGAACGCATTACCCGCACGCCGCTGCGCTTGAACGCCGGGCGCTTTAGCGCCTTCGACATCACGCCGCGCTCCATGTACCGGCTGTTCATGGAACGCATGGCCGCCAACGGCATCCGCGAAGCGCGCATCTCGGAGGAATGGAACGAGTTGGAAGGCTGGGCCTGGAAATGCGAAGTCGCCCGCGAGGTCGGTATCAATCCGGTGCCGAACATCATTTATTCGGTTTCGCCGAAGCACACCGACGAATACTTCGCCGAACGCACGCGCCAGGCCGCCACGCTTAACGTCAACCGCTTGTGCCTCAAAGACCCCGGGGGGTTGCTGACTCCCGAGCGCGTGCAGACCCTGGTGCCGATCCTGTTTGCCAGCGCCAACGGCATTCCGGTGGAGCTGCACACCCACTGCACCACCGGCCTTGGCCCGCTTTGCTGTCTGGAAGCCGTCAAGCTCGGCATCAAAATCGTCAACACGGCGCTGCCGCCGCTGGCCGACGGCTCGTCGAATCCATCGCTGTTCAACGTCGCCAAAAATCTCCGCGCTCTCGGCTATAAGACGCTGATCGATGAAGAGATCCTGAAACCGGTCTCCGATCATTTCACCTATATCGCCAAGCGCGAGGGTTTTCCCATCGGCGCGCCGGTGGAGTACGACTATGCCCAGTACCAGCATCAAGTGCCCGGCGGCATGATCTCCAACCTGCGCTTCCAGCTCAAAAAGGTCGGGCTGGAGAGCAAGATCGATCAGGCCCTCGACGAAACCATGCGCGTGCGCGCCGAGCTCGGCTATCCGATCATGGTGACGCCCTTGTCTCAGTTCGTCGGCAGCCAGGCGGCGATCAACGTCATCGTCGGCGAGCGTTACAAGGAGGTCACCGATCAGATCATTCAATACGCTCTGGGCTATTGGGGCAAGGAGGGCGCGGAATTGATGGCGCCGGAGGTGAAAGCGAAGATTTTGGATCGCCCGCGCGCCAAAGAGTGGGCCGCCTGGCAACCGCCCGAGCCTACCGTTGCCGAGCTGCGCAAAAAGATGAACGCCGAACATGTCTCCGACGAGGAGTTCTTGCTGCGCTGGAATCTCAACGTGGAAGAGATCGATGCCATGCGGGCGGCGGGCGCACCGAAGGAATACTTGACCTCGCGCCAGCCGCTGGTCAATCTCGTGGACGCCCTGGCCAGGCGCAGCGACTGCCGTCAGATCGTCATTCAGAAAGGCGACATGGTCGTCTCGCTCAATCGGGGCGGTCCTGCGGCGTAGATCCGATCGGAACGGGCCCACGATCACGAACGCGGTATTGGATAACTATGGATCGCTTCTTCTTCACTGCCGGATCGCTGATGGCATTTCTCGCCGTCGGCCTGGGCGCCTTTGGCGCGCACTCGCTGAAGGACCGTCTCTCGCCCGACATGCTCAACATCTTCGAGGTCGGCGTGCGCTATCACATGTATCACGCCCTGGGGCTCCTGGCGGTCTCGTGGGCAATCTCGCGCTGGCCGGAGAGCAATTTGAACGCCGCCGGCTGGGCCTTTATCGTCGGCATCGTGATCTTTTCCGGCAGCCTTTACATCCTCAGCATCTTCGGCGTCCGCTGGCTCGGCGCCGTCACTCCCCTGGGCGGCATCGCTTTTCTGATCGGCTGGGCGATCCTCGTCTGGTCCGTCGCCCGCTGACATTGTGAAAGCGGCCAAACTCGGTACTCGAGCCCCGCCTATCGCTCACGCCCATGCCTCTGGGGACTGAACGCGCTCAACTAAGCGTAGCGATGGAACGGCTTGAACGTTTTGAACGGACGATGCTATTGCCTGTTGCCTTCCCTTCGTCTAGCCTGTTTCCATGATCATCGGCGTACCCAAAGAGATCAAAACCGAGGAAAACCGCGTCGCGGTCACACCCACCGGCGTGACCGCCTTCGTGGCGCGCGATCATAAGGTGCTGATCCAAAAAGGGGCCGGTCTCGGCAGCGGTCTGATCGATCGCGCCTATGAAGGAGCCGGCGCGATTCTGGTCGATTCCGCCGAAGAAGTCTGGCGCCAGGCCGACATGATCATGAAGGTCAAGGAGCCGCTGGAATTAGAGTATCCACTGCTCCGCCCCGGCCTGATCCTCTTCACCTATCTCCATCTCGCGGCCAGCCAATCGGTGACCCGCGCCCTGCTCGATTGTAAGGTCACGGCCATTGGCTACGAGACCATTCAATTGGACGATGGCTCGCTGCCCCTCCTGGCGCCCATGAGCGAGATCGCCGGGCGGCTGTCGATCCAGGTCGGAGCATGGTGCTTGCAAGCGGAAAACGGCGGGCGCGGTATTCTGCTCGGCGGTGCCTCCGGGGTTCGCCCTGCCAAAGTCGTCATCCTCGGCGCCGGCATGTCCGGCAAAGCCGCCTGCCAGGTAGCCGCGGGTATGGGGGCCTACGTCAGTATCCTCGACATCGATGCGACCAAGCTGCGCTACGTCCACGACATTCTCGGCAGCCACGTGACCACCTTGATGTCCAACCGCGCCAACGTGGAAGAGGAAATGGTCGATGCCGACCTCGTCATCGGCTCGGTTTTGATTCCCGGCGCGCAGGCGCCGAAATTGATTCCGCGATCCCTCGCCAAGCGCATGAAGCCGGGCGCGGCGCTCGTCGATATCTCCATCGATCAAGGCGGCTGCGCCGAGACCTCCCGGCCGACCAATCATCGAGAACCGATCTACGTCGAAGAAGAAGTCGTGCACTATTGCGTCACCAACATGCCGGCCATCGTGCCGAACACTTCGACCTACGCGCTGACGAATTCGACCCTTTCTTACGGCCTGGAACTGGCCAATCGCGGGATTCCCGCGGCGCTCCTGCGCAATAAGGCGCTCGCGCGGGGACTTAACGCCCTCGAGGGCAGGGTGACCCACGCAGGCGTTGCCAACGCTTTCAATCTACCGTGGACGCCGGTGGAGGAGGTTTTCCGGCCGTGAGACTGGTAACGCGCGCCGATTTCGACGGTCTCGTTTGCGGCGCCCTGGTGACGAAGTTCGAACCCATCGACGCTTACTTGTTCGTCGAGCCCAAGTTCATACAGGACGGCCAGGTGGAGATTCGCCGGGGCGATATCATCACCAATCTGCCCTATCACCCCGACTGCACGCTCTGGTTCGATCACCATATCACCAACACCACGCCAAATTTTCCCCAACCGATTATGCTCGGCCAGGGCGGCTTCCGCCTCGCCCCCAGCGCGGCGCGCGTGGTTTATGAATATTATACCGAGATAGGCCAGAGGCCACCGGCCAAAGATAACCTTGAGATGTCGCCGCAGGAAATTCTTTCGTTCTTAAATAGCGAGCGAATCAGGCATTTGCTGCATGAGGCCGACCGGATCGACGCCGGCAAACTGGAAAAAGAAGACGTGCTCGATCCGCAGGGATATGTTTTGATATCCATGACCACCGACGGGAGAAATGCCGGCGACGAACCTTATTGGCTGAAGATCATCGACCTTTTGCGCGACCGGACGCTGGCAGAAACGCTCAACGATCCCGATGTCAAACGCCGCTGCCAGCAGATCCGCGACGAGCAGGAAAAACTGCGCGCGCTCTTGCTCGAACGCGCCGAGCTAAGGGGCAACGTGATCTACGTTGACCTGCGCGGCGTCAAAAACATTCCCGACGGCAACCGTTTTTTGATATTCACGCTTTTTCCCCAGGGAAACATCCAGGTCAAAGTGACCCACGACACCCAGCGTGAAAACACCACGGCGATCTCCGTCGGTTATAATATTTTCAACCCAACCTCCACGGTCAACGTCGGCGAGCTGCTGAAAAACTACGGCGGCGGGGGGCACAAAGTTGTCGGTTCAAGCAGGGTCCCCAATGAGCAGGCCGAACAGGCGATTA
>CAZILB010000007.1:20698-40233 GCA_964539925.1 uncultured Syntrophobacter sp. | reverse complement strand
AAACGGCTCAAGGATCTCAACGACGAGATTCGCTACGCCGACTGCTTTGCGGCCAAGCAGTTCACCAGCGGCCTGATCGCATTCCGGCCGAAGAAAAATGCCGATCCTAAACAGATCAATCACACCGACAAGGATGTGATCTGCCAGGTGATCAAAGGCAGCGGCAGGCTGCGCGTCAACGGCAGGCGCACTTCCCTGAAACCGGGGATGGTCTGCCATATTCCAAGCGGAACGCCGCACGACTTCGCGGCGGGGAGAAGCAAAGAGTTGGTGTTGTTTTACCTGTTGATCAAGACTTCGTAGGCACCGAATGCGTGCTTGACCGCTCTGGCAAAGCGCCGCCTTACCACCATTTTGCTTTTTCGTATTTCGCGTTAAAAAAACCGTCCCATACCGCGAGCGCGGGCTTGGGCGTCAAGTCGCTGGTCTGCATGCCGATGTAAGCCCAGATGCGCGCCCGATCATCGAGCGGCGGGCGCAGCCGGGCGACCAGACGATCGGAGTCGATGGCGGCAAAGTTGATCACGAATTCGTAACCGTCGCGCTCCGCGGTCCGGAGCAAAAGCTCGGTGAAGAGCCGCTGGTCGGCGTCGGAACCGGGCAGGACCGCGCCGTAGGATTTTAACTCGATGGTGCGTGAGCTCATGCCGCTTTCAGCGACGGCTATGGGCTTGTTGAATCGTCTGGCAAAGTCAAAAAAGTTGGCCGGCACCGGCCGCGGCACTGCCGGACTCATGTAGGGATAAAGGCTCATCGCGAAGACGTCGCTATGGCGCATCATTTCGGCGACCTCTTTCTCCTGATCCGCTCCCTTGGCCTCGCGCGCCAGGCGCCGATAGTGCAACACTTCCGTGGTGAAAAAAACCGGCAGCGCTTTGTGAATTTTTTTCACCGCGGCGTAGGTGTCGCGGTGGAGTTCTTTCAATTGCCGCCACCTGGCGGGGTCGCGCGATAACAGCACATTGGACTCGACGCCGATGGCGAGATAATCCGGCCGCATGGCCTCTATGGAACGCAAGACAAAATTGAGAAACGCCCTTTTGACGCGCGGGCTATTGAGCGCTTCTTTTTCCCAGCCCGGCGGCAGCGGCCGGTTGTCGCTATCGCCCCAGTAGGGCGCGAGACCTCGCCGATCCCGGTTCAAGGGCGAGATCGATAAGAATAATTTCTTGCCCGCAGGCGGCCGGTAGGCCAAATTCTCGTGGACATCCTTGGAGAACGGTTTGCCTGCGAACGCCTCGGGCCAGGGGATGCCGCCGATGAAGTTCACCGCGACGATATCGCCGCGGGCGTGCGCGAAATCCCGAGCCAATGCGACGCCGTCCTGGGTAAGGTCCGCGGGCCATAGGGTAAATCCCATGTAAAATGACCGCGTCGCCGGGCCGCGATACTCAGGCAGCGGCGCGGGCGCCGGCGTCTTTGCAACCGCGGCAGGCGGCGCGTGCCGCGGAATGCCGATTCGGCCGTCGCCGGCGCAGCCAGAGATTTGAAGGGCCAGGAGAGCGACCCACAAGGATCGCCAAACGAAAGTCCGCATAATGAGCGATTATTAAAGTTTCGTTCGCCCCGGTCAAGCAGCCGATTGGGCAAACTCTCCCTTGACTTAGCCGCAATTTTTCGGAAAATGGCTTTCATTCCGGCACTGTCCATCCACACCCATGCGCGATTCGAGAAATTGACTGGCGCGAAAAACATTTTGAGCGGAGCTCAAGCAAAATCTCGATTTTTTTGGACTGCTCTACTCGCCTTGTGCTTGTGCGCGGGTTGTTCTTCGCGCGCCGCTGCGCCGAGCGAGGCTCGCTACGTTCCGGCGGGGAACCTGCTTGACGTCGTCACGGACTTCCACCGCCTGGCCAAGGAAGACACCTACCGATTTCCGATCCCTAAAGATGTGACCGGCATCAATATCATGAAAGCGACGCTGGTCCGTTTGGACGATTACGAGCGGAAAAATCCCGGCCAGTTTACCGACATTGTCCAATTCAATAAAGCGATGGCGCTGGAGCGCCTGAGGGAATACGATCAGGCGGCCGCGCTGTATCGCAAGGTGGGCGGCGGCCAGGGGCGCCTCGCCGCCGAGGCGGGCAAAAATGCCGAAATTTTAGACAACTTTCTTCGCATCTTTGACCGCGTGACACCGGCGGACGATGCCTTCATGTATATGGCCAGCCTGGATGAGAAAGTGGCGGCGTGGAACGCGCTGATCAGAAAACATCAGGGCACCCCCTATGAGTTCCTGGCTCGCGTGGAAGAGGAACGGATCGACCGCGCCAAGGTCGCTTTCGTCGAAGCCAACCGCTTCCGCCTCAAGGAGGGCAACCAGTTAACCATCGTCGGCTACAGCCAACTGGTCACCAAACACCGGCAAAGCAAGAATATCCACCGTTATCTGCTCGACTTCGGCGATTTTTATATTCTTCTTGCAAAAGAGTATACATCCCAGTACGATCCCGAAGGTTTGCGCTTCGATCCCAAGATCTTTGACCAGTTCGTCAAGTCGGCGCTCAAGCTCTACTCGGAGGTGGCGCAGGTGGACGGCATCATCGAAAAGATCGAAGCCCAGGGCAAGATCGAAGCGACCCGCGGTTTCTTGGAAAAAATTACGAGGCTTAACCGATGAACGGCAAGTTTTTGCGATCCCTGATGGCGGCCGCGCTGCTCGGTCCGCTCGCTTTCTTCGCCGCTCCCCTCGGCGCCCAGGAACGGGAACTGGACTTGGAGAGAATCCTCAATCCAATGCCCGACTACGATCCTTTTGAAAAATCGTCTCGGGTCCCCAAGTTTTTTCCCGACGAGGTCGACAAACGCGTGCGTGAAACGCTCATCGACGCCCTCATCCAACGCCACGGCGCTCTTGAAGGACATGTAAAATTTTTTCAGACGGAGGATAGTCGATTGCGGCAACAGCGGGGCGTCGCCACCGGCCTGACCGAGCGGGCCCAAGACCTGGTCAACAACACCGTGGTTGACCGAGAACGCTACCTGGCGGCGCAAAAAGCGGCGCTCCGCAGCGCGTCGACGCCCGAGCGCAAAAAACACCTCGAGGCGATCATCAACCATGACGACCTCAATCAGTCGGAGCAGTTGATGCGCCAGAGCTCGACCAACTTTTGGGGCGGCATGGCGAACCGCCTGCTCAGCTCCATCGATCTGGTCGGCGTCGCCTCGGGAAACTATGTCGGCGCGGCCCTGGAGACGGCGATCAGCCAGCTCTACGTCCTGGCCGAGCGCGACATGCCGGTCGAAGAACGCCGCGCTCTGGCGCGCGATCTAGCACACCTGAAACGATATCCCGACGATCCGAAAAACAGCGCCATTTTGAAGCGAGTCGAAGCACTGGAGGAAAAGAAAAAGGATGCGCTCCTGCGCCGGCAGCTCGGTCGGGCCAAGGATGCCCTAGAGAAAAAGGATTTCGAGCGCGCGCTTTTCCATGTGGAGCTCGCTTCGTTCCTCAACCCCGAGTCGGGCGACGTGGAAAAACTCCGCCAGCGAGCCGCGGCGCCCCTGCGCGAAATCGACGAAGCGCGCAAAAAAAACCTTGCCGCCGTCGCGGCGCCGAAAGCGGGCAGCCCGCAACAACAAGATGTGGAACTCTTGCTCGAGGCCCTGACCCTGCGCGACAGCAACCAGATCCAGCGCGTCGCCCTCGATGTCGAGAGAAAAAATCTCGGCACGCCCCTGGCCGACGCCGCCCGGGACGCCGAAGCCGTCGGACTGGAGTTGAAGGGCTGGCGCGAAGCGGCCAAGAAGGCCATTGAGCAGATCGCCAAATCCGCGGCCACGCCGGAAGCCAGACAACGAGCGGCGGCGCTGCTACGGAGCCCGGAGTACAATTTGCTCACGCCGTTTGAGCAAGCCCGAACCGAAAGGCAATTGCAGTCGGCAAAGTATGTTTTGCTGGGCGAAAATTTTCTCAGAAAGAATCTGCTGTTCGCTGCCGGCGCCATGGCCGCGGGACCAGGGGGAGCGGCGACTCTGGGCATGGCCAATGCGATCATGCTCGGCAGCAATCTCTACCAGGTCATGACCCACAACCCGATCTCCGCCCAGCCGGTAATCGATGCCGGCGTTGACTACGTGCGCAACCATCCCCAGTCGGAGAACGCATCCGAGGTTTATAAAATTCTCGCCTCGGCCTATGAAGAGCGCGGCATGTTCGACAAGGCGATAGGCTATCATCAATTGGCAGGGTCGCCCAAGGAAAAGATCGCGACCCTACAAGATAGAGCGGCCAAAGCTTTGCTCAACGCCGCCAATCGAAGCGGCAGCCGCGCAACCCGCGAATACTATCTCACCTCGGTAGTGGATCATCATCCGGACACGCCCGCGGCGGCTGAAGCGACGCGCAAGCTTGCCGAAATCGCCAGGGAGGAGAATCAAGGATTGCGCATGAGCAAACAGTTCCTCATGGAACATCCCGAGCTTTACGGGCCGCGCGGCCTGGGCCTGAAACCAGCGCTTTTTGACGGCAACCCGCACAACATGGAAATCGCCGACCGAGGAGTCAATCTGGTCAACGACAATGAGGTGCTGATCTATTATCACACCCCCTGGGGCGTGCGCAGCCAGAGCTACCCCCTGCCCGGAAGCATCAGCGAACGCTTCTTCATCACGCTGCGCGAAAAAAATCATCAGGTGGCGCTTGCCGACATCAACCGGCGCGCCAGAGACAGCGTCGGCGGCTTCAAAGATCTCCCTTCCTCGATTGTCAGGGCCGAGCGTGAAGGGCGCCGCGCCAATATTGAAGACCGCGACGACACCACCTTCACTTTGATCCTCGAAGCGGAAGGCCGGCGCGTCAACTATCCAAGAGTGCTCGACCATCAGATGCTCAGCGATAACGAGCGCGACCCGGGCAGCAAATACAAGCTGCCGCCCATTCAGGGAAGCATCTCGGCGAGCCGCTTCAGCCTGAGCGGCGGGTTGCCTGCCGGACTGGGAGGCAACCAGGTCGCCGTCGGCAGCGATCATCGAAGCGCGTTTGCCGGAGTTCAACTGCCCATCCCCCTCCTGGATGGCTTTATTCCGGTGGATTTCATGGTTCAAGGACGGCCGGGAGGGGTGTCGCTCTACCCAAGAATCCGCACTGCGGGCGACGCCGGCGTCGACCCCGAACTCTATCGCTAGTCCCCGGAGAGCGCATTCGTGTCGGGAAAAGACGTTCAGCGCGGCGATGTATCCATCATCGGCATGGGAGAATCGTCGTCCAATGGCTACACCAAGAGGCGCTGGGGAAAATCGTTTTAATTGAACCACTCACCGAAGGAAGGTAGGCATCTATGAGTCGGTTATTCAGAACCGCACTGTTCAAAACGTTCAAGCTGATCAAATCGTTCAATTCGTTTTGAGGAAACGTCCACACCGCGACTCCAATCTTCGTCAACCAACCCCAAGGAGGCACCATGGCACGCAAAACCGTCCAACCGAAAACCCTGAACGATCCGCGACCGCGTTACAGTCAGGGAATTGTCACCCGCGGCGGCAAGCTCCTCTTCGTCGCCGGTCAGACGGCCGCGAACAAGGAAGGCAAGGTCGTCGGCAAAGGCAATATCAAGGCGCAAACCGAGCAGGTTTTTGCCAATCTCAAGGCGGTCTTGAAAGAAGCCGGCGGCAGTCTCGATAATCTGGTGATGACGACGACCTATATCGTCGATCGAAAGTATCGCGAAGGTTATAACGAGGTGCGCCGCGGCCAGTATAAAACGGACCCGCCGACGAGCACATTGGTGATCGTCAAAGGCCTGGCCCATCCCGATTATCTGATCGAGATTTCCGGCATTGCCGTGATCTAAGAATGAAAGTCACGGTTCTCGACGATTATCAGCACGCCTTTGAGGCCACCGCGGCGATCCGGAGATTGCGGCAAAAAGCAGACGTCAGCATTCTCACCGACAAGCTGTCGTCCGAGGGGGCCGTCGCCGCGGCACTCCAAGGTTCGCAAGCCATCATTCCGGTGCGCGAGCGGACAAAATTCCCCGCCTCGCTGCTGCGCGCACTGCCCGATCTCGAATACATTTCCCAGACCGGCAATCACGTCTATCATGTGGACCTGGAGGCGGCGACCCGGCAAGGCATCGTCGTCAGCCTGGCGCCGGGCGGCAACAGCACCACGGAGCTGGCCTTCGGGTTAATGCTGGCCGTCATGCGGCGGATTCCGCAAACCGACCGTGCCATGCGCCGCGGCGAATGGCCGCTCGTGCTCGGTTACGTGCTGAAGGATAAGACTCTGGGCATCCTGGGCCTCGGCAGGATCGGCGCTGAAGTCGCCGCCATCGCGCGCGCGTTCGGCATGAAGGTGATCGCCTGGGGGCCGACGCTGACGGCGGAACGGGCGGCGGAATCGGCGGCGACCTATCTCCCCTTGGAAGATGTTTTACAGCGCGCAGATGTGGTCTCCGTGCATCTTGCGCTATCCGATCAAAGCAGAAACCTGCTCGATGAATCCCGCCTGCGCTTGATGAAAAAATCGGCCTATCTCGTCAACACCGCGCGCGGCGCCATCGTCGATGAAACGGCGCTGGTAAAAGTTCTGAAAGAAAATGCCATCGCCGGCGCGGCGCTGGACGTCTTTGTCGAAGAGCCGCTGCCGAAGAATCATCCGCTTTTGGAGCTCGACAACGTCGTTCTGGCGCCCCATCTCGGTTGGCCGACGGACCTGAGCTTCGAACATTTTGCCGAGAACGCCGTGACCAATATTCTCGATTACATGGACGGCAAACTGACCCGCACCCTCAACCCCGAAGCCCTAAAGTACCGCCGGTAAAGCACCCAGGGCCCTGCGGCAAACCGATCAACAACCCGCAAATAACCGCTGCGGCGAGTCCGATTGACCGACCTCTTCCCCCCCTCGAGAGACTCTGTCGCAATGTCATTCTGAGGCGGAGCCGAAGAATCTGCTTTTTCTACGTTATTGAAAGTGCGAGATGCTTCGCGTTGCTCAGCATGACAACTAAGTGACTTCTCGAATTGCGACATAGTTCCCGACGGAGAAAGAATGAGATCAGGCGCCCACGGGGAACTTCGAATAGAACGACCATCGCCTATTTCGCACTGATCTTTGCCCCATGAAACACTCTATTATCCTGATCGATAAATTCGACTAACGCCGTGCCCGAATTATGCTTGGGATCGACGGTGACTTTGGCAAAGTTGAAATTCTCCGCAAGGAAAAACTCGTAGCGGCGGGCGGCCCCGTTGCTCACTCGGTTCAAGGGGGCGCCGAGCGGTCCCGCCGTGATATCCCGCAGACCGCCGCCATTGGGAATCTTGGTAATCGCGGCGTAGTGCAAATCGGCGCTCAAAAACACCACGCCGGGAAGTTTTTTGTCGTTGATGAAGCGCAAAATCTCTTCCCGTTCCCTGGGGTAGCCGTCCCAGCGGTCCCGACCGCCGCCGGCCATAGGCACCGGGGTGGCGACAAATTTAAACAGCGCAGACGACCTGGCAAGACCGTCGTACAACCACTCCTTTTGGTTCTCGCCCAACATGGAACCGGTTCTCAAATCCCGATACTGCCGGGTATCGAGAATGAATAATTCCGCGGCCTTGCCCCAGCGAAAGGAGCGGTAAATCCGTCCCCTTTCGGCCGAAACTCGCAGGACGGGCCAGTAGTCCAAGAAAGCCTTTTGCCCGATCGGCGCCAGCGGATGCGCCGGCAGATAATCGTTGGCCACTTCATGGTCGTCCCAAGTGGCATAGACGCAGGTTTCACCGAAGCATTGCTGCGTCGCGGCGTCGGAGCGGTTGCTTCGATACTTTGCCCAAAATTCCTCCGGCCGGCGCGCTCTGCCGTTGCGATCTGCGTAGATCGTGTCGCCCAGATGGAGAAAAAAATCCGGCCTTTGCCGGCGCATCGCCTCCATCACCGAAAAAGGCCGGTAGCTTTCCCGGGTGTCGCCGCTAAAGCAAAACACCACCTTGGCGCTGTCGTTCGGCCGCGGCGCGGTCACGAAGCTGGCGATCGCTCCCGGCGCTCTGCCCGCAACCCTGGCTCGGTAATAGTATCGCGTCGATGGACGGAGCCCCGCCAGTAATATATTTACCGTGGAATCAGCGGCGGCATCGACGGGGTGCGCGGCCGTGGAGAGAAATTCGCCGAAACCCGCATGGGTCGTGTACTGTATGGCGACTTTGCTTTGGGGTTCGGCACGCAGCCAAATGAGCGCGCTGTCCGGCGTCACCTCGCCGGCGACGTAGCCGAGCGATAGTCCCGTGCTCGGATCCGGCTCGACCACTGACGGCGCGCATCCCGACTGAGTCAATAGGCCGCAAGCCGCGAACCCCGCCCCCCCGATGACGCGCAAAAACTCTCGCCGCTTCACGATCGCTTCACAGATTGAGCTTGTTCCAGACGAGCTCGCTGAGCCAGCCGGCAAGGAGCGGAAAAAATAAACTGATGCCCACGCGAATAGCCACCACCTGGGGACCGAGAAATGGAATTTCCCACATGATAATCCTTTGCAACCCAAAAAGCGACCAGGCGGTTAAATAAGCGACCAGCGGTCCGACCCCGACGCCCATCTTGAACAGCGCCGCGATCACGGGAAAATGCGTCATCGGACCGCCGGGGGTCACTCCACCCAGGGTCATGCCGATCAAGATTCCTCTCAAGCCCGATCCATGTCCCATCCAGCGCACGATCACATCCTGCGGCACCACTGCCTGAAACAATCCCGCCAAGGTGAAAGCCGCGAGCATTCGCGGCGTGATCTCGAGGATCAACGACCCCGTGGCCGTTAGCCCCTTCTCCGCCGCCTGCGGGGACTTCCAGTAAATGACCGCAAGCGCGATCAGCGCCGCCGCCATCATGACGATAGTCGATGTATCCATAGATCTCCTGAGGATGAGCCTGAATTTATTATCGGCGGTCATGATTGGTCTGGAATCGCGACGCTTCGCGGAAGATTTGGAGTGTAAAGAGCGCGGGCTGCATTTGCAAGGAAACCGCGTCGCGCATCTGGACGATTGACTTGAACGAAGCGCTATAGTTACCTAAAGGTCAATATTTCCGGAGGAATAATCCATGGCACTTGATGAGGAAGCCGCACAAAAGGTCTTGGCGCAAATCGACCGCGATGAATTAGCGCAGCTCGGCTGCGACCTGACGAGCATCCCGAGCCCCACGGGGCAAGAGAAAGCGATCGGCGAGTTTATTCTCAACTGGTTCGAGACTAACGGCCTCAAGGCCGTGCGCCAGGACGTCGAATACGACCGGCCCAACGCCGTCGGCATCGTCAAAGGCGACGGCACGGGACTGAGCTTGGGATTCAACGGCCACACCGACACGAGCTTCACCGGTACCGAGGAAGACCGCCGCATGGTCGCCCGCATGGAGCCCGAGTCCGAGCTCAAAGGCAAAATCGTCGGCGGCAAAGTCCAGGGCCTCGGAATTTCGAACATGAAGGGCGGCGTCGCCGCCTTCATGATGGCCGGCAAGGCGCTGATAAAAAGCGGCGTTAGGCTCAAGGGCGACGTCATCCTTGCCGCTGTGGTCGGCGAGATATCGCGCACCCCCATCGGTCCCTGGCAGACGAAAGAATACCGCGGCGAAGGCGCCGGCACGCGCCATTTGCTCACTCACGGCATGCATTCCGACTACGCCGTGTGCTGCGACGGCTCCGACATGAACATCGTCTGGACGCAAAACGGCGTTGTGCAGGCGAAGATCCAGACCTTCGGCAAGGCCGAGGCGGCCTGGGGGTCGAATCGCGCAAGCGCGCCGATGATGCAAATGAACGCCATCGTCAAGATGACCGGGATCATCGACGCCGTCGAGCGCTGGGGTGCGGAGTTTGAGGCCAAATATGTCTACCGCTCGCCCACCGGCCCGCTCTACCCTAAAGTGAACATCGGCGCCATCGAAGGCGGCGCGCCGTACCGGCCCAATTATTTTCCCGGCGTCTGCGCCATTTACCTCGACATCCGCATGCCGCCCCAGATAAGGCCGGTGCAAATCCAGCACGAACTGGAAACGATCTTGAATGCCACCGGCCTCGATTACCAGATGGATATCTACAAATCCTTGCTCGGCCATGAGGGCAAGAACGTCGGGCCGCTGGTCGAGTCGGCCGAGCAAAGCTACGAGCATCTGTTCGGCCAAAAGATCAAACACGAAGCGCCCGACCGCGCCAGTATCTGGACGGACACCAATGTGTATAACGAACTCGGCATCCCGGCAATTAAGATCGGCCCGCGCGGCCGCCGCATCGGCCCGCGCAACGAAGAGATTGAAATCGACACCATGCTGAACGCCGCAAAGCTCTACACGCTCATCGCGCTCGACATCTGCACGCGGCCGCGAGCGCAAGCGAGGTGAGCCTCCGCGCGGGTCCATTACGAAGGTGGATCTATGGTCAAGCCGACTCCCTGCCCCCTCGCTCGCGCGGGTGGAACTGCCGATGCACCTTCTTAAGCCGCGCGCCGTCCACATGAGTGTAAATCTGCGTCGTCGCGATGTCGGCGTGGCCGAGCATGGACTGCACGGCGCGCAGGTCGGCGCCGCCTTCGAGCAGATGGGTGGCAAAGGAATGGCGCAAAGTGTGCGGCGTGACGCGCTTGTCGATGCCGGCCATCAGCGCGTAGCGGCGAATCAGTTTCCAAAATCCCTGCCGCGTAAGCGGTTGGCCGGAGCGGTTGACGAACAAAAAGGAGCTGGTTTTGCCCTTGAGCAGGCGCGGCCGGTCGGCCGCGCAATAGGTGTTTAATTTCTCCCGCGCCCACTCCCCGAAGGGGACCGCGCGCACCTTGGCGCCCTTGCCTTTCACCGTGAGAAAATTTCCCTGAAAATTGACTTCGTGCAGGCGTAAGCTCACCAACTCCGAAACCCGCAAACCGCTGGCGTAGAGCAGCTCCAACATGGCTTGATCGCGCGACCCGAGCGGCTCGCCGGCATCGGGCTGTGCCAGAAGCTTGCGGAGATCTTCGCCGGACAGAGTTTGCGGCAGCTTTCTCGGACCCGGCGTCGGCAACAGCGCGGGCATGGGATTTTCTTTGATCACCGCTTCGCTCTCCAGAAACAAAAACAATCGGCGCAGCGTGACCGCATGGCGCGCGATGCTCCTCGGGTTGAGCCCCGATTTTCTAAGCAAAGACAGGTAAGATCGGATCGCTCCCGCGGTGACTTCGTTCCAATCAGCCAGGCCGTGGGCGATGAGATGGGCTGCGAGTCGCGAGAGATCGCGGCTATAGGCCTCTACGGTATTTCGCGCCAGCCCCTTCTCGACGACGACCATCGACAGAAAGGCGTCGATGTGCGGGCTAAGCGACTCTGTCGCTGGCTTCATTTTGCGGCGCGAGGTTTTGATACATGAATTGGCGCACGGTTTCGACTTGCTGGGGATCGTCGAGCTTTCCGCCCGCCCCGTCGGTGACGTAAAACACGTCGGCGACCTGGTCCACGTTGGTGGATATCTTGGCCACGTGAATCGAAAGTCCGAGCCGGTGCAAGTTGTAAGCGATGGTAAACAAAACGCCGATGCGGTCTTCGGTAAAAACCTCGATGACGGTAAAGTCGTCGGACACCTGGTTGTCGATATTGATCGCCGTGGACACCTTGGGCGCCCGTTTGCGCGGCAAGAGCGGCGACTTCGCCCCTTCGACCAAGCGGGCGACCTCGATCTTGCCGTCCAAGACCCCTTCGAGCGTTGCCCGGAACTTGGCCCATCGGCGCTCCGCCATGACAATCTCCGAGCGGCCGCGATGGGAGATGCGAAAGACGTCCAGAATACGCCCGTCGCGGGCAGTAAAAATGCGCGCGTTGAGAATATCCAGGTTGAGCGCGGTAAACACCCCGGTAATGGATGCGAATAGACCGGGGCGGTCCTGCGAACAGATCGCCACCGAAGTGCAGTCGCGCTCGGGAAAGTGTTCCAGCGCTATTTCCGGCTTCTTGCCGCGAAAGCGTTCCATGAGCTCGAAGTGGCTCGGAATATCCTTCTCCGGCGTCGAGAGAAAGTAGCGCTCGGGCATGTTCTCCAAGAACTGCTCGACTTTTTCTTCCGGATAATCCTTGCCCAACTGGCGCCGCGCCCGCGTCTGAATCCGCCGCAGCACGGCGCGCACGTCCTGGCGCTGGAATTCGCCTTTTTCGACTTCCTCCAAAAGATTGAGCGACTTGATGTAAAGTTCCCCCAATAAAGACCCCTTCCAGGGATTCCAAACCTCCGGCCCCACCGCTTTGACGTCGGCGAAGGTCAACAAATAGAGCATTTTGAGGTTATTGACGCTGCCCATGACCTTGGCGAAATCGAAAATGGTTTTTGGATCTTCCAAATCGCGGCGAAACGCCGTGTGGGTCATGAGCAAATGATGGCGCACGAGGAATTCAACCAGTGCGCCGTCGTCTGCATTCAGGCGCATGCGGTGAGCGATCGCACGCACCATCCGCGCGCCGACCTCGGAGTGGCCGCCGCCGAATCCCTTGCCGATGTCATGGAACATCAGGCCCAGAAATAGGAGCTCGATTTTGTCCGCTTCCCGGGCCAATTGGGTGAGCAGGGGCAGGCTGTCGAGATACTCGCCCGCCTTGAGGCGCTCGATTTCCTTGATCAGACGCAGCGAATGCTCGTCCACGGTGTAAATATGATAGGCATCGTGCAGCACCATGCAGGTCAGCCGGCCGAATTCCGGAATAAACCCGCCCAGCACGCCGGCGCGGTGCATTTCCAGCAAGGTTTCATAAACCGCGTCTTTCCATCTTAAAATGTTGAAAAATATTTCGTTGGCGGCGGGCGAGCGGCGAAATTCATCGTCGATCAAGTGCGCGCGGCGGCGCAGCTCCTCGCGGGTTTCATAACTGAGCCGGCAGGAGTGCCTCTGCGCGTCCTCAAATATCTTCAAAAGGATTTCCGGTCGGTTCTCGAGAACTTGCGGCTTGGTGAGGGTGAGGTCGCCTCGGGAAAGCCGAATCCCTTCGCGGAGAGTGCGCCCGAACGAATATGGGGTTCCGAACAGCGCCTTATCGTTGTCGGTCAGCCGGTGAACGATCAGAGAATGGAGGCGGCTCACCTGCGCGGCATGGAGATAGTAGGTGCGCATGAAGACTTCAACGGCGCGCAGCGAGCCATCCCCTTCGACAAAGCCGAGCGCCGCGCTGACCCGTTCCTGGTGCTCGAACGTGAGCTGATCCTGGTGTTTCCCGGTGGAGAAATGCAGTTCGTTGCGGACCCGCAGGAGAAAGTCCTGCGACGCCTTCAAACTCCCCGCATCCGCGCCACTTAAAATGCCATTCAGCGCGAGAGCGTCAAGATCCTTGCTCTTGAGCTTGGCGCGCGCGATCCATCGGACCGTTTGAATATCCCTCAGCCCGCCCTGGCCATTCTTGACGTCCGGTTCCAGCAAATACACCGAGCCGCCATATTCTTCGTGGCGTAATCGGCTTTCCGCGAGCTTCTCGCGGATAAATCGATTCAAGCTCTTTTTCAACAGGCGCGATTCCACCGTCTTTTCGAACTCGCCGTAGAGATCGAAATCGCCGCATAGAAAGCGGGCGTCGAGCAGCGAGGTGCGCACCTTCATATCGCTCTCGGCCAAGCGTAAACACTCCGAAGAACTGCGCGTCGCGTGCCCCACTTGCAGCCCGGCATCCCAGAGCGTGTGGAGCAGGCTTTCGGCCACGGCCGCGGCCAGCGGCGACACCCTCCATGAATGAAGAAACAGCAGATCGATGTCCGAGCGGGGATTGAGCTCGCCGCGCCCGTATCCTCCCTGAGCGATCAATGCGAGGCGAGACACCGAGCCCGGGAATCGGCTGCTTTGCTCCGCGCTCGAGGCGGCATACAAATGGCGAATCAAGTGATCCATCACCGTCGCCCAGGCGACCGCCACCTCCAACCCGCCGGCGCCGGCGCGGTGGCGCTCGAATAGAATTCGCCGCCCTTGATCGACGTAATCGCGCGCCAGAAGCTTGAGATCGGGCTGCGCTTGTGTTTCCTTAAGCAGCGATAAGGCGATGGCCACCGCGTCCACGTTTCATCCTTGCTTCAGCTCAATTTTACAGTCTTAGAATCCGCGCGCACACCGGTCATCGGCGTCGCATTCCAAAGAATTTCGCGTCTCGTAACCGGGGGCTCGGGTTTGACTCGGGGCTCCAGACTTAAACCCCAAACTACTTTCGTTCGCCCGATTAGAGCGTCCGCGCCATCATGGCCGTTTGGCCGTATTTTTGTATGCCGTGGAACAGCGCTTCGACCATGGCGTCTTGATATTTTTGCTGCGTCATCGCGCGGCCCTCGATCCGGTTGGTGATAAAAAACATCTCCACCAGCACGCTCGGCATGCGGGCGCCGACGAGAACGTAGAATAGCGCCTGTTTTACGCCCAGGTCTTTCACGTCGCTCATGACTCTATTCATGCCCTCCACCAGCGAACCTTGCAAGCGATGGGCTAGCGCGATGGAGTCCTCTTGCTTCATGCTCTGCATCATGTCGCTCAGAATAAACTGCAGATCGGAGATATTTCTGCGCGACGTCGCGTTTTCCCGGGCCGCTAACCGGATCGCCGCCTCGTCTGTGGTGTTGTCGAGATAGTAGGTTTCGATGCCTCGCGCCTCGGAGTTTGAACTCGCGTTGGTATGCAAGGAAATGAAAAGATCGGCGTCCTCGGCGTTGGCCAGCGCCGTGCGGTCTTCGAGGGCCACGAAACGGTCGTCGGTGCGCGTCAGGACCACCTCGACGCCCATTTCCCTGCGGAGCTTCACCGCCAGCTTTTGGGCGATATTTAAGACGACCTCCTTTTCGGTGATGCCGCCGGCGCCGATCGCCCCCGGATCCTTGCCGCCGTGCCCGGGATCGAGGACTATTTTGCGCAGCCCGTTGGCGGCCGAAGCAGGCTGTGGCGCCGCTTTCACGCCCCGCGCGGCCGGCTTGCGCGCCGGGACATCTGATTTTGGCGCCGGCTCTTTGAGGGCCGCCCTGTTCATTACGTTTTGGCCGTAAACATCGATCACCAACCGATAGGGGTCGGGCAGCACAAAGGCGTTGTGCGCGCCGAGATGGGTCATGTCAAGCACGACCCTAACCACGTCCTCGCTGTACTGACCGACGCGAACCTGGCGCAAAAGACCGTCTTCCACGGGTATCGGCTCTTTCCAAGCCATTCCCATGCGGGCGCCGTGAATATCGACATAGACGCGCGCCGGCATTTTCCTCGCGGGATCTTCCTTCAGCTGGCGCACTTCGAATTTGGCATCATGAGACAAATCGATCATCACCCGCGTATAATTATTCCAAGACAAAAAGCGCAGACCCGTAAGTGCGGCTTTATCCGACGAAGGTGTGGCAGGAGCTTGAATAGCCTCGTCATTCACTGCGGCATTAGCCCTCTCCAGGTCCTGGCTCCTCGGCTGGGAGCCGAGGACCGCCGAGCGTGCCGGGTCGCGGCTCCAATCGGATCTCGGCTGCTGCGCCAATCCTGGGCCGGCCGGGCTGCAAACGACCAGAGCTAAAGCGGTCAACCCGGCCAGACGATACTGGAGTAATTTTATGTGCGCCATGGAAATTCCCGCCTTTGTGCCGCTATTTCTTGGCTTCTTCCGTCAACTTGTGAAGAATGTTCAACGCTTCGATGGGTGTAGTTCGAGTCAAATCGAGGTCGGCTAGCGCTTCGCGCAAGCGACCGTCGGCGCCGCCGAAGAGACCCATCTGCACCGGCGGATTCGCCCCGGCGGATGAATCTTCGGTCAATCTCGGCGCGCGTGCCGCTTCACCGCTTTCCAGCTGCGCGAGAATCTCCTTGGCTCGCGAAATCACCGACGCCGGCATGCCCGCCAGGCGCGCCACATGGATGCCGTAACTGTGGCTGGCCGCGCCGGCCGCCAGGCTCCTGAGAAAAATGATATCGCCGCGCCATTCCTTCACCGCAAAATTAAAATTTTTGATGCGCGGCCGGTTATGCGCGAGGTCGGTAAGCTCGTGGTAGTGCGTGGCGAAAAGAGTGCGCGGCCGCGCCGCCACGTCGTGCAGCGCCTCGGCCACAGCCCATGCGATGGAGATGCCGTCGAAGGTGCTCGTGCCTCTGCCGACTTCGTCGAGCAGGATCAGGCTGCGCTCGGTGGCATGATGCAGAATATTGGCGGTCTCCTTCATTTCCACCATGAAGGTGGACTCGCCGCGCGCCAGCGAATCCGCCGCGCCGATACGGGTAAAAATCCGATCGACGATGCCGATCTCCGCCGCCGCGGCGGGCACAAACGCGCCCATCTGGGCGAGGATCACAATCAGCGCGACCTGACGCATATAGGTGGATTTGCCGGCCATATTGGGACCGGTGAGCAGGACGATCTGGTTCGCGTCCCGATCGAGTTCGCAGTCGTTGGGGACGAAAGCGCCGCGCCCCACGGCCATTTCTACGACGGGATGGCGACCCTCGCGGATCGTCAAGCGCGCTTCCCCATAGACGCGCGGGCGCGCGTAATGTTGCGCCTCGGCGGTTTCGGCGAGCGCCGCGAGAACGTCCAAGGTCGCCAGAGCGGCGCTGATTCTTTTTAGCGCCGGGAAAAACACCGCCACCTCTTCGCGCACTCGCTGGAGCAAGGCGATCTCCAGCTTTTCCATCGAGCTTGCGGCGTTGAGGACTTTGGCCTCATATTCCTTTAACTCCGGCGTAATGTAGCGCTCGCCGTTGGCCAGGGTCTGCTTGCGCCGATAGTCCTCCGGCACCGATTTTAGGTTCGACTTGGTGATCTCTATATAGTAGCCGAAAATGCGATTGTAACGCACCTTGAGCGATTGAATGCCGGTACGGCGGCGTTCCGCGGCTTCGAAACGGGCGATCCATTGCTTGGCATCGGCACCGACGGCGCGGATCTCGTCCAGCTCGGCGTCGAAACCGGTGCGGATAAAGCCCCCGTCCTTGGTCGAAAACGGCGGGTCGTCGACGATCGCCCGCTCGATCAATTCGACGACCGTCGGAAGATCGCCAAGCTCATCCCGGGCGCGCTTGAGGACAGCGGCGGAAACACCGTCCAGTTCGGCACGCAGCTCGCGCACCGCTTGCAAGGTCTGCTTGATAGCGACGAGATCTTTGGGAACCGCGGCGCCCGAGACGGCCCGTCCCGCGAGCCGCTCCAGATCCTGGATCCTTGCCAGAGAACGCCGTAAATCCTGGCGCAAGGAGAATTTTTCGGTCAATTCCTCCACGCCCTCGTGGCGCGCGCGGATGGCGCTTTCATCGAGCAACGGATAGAGCAGCCATTGTTTCATGCGGCGCCCGCCGAGGGGGCTTACGGTGCGGTCGATCACCGCCAAAAGCGATCCTTTGCGTTCGCCGCCGTGGCTCGAGGTGAGCTCGAGATTGATCCTCGTCGCGTCGTCGAGGACCAGATAATTGGAAACCGTATAGGGCTCCAGATCGCGCAGCAACGCCAAGGCATCGGCGCTGTTGGCCTCCAGGTAGGCAACGATCGCCGAAGCTGCGCGCAAACCATCGGCGAGATCCGCCGCCCTGTCCGCGTGCTCGCCACCGAGTCGGCCGGCGACGGTGTCAACAAACACGCTGTCCGCAAGCGTGGTGAAGTGAATCGATGGATGGTCTCGATAAATTCGTTCGCGCAGCCGGCCGTCGCGTTCAGCCAGCAATATCTCGCTCGGCTGGATTCGCCCAAGCTCGTCGAGCAAGGTGGGCTCGTCGTTCGCTTGCGTAAAGCGAAACTCGCCGGTGGTGATATCGCTCACCGCGAGACCGAAACCACCCGTTCCACTGCAAGCCGCGGCAAGAAAATTGTTGCCGCGCGCGTCCAGCGCCTCCACGGCGGTGACCGTACCCGGCGTGATCACCCGCACCACTTCGCGCCTGACCACGCCCTTGGCCGTGGCGGGATCCTCGACCTGTTCGCAGACCGCGACTTTGTGGCCGGCGTCGAGCAGTTTCCGGATATAGGGCTCCGCCGCATGGTAGGGAACGCCGCATAGCGGCACCGAAGACTCCTCGCTGCGATTGCGCGACGTCAAGGCGATGTCGAGAATCTTTGAAGCCGTATGCGCATCTTCGAAAAACATTTCATAGAAATCGCCCAGGCGAAAAAACAAAATGGCATCGCGGTATCGCTCCTTGATCTGGAGGTACTGCTGCATCATCGGCGTGATTTTGACGGCTTCCATGAGCGCTCACGCGGAGCCGGACCGCTTCAATTCAACCCGGCCGGTCTTTTTGACGCGCTTAGCCACCAGCCCGAGCGCGGGCTGTTTCGCCTCGCGGTCGAGCTCGCGCACCAGAGTGCCGATTCCGAGGGAGACGACGAAGTGGCGTTGCATGGCGTCGAGAATCTTCTGCCGGTCGTCGGTGATGACGAATAATTCTTCGCCGTCGGTAAGATACTTGAGAGACTCCGACGGATGTTCGGTTTTCGCCGAATTTTCCTTGAGGGGTTTCAAGCAGCGCCGGATGCTCTGCAGGGTAAATCCGTGCCGGGCCAGATCCTTGACCACTTTGAGGCAGACAAGATCGTGAAACGAGTAAAGCCGCTTGGTGCCGCGGCCGTCCGCCAGTTGCACCGAGGGCCGGATAAAGCCCTGCTCGTCCCAATATTGCAGCTGGCGCAAACTGACGCCGACGATGCGGCTGGCGGCTTTACTGTCGTAGGTGTCCATGGAGCGCGGTACTCGACCAAATGAAAACACCGATGTTTTTAGAAAGGTAGACCCCGGCCGTAACAATGTCAATGCACCGGCGGTTGACCGTTTCACAAGGATGTGGTGAAGCATGATTATGAGTTTTCCGCCCAATTTGTTGGTCGGTACTTCCAGTTGGTCGAACAGCGACTGGGTCGGGCCGTTTTATCCGGCGCATTTGAAACCCGGTCAGTTTCTCGAAGCCTACGCGCGCAAGTTTCCCGCGGTGGAGATCGACTCCACCTACTACAGCATTCCTCCGCCCCAGGTGGTCGCAGGCTGGCGCGACAAGACACCGCCGGGCTTTGTCTTCACCGCGAAGATTCCCGGCGTGGTCACCCACGAAAAAATTTTGCAGGACTGCCAGGCGGAGTTGACGGCCTTTCTCCAAAACATCTCTTTGCTCGGCGACCGCCTCGGCCCGCTGCTGCTGCAATTTCCTTATTTTAATAAGAATGCTTTTCCGTCACGCCAACCATTCGAGAAATTGCTTCGCCCGTTTCTGGCGGCGCTGCCGAAAGAATTCAAATTCGCGCTGGAGATTCGCAACAAAAATTGGCTCAGCTGGGACTTTTTGGAATTACTGCGCGATCACTCGGTGGCCTTCGCCCTGGTCGCTCAAGCCTGGATGCCGCGCATCGATACCCTCGCCAAAGCGCTCGATCTGGTCACGAGCGATTTCGCCTATGTGCGTTTTATCGGCGATCGCAAAGGCATCGAAGCGAAGACCGCCAAAAGGGACAGGCTCATCGAAGACAAGACGCCGGAAATGACAGTTTGGGTCCATGAACTAAAGAAAATCGTCAATCAAGGCGTCAAGACCTACGCCTTTTTCAACAATCACTACGCCGGCTTTGCGCCCGGCTCGGTGAAGCTTTTTGAAGACCTGTGGGATAAGAATTGATCGACGCCGCGGCGTGCTCGCCGCCA
>CAZILB010000007.1:18953-20598 GCA_964539925.1 uncultured Syntrophobacter sp. | reverse complement strand
GTCGCCATCGGCGCTGACGTTGACGATCTCGCCGACGACGATCGTATGATCACCGCCGTCGTGGCATTGGGTAATTTTGCACTCGACGTAGCCGAGGGACCCTTCGATGATCGCCGCACCGTTACTGCCGGCGTGCCAATTGAGGCCGGCGAATTTATCGGCCCCTTTGGTGGCAAAACGGCGCGAAATCTCCTCCTGAGCTTCGCTTAAAAAATTTACCGTGAAACCGTTTTGCAGCTCAAAACAACTGTAACAGGTCGCCCCCTTGTCGACGCTGATCAGCACCAGCGGCGGATTGAGCGACAGCGACATAAACGCATTAGCCGTCAAGCCGTTAGGCGCGCCCTCTTTGTCCTTGGTGGTGATCACGGTCACGCCGGTGGCGAAATGCCCCAAGACGCGGCGAAGTTCTTGTGCTTCGATGGCCATATTTCCTTTCGCCCGTTTTCCCAATTTCTGAAAGTGGTAGCAGAGCCGCCCTTGGGCTGTCAATCCGCGTCATAATTTTGCTTATGGGTAGACGACCGGAAGCGGAAAATGCTAAAAATCATAAACACTAAGGGAGGTTGTCATGGCCGTGCAAGAACGTAAAGCGGAAAATTCCCTGCAGCGATACATTGCCGAAGTGCGCGCCGTCTGGGGCGACGGCAAGGATCCCCAACTACCGTTTAAGGTCGCTGCGCTGATGGAGAAACTCTTCGCCGCCACCAGTGCGGACGATCCGTGGATGGCGGAGCTGCTTCGCGACGGCAAGCCGTCGCGCGAGCTTTATCGCGATCCGGAAGCGGGATTTATTCAGATGGGCCATATCCACAAGCAGGGGCACGGCAACAAGCCCCATGACCATGGCCCCTGTTGGGTGGTCTACGGTTCGTACCAGGGCGTGACGGAGATCACCAAATATAAACGGACGGATGACGGCTCTCAGCAAGGCGTCGCAGTGCTGGAAAAAGAGCGGCTCGATCGCCTCACTCCGGGGGTGGTTGTTCCCTATCTCCCCGGTGATATTCATTCGACCCACGCGGTGGAAGGGCCCGGCGTCGTTTTCCGTTTCCTGAGCTACGATCTCGATAAAATCGATCGCTACCGCTACAATTTGGATAAAAACACAGCGGTCAAGGTCTAGCCTCCGAGGCCTTGAGGCGAAAGCCTGAAAGACGAAGCGAGCCAGGTCACTGGCGCCGCCGAATTTTAATTTTTTGCCATGGTGTCCTTTCATTAGAGCTATTCATTTCGAGGAGTTGATGAGCGGAGAGGATATTTTTTTCGAACAAGTGCGCTCGGCCGGGTGTCTCTCTTATGTTCTCGGCTGCGCCGAGGAAAAAGTCTGCGTGGTGATCGATCCGGAGCTAGATAAGGCCGATGAATATGTCGGCTTGGCCGCATTTCTACAAGCGAAAATTGTCTACGCCATCGACACCCACACCCATGCGGACCATAATTCGGCGTGCAAGGTCATGCGCGAGCGCTTCGGCATCGAGGTCGTCATGCACCGGGCCGCGGACGCGCCTTACGTCGATCGACGCGTCGAAGACGGCGAGGCGATCCCATTCGGCCGGCAGGTGCTCAAAGTCATCCATACCCCCGGCCATACCCAGGACGCCATGTGCCTGCTGTTCAAGGATCGCATCTTTACGGGCGATAC
>CAZILB010000007.1:0-18853 GCA_964539925.1 uncultured Syntrophobacter sp. | reverse complement strand
CATCGGCGGCTGCGGCCGAACCGACCTGCCGGGGGGCAACGCCGAAGCGCAATACAAAAGCTTGTTGAGATTGAAAGCCCTGCCCGACGATATCCGCGTCTATCCCGGCCACGATTACCGTGAGGCGGTTTCGTCCCTGGGCGAGGAGAAGCAAAAAAACGCCCGCATGTTGATTTCCACCGAGAAAGAATTCATCCACTTCATGACTTCGCGCAAACCTCCCCTGCCGCGCAAAATTCAAGAAGCCCTCGAATGGAACCGCACGCCGATTCAAGGGACCCAGCGCGGCATGGGCGAAGGGATTTAGCCAGTTCTCGGCGATCAGTCCGCAGTCATCAGCAAGGATTCGTTGGATATGCGGTCGGCAAGCAATGCCATAAGATTTCGCCGTTGGTATTCAGGCTTTTTTTCGTGCGCCGGCGCTTCTTTCTTTACTACGGCCTTGCGCCCACGGTCTATGGCCTTCCTCCCATGACGCCTCCGAGAGATTCCAGCGCCGCCGAAATTCTCGCCACCGTGCGCCGTTACTGGGGCTACACCGAACTGAGGCCGCTGCAAGAGCAAGCGATCCGGGCGGGTCTGGAACAGCGCGACTCGCTGGTCGTCATGCCGACGGGGGGCGGCAAATCCCTCTGTTATCAGGTTCCGCCTGCGTTGACCCAGCGCAGCGACATCGTGGTTTCGCCGCTGATCTCGTTGATGAAAGACCAGGTAGACGGCTTGCGCGAGTGCGGTTATCCCGCGGCCGCTCTCTATAGCGGTATGCCCGCGCACTCCATCCAGGAAACCGAAGAGCAGTTTGCCGCCGGCCGCTACCGGCTGCTCTTCGTCGCTCCGGAGCGTTTGCTTTTACCGCGTTTTATGGAACTCGTTGAGCGCGTCGGCATACGCGCCTTCGCCATCGACGAAGCGCACTGCATAAGTCATTGGGGCCATGACTTTCGCCCCGAGTACCGCCGCCTGGCCGAGATCAAGAGCCGCTTTCCGCGCGCCAGCGTGCACGCCTACACGGCGACGGCCACTGAGCGCGTGCGCCAGGACATCGCCGCTCAACTGCGCCTGAGAAATCCGGCGATCCTCGTCGGCAACTTCGACCGTCCCAATCTTGTCTACCGTGTCGTTCCCCGCGTCGACGCGCGCACCCAAGCGCTGGAGATTCTGCGACGCCATCCCAGGCAGGCCGCCATCGTTTACTGCATCAGCCGCAACGACACCGAGTCGATGGCCTCCTTCCTGCAAGCGAACCGGCTGCGCGCCGCCTTCTATCACGCCGGAATGGAAGCCGATGACCGGCGACGCACCCAGGATGATTTCGCATCCGAAGCGTTCGACGTGGTCGCCGCCACGGTCGCCTTCGGCATGGGCATCGACCGCAGCGACGTGCGCTGCGTGATCCATGCCGCTATGCCGAAATCCATCGAACATTATCAGCAAGAAACGGGCCGCGCCGGACGCGACGGCCTGGAAGCGGAGTGCGTGCTCCTCTACTCCGCCGCCGACGCGCTCCGCTGGGAGTCGCTGATCGAAAAAAGCGCAGCCGCCACCGGCGCCGCGCCGGAGATCCTCGCCGCATCGCGCGCGCTGTTGAATCACATGCGCCGCCTTTGCTCCAGCGCTCGGTGCCGCCACCGAGCGCTGTCGGAATATTTCGGACAGGCTTACCTGAAGCCCAATTGCGAAGCGTGCGATGTCTGTTTGAACGAAGTGGAAGGCCTCGCCGACGCGACGACGGCCGCGCAAAAAATTCTCTCCTGCGTCGCCCGCGCCGGCGAACGCTTCGGCGGGGAACATATCGTCGATATCCTGCTGGGAGCCCGCACCGAGCGCATTCGGCGCTGGGGCCATGAACAGCTCAGCACCTACGGCTTGATGAGGGGCACCGATCGCAAGACGCTCACCAACCTACTTTACCAACTCATCGACGAGGGCCTGCTCGAACGGACCGCCGATGAGCGTCCCGTGCTGCGCTTGAACGATGCCTCCCGCGAGGTCTTGCGCGGCAATCGCGCCGTGGCGCTGCTGCAGCCGAAAACAAAAATCAAAAAAACCCGCTACGACGAAAAATCATGGGAAAGCGTAGACACCGGTCTCTTCGAAGCCCTGCGAACCCTCCGCCGCCGACTTGCGGAAGAGCGTCGCCTGCCCGTTTACGTTTTGTTCAACGACGTCACGCTGCGCGATATGGCCAGAAAGAGGCCCGGTTCCCCCGGCAAGATGCTCAATATCCGCGGCGTGGGCGAGCGCAAGCTGGCCGACTTCGGGCACCGATTTCTCGAAGTGATCGCGAGCTACTGCCGTGAGAATCGCTTGCCTCTGGACGTCTGAGAAGATAGCCGGCTCCGGCGGGACCGATGGAGGAAAACTACTGTATCGTGCGGGTCTTCATGGAAAGCACTCGTCCCGTTTCTGCTTCGACTCTGAGAATCTTGAACTTGCGGTAACCCAAACCGAGTCCTGAAGCCTCGTTGTAGCCGAGGGTCACAAGCCAGTGCTGATCCTCCTCTAACCATTCGATCTCTTCGAGCGACGGATTGGCAGGACCGCTGCCCATCAGATCCGCAAAGTGTTTCATGGCAGCCTGCGCCGCCGCTTTGGCATCTAGCATTTTCCGCTCCCCGTACTCGAACGCGAGCGCTCCTGGAAAGCCCGGATTCGTTTCGGCGCGGAGCCGCGCTGGCTGGAATGTGATTTCACAGTTTGGAACATTTACCCGTTCTGTGACGAACTTTCAAACCCGGGGTTGGCTCAATTGAACCATCGCGGAATTGATACAGGTTCTGCGCAACGTCGTAATCGAGCCCCGCCTCGGCGAACTCGCCCGGCTTCCACCTTCAGCCCTCATCCTTGATCGCTTTTCAGAACGTACGCCTCCGGCGCCGGCTTGTAGGATCGCGGCAGCCAAAGGGGGCGGCGCAGGTTGTTCGGCCCGGGCGCGGGGCGAGTTCTGAGCAGCCATTTTTTATAGACCTCGTGCGCCTTGTGGGTGTCGACGAAAACATCGCCGTAGTTGTCGTCGGATCCGGGCTTGGCCACGCGTACTTTCTGGTGCCAGCAATGCTGGCCGCTGATGAAGTCGGGCTGCACGGGAAAGGTCAGGTTCTGATGGACGCCGCCGTCTTCCCAAAATATTCTCTGGGAGTCCGGATCGTCGCTCTTGAAGGGTTTGATACCGTGCACGGTCCGCAGGCGCCATTGGCCGTCGCCGATTTTTTGCAGGTCGACCAGCGATGTGGACCACCGCTCCCCGCCCTGATCTTCCGCCAAGCGCCAACGCCCGAGGTGGTGCGAGCAGGCGATGACTCCCGGCTTGATGCCCTCGGTGACCCACACTTTGTCGATGAAATAGCCGATCTCGGTCTGGACCTTTAAAAGATCCCCGGTTTTGACGTCGAAGTTTTGCGCGTCTTGAGGATTCAACCAGAGCGGGTTTCGGTGGGAGATTTCATAGAGCCACTTGGCGTTGCCCGAACGGGTGTGGATCAGCGTCGGCAGCCGAAAAGTCGGCAGCAGGAGCCTTTCGCCGGCGTTGATATCGATATTGTCGGGATGCACATGGCTTTTGATATAGCCGGGAATGGCATGCTCCGGCCAGCGCCAGTCTTTCAGGGTCTTGGAGAAAAACTCGAGTTTGCGCGACGGCGTGGGAAAACCGACGCAGGCCTTGCCGTCGATCTCGACGCCCAGCGCCACGCCGTTCTTTTTCACGATCTTGGTGGCGGGATCGATCTCCGCCCCGGCGAGATCCACCGCCTTGAGCCCGCCTTCATGGACCTTGTAAACGTTGTCCTCGATTAGAAACGCCCCGTACTTGCGCATATATTCGAGCGGCGTCAGCCCTTGTTTGGCGGCCGCCTCGGGCAAGCCCGGCACGCTGTTCTCGAAAATCCAGCGATAATAGTCGTCCACGGTCATTTTCTTGCCGGGCTCGTAGGGCGACTCGAAGTACTTTCGAACTCCAAGCGAACCATCCGGGTCGATGCGCCAGGAAAGTTCGATCCAGAACTCGTCCTCCTCCCAAACTTCTCCAATGCCGGCCGCTTCGTGGGCTTCATAGGTCGTGGCGAACTTTTTCCCTTCTTTCTCCAACGCCACGCGCAGGATCGGCTGGCGAAAACCGATCCAGCGCGCCGCCTGGGTCTCCTGGCTCATCAAATCATGGCGCTCGGAGCCGTGGCCCATCGGCAGCACGTAGTCGGCAAACCAGGCGGTTTCGCTCCAGGTCGGCGTCAAGCATGCGTGGCGTTCGACTTTGCTCTCATCGGATAGCATTTCGATCCAGCTCATGCCGTCGGGATTGGTCCACACCGGGTTGTACACGCGGGTGAAGTACATCGCCAGCTTGCCCCGTCCCTCTTTAAGAAAATGGGGCAGCAGAAAACTCATCTCGAAGAACGCCAGCGGATACTCGGGCGGAATCAACAGCTCGTTCCAAACCTTCGCGGGCGGCGGCATGAGCGGCGGCGCAGGAATATATTTATTGGCCGCGTTGGGCGCGGTGCCGCCCGGCGTGCCGACCGCGCCAACCAGCACGACGAGAAACTGGAGCGCCCGGGCCACCTGCCAGCCGCCCTGGTTGCCCGCCGCGGTATTGCGCCAGACATGCGAAGAAAATGCCGATCCGGCCTTGGCAATTTCGCGGGCGACTTCGACGATCACTTTGGCATCGATGCCGGCCTCCTTAGCGGCGTACGCCGGCGTGTATTGCCCGTAGTGCTGCTTGAGAATCGCGATAAAGTTTTGAAAGGTCTGCGGTTCATCGGGATGCTCCTCGCGCAAGTATTCCTGCCAGTTGACCCACTGGCGGACGAAATCGCGGTCAAAGAGATTTTCCAGCAGGATCACCTGGCACATGGCGAGTAGGATGGCCGCCTCGCTGCCGGGCCAGGGAGAAATCCAGTAATCGGCTTTGGACGCGGTATTGGAAAGCCGTGTGTCGATCACGCAAAGCTTTGCGCCGCGCTCCTTGCCTTCAATAATTCGCTGTGCGTGCGGGTTGAAGTAGTGGCCGGTTTCCAGATGCGAACTTAAAAGCAGCATAAAGCGCGCGTTGGCGTGGTCCGGCGACGGCCGGTCGATACCCGACCAGAAGGCGTAACCGGCGCGCGCGCCGGCGGAGCAGACATTGGTATGGCTGTTATGGCCATCGATGCCCCAGGAATGCAGTATCCTCTGGTGATAGAGCAGCTCGTGGCCCGGACGGCCCACGTGGTACATGATCTCGTTGCGCCGCTCTTCTTGCAGCGCTTTGCGCACCCGCGCCGCGATGTCGTCGAGCACTTCATCCCAGCTCACGCGCTCCCACTTGCCCTCGCCGCGGTTACCCGCCCGCTTGAGCGGGTGGCGGATGCGCTCGGGATCGGCGACCTGGTTGAGCGTCGCCGGCCCTTTGGCGCAGTTGCGGCCGCGGCTGCCTGGATGTTCCGGATTGCCCTCAAAGCGGCGAATCCGATGGGTATCCTTTTCGACCACGCCGACCAGACCGCAAGCCGCTTCGCAGTTGAAGCAGATCGTCGGGATGATCCGGCAGTGTTTTTCGACTTTGCGCGGCCACTGCGCCGTGTCGTATTCCACCCAATCGTCCCACTTCTCCACCGGCGGATAGCTGGCAAGGCCGCCGCTGGCGGGGTCTAAACGGAGCGCATCGGGGTTTAGCGGTAGCTGGGTGTCGCTCATGAGATGAATCCTTCTTAGCTTAAAGGCAAAACCTGGCCGGCTTTGATCCAGAGATGCTCATACATCCACAGGCCGAAAAGCGCCAAAATTGCGGCAGCGACGGAAAACCAGACGGCGATCGGCCAAAGGATCAAAACCAACGGCACGACCACGCCGAGGCCGATGGCCAAAAGCCAAAACCGTCCCCGCAGCGCGCCCGTAAGCAACAGCTCGCCCGCGCGCGATGAGTCGTCCGTCCCGTGCTTGATGAACAATTCCCCGAAGATCAAAGCCGCGCTAGCCAGCAGCGAAACGGCGAGGATGCGCGCCAGCCAGGACAAGATCTGCGCGCTCATGAACTGGAACGGCGTGACCAGCTCCAGCGCACCGATCAATATCAATACCGCCGCGCCAGCCTGAACGGCCTGCACGATCAGATGCCAGAAGAGCATCGGGCTTTGCCACAGATCGCGGCCGCGCGCCTGGGCAAAAAGAAACGCCGAGTAACCGGCGGACGCGACGGCGAAGAGCGCCGTCGACCATACGACCAAAGGCGACACCGCCCCTTGATGGTAGACCTGAAACAACCAGACGGCGAGCAAAAGACCGAAAATCATCAGCACGTAGCCGCCCAGGGTCAACCATGAGTTCAAATTGGGCTTGGTCAGCAGAAAGAAAAATCGGCCCGGTTTTTTTAGATCCAACACCAAGAGCAGCAGGGTCGCCGCGAGAAACGCCAGCGCTACCACCGGGCTGAGCAGGCTCAGGGCAACGGCGTCCTGTTCGAATCCCATATTGAGAAACAGCGCCGAGAGGAGCACCACACCCGCGGCGATCGATTTGGTCCAAAGATAGAAGGCGATCTTTTTGCCCCAAGGGATCAAATGCGGCACGTCGTAAACTTCCCGCGCCGCGCCGGGTACCGATCGCTCAGGGTTGACGCTCTTCAAGGCGTAGAGATCCTCGCCCGGATCCTTTTCCGCCCACAAATGCGCCGGCTGCGGCTCCATCATGTTCGGGTTCAGCAAATCGCCATCGACGCCGACGTAAAACAGTTTGGGCCTGGTGCCTTTTTCCGGTTTGCGAACGGTCACTTTTTCCAAAGCGATGCGCTTACTGATCGCGCTTGTGGGATCATCAAGATCGCCGGAGAGAATCGCCTGCGTCGGGCAGACGGTTTCGCAGGCGGGCTTGTAGCCCATTTCCACGCGCGATGCGTCGAAATTGCACTTGGCTGCGGTGTTGCGATCCGGATCGATGTAAAGGGCGTCGTAGGGACAGGCCTGCATGCACGACTTGCAGCCAATGCAGCGCTCGTTGTCGAAATCGACGATACCGTCGGGGCGGCGATAGAGCGCCACCGTGGGACAGATCTCAATGCAGGGCGCGTCGTCGCAATGATTGCAGCGCAATACCGCGAAGTGGCGGCGCGTGTCGGGATAATGCCCTTTTTCGATGTATTTGACCCAGGTGCGATTTACGCCCAATGCGATATTATGTTCTTCTTTACAGGCGACCGTGCACGCGTGACAACCGATGCAGCGGTTTTGATCGATGACAAAGCCGTAGCGCATTTAAGACCTACCTAGTCAGAATACTTAGCTATCCCTCGCAAAGTACTCCTCAGATAGCAGGAAAATTTGCGCGCGGTCAATTGAAATGGACAAAAAAGGGGCGAGTACCGATCTTCGATTAGACGAAAAAGTGTTTGACGGCGAGTTGAAACGGCTTCATACCGCTTGCAAATCAACTCTTTCTGGTCGGAAAGGCCGGCGGAATGATTTGTTCGACCGTGCGGCTGCGCCAATCGCGCGCCGGCCAATTGTCCCACGCACGCTTGGCGCCGGCCTCGGCCTGAGCGAAGAGCTCCGCTTCGTCGATGCGCGTCGAGCGGCCGTTTTCCACCACGAGTTCGCCGTCGACGATCACGGTCTCGACATCCGCGCCTGAGCCGTATTCGACCAGCGCATTGATCGGGTCGCGTGCCGGGCCATAACGGGTGGTGCGCAAGTTGACGATGACCAAGTCCGCCTTGGCCCCCGGCGCGAGCCGCCCCAAGTCCGAGCGCCCGAGCGCGGTTGCGCCGCCGATCGTCGCCGCATTGAAAACTTGGGCGGCCCGCGCACCGGCCGCGTTACGGTCCACCAAGCGTGCGATCAGCGAGGCGTAGCGCATCTCGGCGACGATATCCAGCGGATAGGTGTCGGTTCCCAGACCGATGCGCACACCCGCGGCAAGATACCGATCGAAGGACTCCATGGCAAAAGCCATTTTGGCGCACTTGTGCGGGCAGTGGCCCACGGTGGCTCCGGTCTCGACGAGAATCTTGAGCTCGTCGGCCAATGGATAGTCCACCCGCGAATGGCCGCCGGTCATTGCCATGTGTCCCAGAGTCGTGCGCGGACCGAGAATGCCGGTGCCGGCGAGATACTCGGCGACTGGCTTTCGATAGCGATTGAGGATCTCCAAAAACTCGCGAAAATTGCCGCCCGCATGGATATGAATCGGCACGTCCAGTTCTTTGGCGGCGGAAGCGCTCTCGCGGAGCAGTGAAGGCTCGCAGGTCTCGGCTTGGGCGGGATTCAAGATCCCTTGCAGCCGGCCGTTATGCGCGCCGTTGAACTTCTTGATGAAGTCCACAGCGGCTTTCAGACCCGGACGGCCTTTGTCGGCGCGCTCTTCGTAGTAATGGCGCCCTTCGGCATCCGTAAAAATGTCGTGGCTGCGGAAGGGCGGGCTGAAAAAAACCCGGCCGCCGAGCTGTCCGACAATGGCGACGTAATCGTCCAGCGCCCCGGGGCCGCCGCCGGGATCGAGAACCGTCGTCGAGCCGTTCCGAAGGGCGCTGTAGAGCGCATACCTTCGTCCCAGGGCGACCGCCGGTGGCGGCGGAGCTTCGACCTTTTCTTTGAGCGGCGCGCCGAACACGAACCAGTTGGCCGACAGGTAGTCTTTCTTGGTGACATCCGTCAACAGATAGTCACCGACGTTGAGCTGGGAATGAACGTGCAAATTGACGAAGCCCGGAGTCACGATCCTTCCCGCGGCATCGATGACTCGATCCACCGGCTCTGAACTTTCCGTGCCGACGGCTTTGATCCGGTCGTCTTCAATCACCACCGAGCCGTTGGCAATGATTTCATGGCCGGTGCCGGACCATCCGACGACGACGCCGCCATCGATGCGAATCTTCATCAGAAATTCCTTTGCTGCTTTAAAGTCTTAAGCGCTCAGGCGGCGCCGTTCGGCGTATTGTCGGCCCGGCCGTAGAGTGCGTACCAGTAAACGTCGTTCATGTAGCGCCAGCGCTGGATCGTCGCTTCCTCCACCTGCTTGAGCGCGAGCCTTTGCAGCTCCGGCGTGTCGCAATACTTCTCAACGATGGCGAAGCCCTTGGAACCATGCACCTCGTCGGCGTGGATATGCTCCTCGAAGAAGCGAATTTCCCGCGCGCGCGGCTGGAAACCGTAATGACGATGCAGCGCCGGAACAATCTTTTTGCAGATATCGAGAAACTGCGATTCCAGGCCGATAAACATACCTGCCAGCGCGCCTTGCCAGGGCTTTTGGTACACCATGCGCCAGCCCCAATTTTGCAGCCCTTCCGTGGCGGCGAGCACCACCGAGCTTTCAACGCCGTCGCGCTCGCCGCCGCAGGCGGCGACAAAGTCCTTGAGCATGTCGAGGTGGCGGTCATCGGGATTCTCTTCGTCGCCGAGATTCTCGAACAGATAGCTCTTCACATCGCGCTCGCGAATTTGCGAACCCTCATAGGCCAGCCAGTTCAAAAACTCGCCGACATAGTGATAGTGCTGCGTACAGTAAAAAGCCATCTGTACTTTCAGGAGTTTTCCTTCCGCCCAGAGATCGAAGAACGGATGGTTCTTGCTATGGCGCCGATCCCGGGTAGCGACCAATTGTTCATGAAAACTGCCGCTCACTGGAGCCCCCCTCTCGGATTGAACGGCCGGCTTTATCGGCCGCTTCATCGGCACTGAGTTCGTCGGGAATCTTTCAATCGCCTGAGAGAGTGTGTCGCGATGTCATTCTTCGCCGCAGGCGAAGAATCTGCCTTTTGTAAGCTGTGGAAAAAGCCGATGCTTCGAGCAGATCCTTCGCTGCGCTCAGGATCGCATCCGGGTAATTCGTAGCATTGCGGCACAGTCTCTCAGCGACATGATTATTTCAGCAAAATATCCCGCGTCAACCTCATAAAAACAGCGACGTCGGCCGGGCCAACTCTGTCGCCCGGCCGACGTCCTTCGAATCACATCTGGCGTTACTTTAGCGCCGTACCGATCGCTTACCCTTCCCCGCGCTCGATGATCTGCTCCACCGGTTTGAGGCGAATATCGAGCATCGCCGATTGGCCGCCGGCGACAGCGCGCAGTCCGCGCTCGACCGCCTTGCGGACATCGCCTGGCTCTTCGACTTTTTCACCGTAACCGTCGAACGCCTTCATCAGCTGCGAATACTCGGGGCAGGGGACGATGTGCAAGCCGGAGAAATTTCCCGACTTGACCGCCCAGCCGTCCGGATAATATTTAGGAATCCCTGATTTTTGAGATAGATACCCCTGGTTGTTAAACATGAGCGTCAGAAACGGCAGATTGTGTTCCTGGGCCGCGCCATAGACCGCGGGAGCCGGATCATAATTAAACGAGCCGTCGCCGATCATGCACACCACCGGTCGTTTCGGGTTGGCGGCCTTGACGCCGAGGGCCGTGGACAGGCCGGTACCCAAGCCGCCGATGCAGCCGTTAAAAAACGATCCCGGTTTGAGGGCGTCGAGATAGCGATGGAGTGCCAGCCGATGCGTGATCGTCTCTTCAACGACTATCGCGTCAGCGGGCAACACCTGGCTTATCTCATGGGCGACCCAGCGCGTGTCCATCGGTTTCTGGCTTCCCAGCGCCGCTGCCTCCTCGCGCCAGGCTTTTCTCTGGGCGGTATTTTTCCTGCCGATCTCTTCGGCGCGCTGTTTGCGCGAAGAATCGCCGGCGGAAACTTTCTTTTTGAGCGCGGCCAGCAGTTGTTCGAGGGAGCTTTCGATTTCACCGGTCAAACAGAGATCCGCCTGGTAGCCGTAATACGGCATGTCGTGCCGCAAGGGATTTTCATCGAGTATCGCCACCGTGGCACCGGGCGCCGGCGTCACCGATGCCGGATGCCACGGCGCGATGACCGATAGCAGAAAAATCACATCGGCCCCGGTTGCGGCCTTTTTCGGATCATAGCCGCTGTGGAGCGGATGCACGCGCGGGAAGTTCAGGGAGCCCGTGCTGCGCGTCTCGCAGACGCCGCAGCCGAGCAGCTCGGCGATCTCGACCAGACAGTGCACGGACTTCTCCGTGCGCCCCGCATCTTCTGCAATAATGACCGGATTCTTCGCCCCGGCGAGCAGGTTGGCGAGATCTTCGATGCCTCTAGCGTCGGCCGTCGCTCCGGGGGCAAAGCCCAACTCTCCCGGAACGTCTTTCACCATCGTGGCGAAAAGATATTCCATGGGCAGGGAAACGAAGGTCGGGCCCCTGGGCGCGGCCATGGCCAGCTGGCAGGCGCGCTGGATAGTCGCCGGCAATATCGCTTTGTTGTTGACGCCGAAGCTCCATTTTACCGTGGATTCGACCAATTTGGCGGGACCGCCGATGTTGGAGAGATGCCCGAGCCACTGGCCGCCCGGGTCGGGACCGTCGTCTTCACCGAAGCCCACCGACTCGCCGGTGAGCACCACCATCGGTACCTGTTCGCGCACCGCGGCGCGCATGCCCATGGTCGCGTGCAGCGAGCCCACCGTGGTGTGAATCATCACCGCCGGCAGCCTGCCGGTGGATTTGGCGTAGCCGCTCGCCATGCCGACGGCGACTTCCTCATGGCGGGTGCTGTAATATTGCGGCATCCCTTCCACGCCCGGCTCCGCCAGCGCCTCCCACACCGGCGACCACTCCGATCCCGGCGAGGCGAAGATTTTCTCCACGCCCATTTTGGCGAGCACACGCAGCATCGACTGCGCTCCGGTCAGTCCTTTGGTTTGAATCATTTTCAACTCCTCTTTCTCCGGCTGTTAGTGTTTCCGTTGCGGATATCAGGTCGCGCCCGTAGATGTCATTCTGAGGAGCTGAAGGCGACGAAGAATCCAAACTCGAAACCCGGATCCTTCGCGAAGTTCATCCTGAGCGAAGCCGAAGGGCTCAGGATGACACACTCGCCATTTGCTCGACAAGAGTCGAAGCGCTGTCCGCAGAGCTTACGATAAATTGTAAAAGCGTTTGGCGTTATTCAGCAACAGGTCCTTTTTCGCGTCCAGAGAAAGATCCTCGCGCGCCCACAGGACGCTGGCGGACTCGGGCCAGCTCATATCCCAGTGGGGATAATCCGACGCGTACATCAGCGTCTTGGAACCGATCTCGTTGACGACGTAGCTGATCATCCTCTCTTCGGGCTCGCAACCGTAATAGCTGTTTTCGCTGAACAGGTACTCGCTCGGCTTCTTTTTGCACAGCGGCGCTTCGACTTTGCCCCTCTTCTCCCATTCTTCGTCCATGCGCTCGGCCCAATAGGGCAGCCAGCCGCAGCCGACTTCGAGATAGCCGATACGTAGTTTCGGGAAGAGTTCGGGAATACCGCCGAAGACCATCGCCGTCAACTGGCGCAGCACCGGAAACGGGTGGCCGGTGGTATGCAGACAGATGAACTGGTCGAAGACTTCGCTGCCCGGCTCGTCGCCGCCGAAGGCGTGGATCGAGATCGGCGTGTTCAGACGCTGGGCTTCTTCATACAGCGGATAGAATTCCGGGCTGCCCAAGTTTTTTCGGTGCGCCTGGGCCGCGAGCATGCCGCCGCAAAGTCCCAGCTTGGTCACCGCGCGGTTGAGCTCCCTGGCGCATTCGGCGGGATTGTTGACCGGCAGATTTGCCACCGCTTTGAGCCTCGGGGACCCCTTGCAATAATCCGATATAAAATCGTTGTAGGCTCGGCACAACACCGCGTGATACTGCGGATCGCGCACCCGTCCGACGCCGAGACCGCTGGTCGGGAATAGCACTGCGGTATCGATTTGCTGCAAGTCCATCGCCGCCAGGCGTTCTTCGATTTTGGCTCCGGACTGGCCGAGCGTCCCGCCGAGATTTCGGTCGTAATGTTCCCCGGGAATGAAGGACGCCCTTTGATTGCGGTAAGGTTCGGGCAGGTAGGGCCTGATATCGTTGTCGAAATCGCGCGCATGCGCGTCCGAGTCTAAAACTTTGATTGCGTCGCGTAGTTCCATAGTTTCACCCCACTGTTGAAAACGGGCGCCAATGCGCCCTGACTTGCCGCTGTTTAAGCAGCGGCCGGCAAAGAAGCCGGCGCCTTCAAGTTATAAAGCTTACGCACGTTGGTATTGAGCAATTTGTCCCGGCTCGCCGCAGGCAGATCCGCCATGTCCCGGGCGATCACGTCGCGCGAGTTGGGCCAGGTCGAATTCTGATGCGGATAATCGTTCGACCACATGCAATTATCCACCCCCCACCAGGAGAAAAGCTTGCCGCCGACATGGTCGTTAAAAAAGGTCGCGTAGATCTGGCGGTGAAAATACTCGCTCGGCAGTTTGTCGATCGTGAGTTTTTCCCGGTGCCGATGGCGCTTGAACGACTTGTCGCACTGGCCGAGCCAGAAAGGCATCCAACCGACTTCGTTTTCCACTGAAACGACCTTCAATTTGGGATAGCGTTCGAGCACGCCGGTAAAAATGATATCGAACAGGGCGTCTTCGATCTCGCGGGTCTGCTCTATGCCGATCCGTATCCGTTTGATGCCGTGGGCGGTCTGGCGGTGCATGCTGTCGCCGAACCCCGTGAGAATGTGGAGATGAACGGGAAGATCGAGATCCTGCGAAGCCGCCCAGAAGCGCTCGTAGTGTTCCGACGTAAACGGCAGTTTCGCATCCGGCACCTGCCAGATCATGGTGCCGACCAGGCCCGCCTTTTTGCAGCGCTCCATTTCTTTGAGCGCATGATCGACGTTATACATCGATATCAACCCCACGCCGTACAGCCGGTCGGGCACCTTGCTGCAATAGTCGATGATCCAATCGTTGTAAACGCGGAACAGCGCCTCCTGGTAAGCCGCATCGTCGATGCAATAGAGCCCCAGTCCGAGGCTCGGATAGAGCACCTCGGCGCAGACGCCGTCGGTCACCATATCGCCCATGCGCGCGATGGGATCCCACCCGCCGGGGCGGGCAATGGAAAACCCCGCTTTTCGGTAGGCTTCCCGTTCTTCGGGTTTTCCCCCGGCCATGAACAAAGCGCCGACGGCCTGCTCCTGAACTCCCGGCGCGCCGAACATCCAGGCGTCGACCTTTTCATCGAAGTACGCCTTTGGGGCACGATCCTTCAGCTCTGCCGGCATCCCCTTTTCCCACAAATCGGGCGGTTCAATTACATGAGAATCCGACGAGATGATAGCTTGTTCCATAATCTTTTCTCCTTTCGAGCTACTTCTTAGCCCAAACCCTGTCAAAAAACCCGCTTTTTTCCAACTCATCCAGCGCGGATTAACTCCCGCCGCTCCGGCGCCACGGAATCTTATGGCTGGCCGTAGAGTTCCCTTACAAAACCCGTATCTTCTAACTCCTTCAAGAAGCTGTTGTCAAAGAAATCTTTGGGGTCGGCCATCGCCGCCTTGGGATGATCCGTAACTGCGAGCACGGAGCGGATCTGTTCTTCGGTAAAATAGGGCACCTTGGGAAAAACGCCGCGAAAGGATTGATAGGCCTCGTCGAGAATCGGACCGTCGTTGGTTGCGAGATAGCGCGCCAGGGCGCGCTTGCTGATTTCGGGATTTTCATTGGTGACCTTGATACTCGCCACGTAGGCTTTGAGAAAAGCCCGGACGCGATCGGGATTTTGCCGCGCAAGGGATCGGCGCGTGACCAGGCCGCTGTGAACGTAGGGCAACTTGAGATCGGCGATGTTGACAACCTCTTTAAGCCCGAGCCGGCGCGCCAGCAGGGTCGTCGGCGCGGACAGCACTCCGGCGGCAACAATGCCCCGGTCGAGGGCCGCCAAAACTTCACGCACACCGCCGAGATAAAGAAACTTGACGTCCTTCCCCGGCTGTAGATTATGGCGCTTGAGAAGGGCCACCGCGGCATGGTCGGATGATGCCCCCTTGGTCATGACCCCGAGCACTTTTCCCTTCAAGCTCGAGATGTCCTTCAGTTCCGGCCGAGCGTAAAGCGAAAAACCGTAGGTGGGCACGCTGGCGGCGATGCCAACGATGTCCGCGCCGCTGAGAATCGCGTTGACCACGGCCCCACCCGAGCTTGCCATGTCGACATCGCCCGAAACCAGCGTCTGAGTAAGCCGGGCGCCGCCGGAAATAAAAATATTCTGCAAGTCGACGCCGTATTTGTGATCGAGCCGCGCCTCGGTCATCACCCAGATCGGCAGCATGGCGCCGCTCGGCTGCGGGTAACCCATCCTCATGGATATCGGCGCCGAAGCCGCAAACGCCGCGCGTTTCGAAGCCGCCTGGGCGGCTAAGAAACAAAGGACGGCGCAGAACGCGAGTTTCATCGCCAATGAAAGTCTCATAAGCCCCTTCCGCGTCTTTGATCTGCTCTGGAATTCAGAGGGTCTGCTCTTATCCGTCGAACCGCTAAAAACCGCATCCGCGGGGGCGGGTTTGAAACCCGCCCCTTGTCCTTTGCGAACATTGCGCGAAACATTCCGACGTGTGGTTGCGGCTTGGCCGCGCTTCACTGGAGGTTATAAAGCCGCTTGGCGCTCTCCGCGAACAACCATTTCTTGGCTTCGTCGTTCAAGTCCTCGCGCCGGCCGAGATGCTCGATATTCTCCGGAAACTCGGTGTCCCAATGCGGATAGTCCGAGGCGTAGTAAATGACTTTGTGAGTGAGCACGCCGGCGCTGGCGCCGATCAACGGCTCGTAGTCCTCGGCATGAAAATAGATCCGGCCCTGGTTCAGATAATCGGTCGGTTTTTTCTTGCAATTCGGCGCTTCCACTTCGCCGCGTTTTTCCCATTCCTCGTTCATGCGCCCGAACCAGTAGGGCGCCCAACTGCAGCCTGCTTCCATAAAAGCGACGCGCAATTTGGGAAACCGGTCGAACACGCCGCGGAACATGAAACTACAGCACTGCATCATCTGAGCGAAGGAGTGGGACAGGGTGTGCACTTCGATGAACTGGTCGAACAGGTCGCCGGCAAAGTAATGCGGTCCGCGCACCGTGGCGTGAACCCCTAACATGCAATCGAGCTTTTCGGCTTCCTCGTAGATGGGCCAAAAGCTTTCGTGCCCGAGCGGCAAGCGCAGGCCCACGGCCGGCAGCATGAGCCCGACAAGCTTGAGTTCCTTGACCGCGCGCCGAAGTTCTTTAACCGCCTCCGGCACCTCTTGAAACGGCACCAGCGCGACGCACTTCAAGCGCGGGCTGACCTTTTGAAATTCTTCGGCGCAGAAGTTGTTCCATGCCTGGGCGTACTGCACGGCTACGTCCGGCTCCCGGATCCAACCGATGCTAAGACCATTGGTCGGATAGAGCACGGCCGTCGACAAGCCGCCTTGATCCATGGCGTCCAGCCAGCTCTTGGCGTCGCGCGCGCGCGTGCCGAGCTTGCCGCTCAATGAGCGATCCCAACTGTCGCGAGGCGTCAACGTGGCGACCCGTTTGACGTATTTCTCCGGCATGTACTTTTTGAGCTGCGCATCTTCTTCGGTGATATGCCCGTCGGCGTCGATCACTTCGAAATTCATCGCCATGACGTTATCCTCCTCATCGGAAGTCTAGTCCACCCTCTACGCCTTGCGGCAGTGTCATGTCAAGAGAACCAACGGCGATTGCCGATCGCGGACAAATAGGTGAGATCACGGCGATCAATGAGGAGACGAGGACGTTCCATGTCGACCCGTTGCCGCGCTTGAACCAGGCCGAAATTCCGCTGCGGCATTTCAAGGATTTGTTGTATAATGCGCTGGTGATTCCTCCCAACCCGAAGGAGGCGGCGAAGATCATGAAGAAAGCCTGCGTCTTGAGCCTGTTGTTGGCGTGGACCCTGTGGACCCGCACGCAAACCCCCACCTCCGACAGTTGGACCCCTGCACCCGGCTTCGGCTCTCAACAAAAATGCCAGTCCAGCATGAAGGAAAAGCTCGATATGTGGCGCCAATTCAAGGACGCCAGGCTCACCCAGAACAGTGTAACCTTTACCAGCACCAATTCGACGATGATCTACCTCTGCTTGCCCGACGCGGAGGATCCGCGCAAACCGAACCCCGCCAAGCCGAACCTCTAGAGACGAGCCGCCAAGCGCGTCTCTCACTCCGTCCCGCCCAAACCGTATCATAACGATCGGCGAAATTCCCAAGATCGAGATCGGGAATTGCGTCGGCGACTACAATCACGACAACTCAGCGAGCTCGCCGGCCAAAGAGATCGCCGAAAAAACCGATGCCGTGATCGGAGATCCATCGAATAAAGAGTAATTCAATAGCCGGGTTAACGAAATGACCGTGGCGGATAGCGAGATTGGCGTAACGTCTGGCTTTCTTGGCCGTCATTGGATTCGATCGTCTTCCCAACGATGTCACCCGCTTTCGGCGTACACTCGCCTAGCATTCCTAAGGTTGGCCAGTGTTGAGATCCCGAATTCCGACAACCGCAAGGAACTTCAGAATTTCTTCACCCAGTCGTCAACTTCTTTCTCTGCCTTGTCTTTCGCGATTCCGTAGCGCTCCTGAATCTTGCCGATGAGTTGCTCCCGTTTGCCCTCAATGACGTCGATCTCGTCGTCCGTAAGCTTGCCCCACCGGGTTTTGGCTTTACCTTTGATCTGCTTCCATTGTCCGGAGATTTGATCCCAGTTCATAACGATCCTCCTTACTTCAGTCGATAGCGCTTCTGCCTGCATTCCGAACGATGTCGGTCCAATTCATCGATCGAACGAAAACCGCGTTACAGAACTCGCAACGATTCTGCTGAGGCTGCTTCGCGACGCCTGCTTTAGCGTCTTGCCGTTTGCTCACACAGCTTTCACAACGCAAGAGATATGCCAACGACGCGGTGTTGAATTTCCTAGTGATCTATGACGCTCACATGAAAAACTGTAAGCGTTATATCTGACGGTAGAGGAAAAGCACCTGTGGAATAAGGATTCGCAACGCGCCGAGAGCGGTAGCCGGCGGCGATGGGATCGTCGGGCAACTCGCCAAACGCCTGGTCGGTAAACACACGCCGATCGCCGTCCTACCCATGGGCACCGCGAACAACATCGCCGTTTTCCTCGGGGTTAACAATCTGCCGGCGCGATCTGGCGATTTCCGAGCCGGAAATCAAGGTCATTCTGGATTTTCTTTCGGAAACCGTGCCGGAAGCGAAGAAGGCCTCGCCGGCGCAGTTCTTCGACGATCGCTTCGTGCGTGAACTCAGCAGCGGGAAGCGGAAATCACGAGTGTGTTCGAGCTCGTGGCGACGCCCTTTTCGCAATGGTCGTCTCCCGCCAATTATGCTATGGAATATTCGTTTTCCAAACTGAAAGCTGACAGCCGATAACTGTCCGCGACCCTTAGACCCAAATCGAAAGGAGAGCGTTTATGGCAAAAATATCCCTGCGCGTAAACGGCAAGGCGCAAGTCGTCGACGTGGAGCCGGACATGCCGCTGCTCTACGCCCTGCGCAACGACTTGGAACTCAACGGGCCGAAATACGGTTGCGGCTTGGCCCAGTGCGGCGCCTGCACGGTGATCATGGACGGCGGAGCGATTCGTTCCTGCGTCACGCCGGTGAGCGCGGCGCAAAATCGTGCCGTGACCACTCTCGAAGGCCTGGGGTCTACCAAAAACATGCACAGGATCCAGCGGGCCTTCGTCGACGAGCAGGCGGTGCAGTGCGGCTACTGCATCAACGGCATGATCATGACGACCAAGGCGCTGCTCGATAAAAACCCCAAACCCACCGACAGCCAGATCAAGGAAGCCCTGGCAGGAAACCTCTGCCGCTGCGGCGCCCATGTGCGCATCCTGCGCGCGGTCAAGCGGGCTTCGGGCCAGTTGGCCTGAGAAAGGAGCGACGAAGATGAAATCCCTCGACATCACTCGCAGGCAATTCCTCAGAGGCACCGGCGCGTTGATCGTGAGCTTCAACTTACTGCCGCCCGCCGGCAAAGTCTTCGCGCAGTTCGTCAAGCTCCCCTCCGGCGA
>CAZILB010000006.1:17254-51429 GCA_964539925.1 uncultured Syntrophobacter sp. | reverse complement strand
GTGGTCAGGGTAAGAAACTCGTAGAATATGAAAAAGGTGACCAGGTTGCCTGCCAAAGCGACGCCGACGCTCGCGGTTACGCACATGCTGAAGAATCCAAAAAAGCGTCTCAGTTCTGGAAAATCGCGCATGTAACCGTTGGCGTACATGGTGGTGACAAACCACAACACGGTGGAGAGCACGACCAGCAGCAGCGACAGCTGATCGACCCGCAGCAGGAAGTCAAATCCCAACACGATCGTGAAACGAGTCTCGAAGTGCTCGCCGCCGAAGAAACCCCAGATGAGAATCGCCACCAGAATGAGCTTGAGCCCCGCGCCTAAAAGATTCAGAATGGCGCGCAGCCGGTGCTGCTCCTGCCGCAGAAAAAAAATTATGATGCCGGTAAAGAGGGAGCTGCCGAGCACCAGCAGGGGAAGCCATGCGTTAAAATTCATCGCGCGCCTCCTCCGCCGGCGAACGGAAACGGCGATCCGATGGACAACAGTTCGAGCGGTTCCTCCAGCCGAAAACCGATCAAGACGGAGAGCACAGCGAGCAGGAGCGCGATGACTTCCATAGATCGCGGCACCGGCCGCCTGTCGGCAGGAGAATCTGCCGCCTGGAAAGCGTAGCGCAAAATCAGCGCGACATAAGCCGCGGTCATCAATCCGCCGAGCACGATCACGGGCAACCACCACCACTGCCCGCTCAAGAGCGCCGCTTTCATGATCAGGAACTTGGCGGCAAAGCCGCCGCTCGGCGGCAGACCGGTCAGGCTCATGCCGGCAAGCGCCAGAGTGAAGGAGGTCAACGGCAGGTCGCGGGATAGTCCGCTCAAGAACCGGAGATCATCGGCTCCGTAGGCGGCGATAATGATGCCCGCCGCGAGAAACATCGCGCTCTTAGCCAAGGCGTGTGAAACCACCTGATACAGGACTCCGGCCGAGGCTTCATTGAGCCATGCGGCATGAACTTGCTCCCCACCGCTGTAGAATATGCCTGTCAGGGGAAACAGCAGAAAAATGTAGCCCACCTGGGCAACGGTGGAGTGAGCGATCAGGAGCTTCAACCGCCGTTGCCGGATGGCCTCGAACGAACCCCAGAGAATCGCAATGCCTCCCAAAATCCCGAGCAGTTGCCCTACGCCTGCCAAGCCGGCGTTGGCAAACACCCCAAACCATAGCCGCACCAGGACAAAGAATGACCCCTTGATAACCAGCGCCGAAAGAATCGCACTTACGGGGGGCGAAGCGTTCGCATGGGCCGGCGGCAGCCAGAAGTGCAGCGGGAAGAGAGCCGTCTTGAGCATCAGCCCCACGACCATCAACGCAAACGCTGCGAGCGAAGCCGGAGTCCGTTGCACGGCTTCGCCGAGCAGAGAAATGTCCAGCGTGCCGTGCTCGGCGTAAAGCAGCGCAACGCCCAACAAAAAGCTCAGAGAGCCGAGAAACGCGGCAATCAGATAGCGCATGGCCGCGATGAGAGCTTCGAGCTTGCCGGCGAGGGTGATCAAGGCGATGGCCGCAAGCCCCATCACCTCGAAGACGACGTAGGTGTTGAAGAGGTCGGCGGCGACGAACAGCGCGTTGAGCGCCGCCCAAAGCGAAAGCCACAGGGGCCAAAAGAGCCGCCGTTCAGACGGGCCGACCGCTTCCGGATTGTTCGGTCCGTAGTACGCCACCGCGAAAAAGGTAATGAAACAGCCGATGATGGCGGTCATGGCGAGCATAAAAATACTGAATCCATCGACATGGAGGCCGATGCCGAGGGGCGGAGCCCAACCGCCGAGTTGATAGACAATGGGACCATCGGTCCACAGCGCCGCCGCCAACAGCGCTGTGCTGCCAAGGACGGTGAGAGCAGTGGCCCCGGCCAAAATTCGCCGCATTTGCTCTTCCAGCAGGTACCCCAGGGCGGCGCCGGCCAGGGGTGCCAGGATGACAACTGGGGCGATCGCCGCGCTCATGTTTCGTCTCCCGGCTCTTCAAGGGTTTTTTGTCCGCTCAGGGCATGGATACGCCGCGCCAGGGCGACGCCAAAGGCTGTAATAGCCAGGGCGACGACGATGCCGGTGAGGACCATAGCTTGAGGGACGGGGTCCGAGAAATCATCGGTGTTGCGCCGGCCGATACTGATAAGAAAAAGAAATACCCCGCCGCCCATGACGTTGAGCGCGATAATTTTGCGCAGAATTTCAGCCCAAGCGATGAGCCCGTACAGCGCGATGCAAAACAACAGCACCCCCGTAATGCTGTAAAGCAAAAAAATCGGCATGACTGCGGACCTGTCTCAGGTAGGCTTTTCGGCCGCCAGGGCTCCTCTGGGCGGCTGCAAGCCGATGATCAGCGCGGTAACCGTTGTGCCAATTGAAACGGTGGCGAGAAATTCGATGGCCAGGATGATGTTTCCGGCATGTTCGGCAGGGTAGCGCAACATCTCCTTACCTGTCGCGATTGTGGCGACGGCCGCCAGAGCGAAGCCGGCAACGCCGGCCATTACCGCGAGCTTCAGTAGGAACGGCCGCATTCCCGCAACCGAGCGATAGCCCGCGAGCCAGAGCAACACACCGGCGGCACCGACGACAACTCCGGCCTGAAAGGCTCCGCCGGCGGCAAATTTTCCCAGCCAGAGGAGGTAGCCGGCGACGAGGAGCGCGATGGGGACTATTCCGCGCACGAACCAGAGTAGAACTTTGCTGGGATCGGGGTTCATGGGCGCGTTATCGAGCGAGAGGCTCCCGCGCACGGCCAATACGCCGAGCCAGCCGAGCAGAAGCACGGCGAGCTCGAGCCAGGTGTCATAGCTTCTGAAGTTAAGCAGCACCGCCGTGACCGGGTGTTCCACGCCGCTCGCCGCCATGTTTTTCGCTGCCAAAACGGCGAGGCCGCCGGGTTCGCGCGGCAGGCCGGTGACGACAACAACCATCGCCGCCGCCAGGGCCAAGCAGAAGGCGGTCGCGAAATAGTTCGGCACGCGTTGTTTAGCTTGACGGCCGATCGTCGGGACTTGGCTGCGCCGGTTCATGAGCTTCTTCCATCGGTGCCGGTCTTTCCGATTCCATTTGCCCCACGGCGTCGAGCAGCAGCGCGCCGGTAAGACCGGCGCCAATCGCGGCCTCGGCCAGGGCGACGTCGGGAGCGCCGAGGCGCACCCACGATAGCGCCAGCAGCAGACCCAGGGTGATAAAGAGCACCACTGCGCGAAAGAGACTTGGTGTGACCATGACACGCCAGGCCAGCAGCACCAGGCCGACAACGAGCATGAGGTCGAAGAGCCAGAAAATCATCGCGCCTTCGCATTCCCACGCCGTTGGCGCAGCGTGGAGCCCGCGATCATGTAGCAGGCGGTGGTGCTCGACGCCAGTACCAGCAGCCAGACGCCGACGAGCTTAATGCCGCCGAGAATGTCCGTGCCGAGCAGGATGACGCCGAGCACGATTAAGCCAAGGCCGAGGTTGTCGGCCTTGGTGAGCGCATGGATCCGGCTGCAGGTATCGGGGAAACGGAGCAGTCCTACGGTCCCGGCGAGAAAAAAAAATGCGCCCGAGAGGATGATGGTTGCCGCGACAAACTCCATAAGCAGGCCTTTCAGGTCGATTCCTGCGAGATATGGGCCGCGCGCTTCGCAAAAGCGACGATCGTCATGACCGCGAGCAGCGCGAATACCAGCGCGACATTGACCAGCGCGGGTTGGGAAAGAGCCGCCGACAACAGGATCAGGATAGCCACGCCGGTGGTGCCGAAGAGCTGCACGACCAGCATGCGGTCCGCCGCCGTTGGGCCGCGCGCCAGTCGAAAAACGCCCACGAAGATGTTGAGCAACAGAAACGCGGCCACGCCGAGTAAAAATTCCGTCATCATGCTGTTTGACCCTGCAACTTTGATCCAGCGGGGCTTCTCGGTCCGATGGAAGAACCCGACAGCGTTGTCATCACTATATAAAAAAATAGCGAGGTCGGAAGGGTATCTGTCGAAATAGCCTAGCGCGTCGTGGCGGCGATGGCCGCCCCCTCAGCGACCGACTCCTCGTCGCGCTTGTGTCCCGAGACGATCGCTTTCAATTCATCGCCGCTGATGGTTTCTTTGCTGAGCAAAAAACCGGCGGCTTTTTCCAGAGCGGCCATCTGTTCTTTGAGCAGTTGGGTGACGCGCGTATGCTGGTGGGCGATGATCTCGCGCACCTCGGCGTCGATTTCGCGCGCGGTCTCTTCGCTGTATTCCGCCGAAGTGTGGGACAATCCCTGTTGCAGGAATAAGGGTTGAGAGTCGCGGTCGAAGCTGACTTGACCGAGCTTCTCGCTCATCCCATAAGCGGTGATCATCCCTTTGGCGATGTCCGTGGCTTTGCGCAAATCGTCGCGCGCGCCGGTGGAGACCTCGCCGAAGCAGATCTCTTCGGCGACCCGGCCGCCGAGAAGCACGGCGATTTTGTTTTCCAGCTCCGATTTGGTCATCAGAAAACGGTCCTCGGTGGGCAACTGCATCGTGTAGCCGAGGGCGGCGATGCCGCGCGGGATGATCGAAATCTTATGCACCGCGTCGACGCCGGGAATCGTGAGCGCGACCAGAGCGTGGCCGACCTCGTGGTACGCGACGCGCTCCTTTTCCTTCGGATTGAGCACCCGGTTGCGTTTTTCCAAACCGGCGATGACCCGCTCCACCGCTTCCTGAAAATCGGCCATCTCGATCGCCTCTTTGTTTCGCCTGACGGCGAGCAGCGCGGCTTCGTTGACGATGTTCGCCAGATCGGCGCCGGCAAATCCCGGCGTCATGGCCGCGATGACTTCGAGGTCGACCTCGGGAGCCAGTGTCACGTTGCGCGCGTGAATCTTCAAAATGGCGATGCGGCCGCCTTTGTCCGGGCGGTCGACCAGGACTTGGCGGTCGAAGCGGCCCGCGCGCAAGAGCGCCGGGTCCAGAATCTCCGGGCGGTTGGTGGCGGCCATGAGAATCACGCCCGTGCGCACATCGAAGCCGTCCAGTTCCACCAGCAATTGGTTGAGCGTTTGTTCCCGTTCTTCGTGGACAGAGGGGCCGATGCCGCGGGCTTTGCCGAGGGCGTCCAGTTCGTCGATAAAAATGATGCATGGCGCTTTCTCTTTGGCCTGCATGAAAAGATCGCGCACGCGGGCGGCGCCCACGCCGACGAACATCTCGACGAAGTCCGAGCCGCTGATCGAAAAGAACGGCACGCCGGCCTCGCCGGCGACGGCCCGCGCGAGCAAAGTCTTGCCGGTTCCGGGCGGCCCGATGAGGAGAATGCCCTTCGGGATCTTGCCGCCCAACTTGCCGAACTTCTCCGGCGTTTTGAGAAACTCGACGACCTCTTCGAGCTCGGTCTTGGCTTCATCGACCCCGGCCACGTCGGCGAAATTAACCTTGACCTCTTTCTCCATGTAGATCTTGGCCTTGCTCTTGCCGATGGCCATGAAGCCGCCGCCCAATCCCTGTTTCTCGGCAAGGCGGCGAATGAGAAACAACCAGATGCCGACAAATAACAGGACGGGAATCACCCACGAAAGCAGATCGCGCAAAAACGTGCTCTCGATCTCGCCGGCAAACTTGACCTTGCTCTCGCCGAGGAGGCTGGCCAGTTCAGGATCGACCCTGACGGTGCGAAACAATTTGGCTTCGCCTTCTTTGGGGTCGCGCAAAGTCCCCTGGATATAGTTCGACGAGATGCGGATTTCTTCGACGCGATTTGCGGCGAGGTAGGTTTGAAACTGGCTGTACGGTATCTCCTGTATCTGCGTGGCGCGCATCCATAGAATATTGATGATGAGCACGCCCCACAGCGCAAAGATAAAGTACCAGACGTTAAATTTCGTGTTCTTGTCCAACAGGGCTCTCCTGAAGCCGTGGCGGAACGCCGGTCAGCCGCCGTTAGTCAGCTCTTGCATTTGCAGCATCTCGGGGCGCGCTGTCATGGCCATTAGGATATTTTTACTCCACCCACCCGCCAAAAACTAGGCCTTCAGAAAGAGTTGACCCGCCGCATGTGTTCCCAAGCGCGCATCGAAAACGCCGGGAGGTTCGCAATAAGAGCTTTCCAGGGTCAAGCCCAGTCACGGGCAAAACAGGTATTGGCGGCCGATCAGAAGGGAGACATCACTCCAAGGTAAAACATCGGCGAGTCGAATCCGACGTTACGATTTTTTCCGCGAATGCGCGCGTTGGAGATATGGAACCAGCGGTAACCCAACATTGCATGGATGCGATTTGAAACCCGATAGGTCCCTCCGCCGCCGCCCTGGAGCGTAAAGTTAAAATGTGTGCCGGGATCGCGCAGGGTGTGGCGGGTATAAATAAAGCCTGCCCCGCCGTCGAGGTACAGCGACCAGTCGTCGCGCGCCAGAAAATGCCATCGCGGCAGCAAATTCAATCCGCCGCCGCCGGTGTTATGCGCATGATCGACGAAGTAGCCAACGGCTTCGAGGTTGAGCGACAGACGGTCGATGAAATAGTAGCCCAGTCCCACATGGCCGGCGTAAACCTGGTGGCTGCTCTTGCCGAGGGAGGCGGAGCCGTAGCCGCTTATCACCCAGCTCCCCGCCGTAAACGGGCTAGCCGTCGGTGACAGTGCCGGAGCCGGGGAAGGCGGCTCGGAAAGCGTTGCCGAGTGAACCGTTTCCGCCCACGTCTGGCTGTGAGCCATGTCAGACGGCAGCGTAACAAGCCCCAAACAGATGAATCCTATGGCAATCATGCATCCGCACGACATCCACCCGCGGCTCTCGATCCTGTCTCGCATCATCGAATTTCCTCCAGAGATGTATCCTTCACGCGCGCGGCGGAAGTAGATCGTTGGGCTCTCTCATGCTTCCGCCGCTTCTTCACGCGTGGAATCGTTGCGGTGAAGTTGGCGAGAGCGGTACTTCTCGATTACGACTCGCATTCCCATTCTGAAGGAAGCGACGAGTCTTGTTTTCAAAATTCCTGAAACCCGTCACTTCGTTCAGGGTGACTTCTTGGATCTTGCGGCGGAGAACGGTTAGAAACCGCGGGGGAAGCTCACCTCACCGCTCAACCTGCCCTTCGAGCGCGGCTCAGCGGCCGCTCTTGCCTCGGACCTTGTCAACCGCCTTGTGGAGTTTCTTCGTAACCGTTTCGGTGACGCGGGAAATTTTCTGTTTGATTTTACCTGAGGCTTGATCCGTCCGACCGCTCTGTTGGAGCTTCTTGTTCTCGGCCATGACTCCCGCAGCTTCTTTGACCCGTCCTTTGATCTCTTCGGTTTTTCCGCGCATCGATGATCTCCTTTCGGATGTGGAACTATAAGTTCATGCTATCGGCTTACACTTCCGTCAGAATCAGATCAAGCCTTGAGGACTGCGATATTAAGCATCTATCCTTTGACTGACAAGCCCAGCAAGGACCATTTTTCTGTCGTCCATCCGTGTGAGCACTACAAAACAAATTTTCTTCTCTAATCCAAGATACTTGTCGTCAAAATCTAACCGCCAACTGTGAAATCACACCGGCCTCTAAGGAGTTCAACAAGACGATCTTTATACCGTCGCGGTTGCTGAAAGCACATCGCTTCTTGTATACACGGTGTCGCCATGAGACCGCTGCTCTCCTTGCGCGCGAGCTTCGGGCAGCGCAGACCTTTTTGGTCGGCGGGACAACCTTCGCCCATTATGCGGATAAAATATTTACGCTAAATAGATTGGCATGACCGCCATGACGAATAACCAAGTCCTTATACTTTTAATTTTGACCGCAACCATGGCCATGTTCCTCTGGGGGCGCTGGCGCCACGATATGGTCGCCTTGGGGGCGCTGATCGCCTGTGTTATCGGCGGGCTGGTGGCACCGGGGGAGGCCTTCTCCGGGTTTGGCCATCCGGCGGTCGTCACGGTTGCCTGCGTTCTGGTATTGAGCCGCGGCCTGCAGATGTCCGGCGCGGTGGATGTACTCGCGCGCTACGCTTTGCCGAAGAAGGCCGGTCCGACTCTGAGCCTGGCCGCGCTTATCGGTCTCGGCGCGGTGCTGTCGGGGTTTATGAATAACGTCGGCGCGATGGCCCTCTTGATGCCGGTGGCGATTCAGCTTGCCGACCGCCTGGAGTTGCCTCCCGGGCGGGTGCTGATGCCGCTCGCCTTCGGCACGATCCTCGGCGGCATGACCACCCTGATCGGCACGCCGCCAAATCTTATCGTGTCCGGATTCCGCAGCGAAAACGGCGCAAGCCCCTTCGGCATGTTTGACTTTACCCCGGTGGGGCTGGCGGTGGCTGGGGTCGGTGTGGTCTTCGTCACGCTGATCGGCTGGCGGCTGGTGCCGGCCCGCAAGCGACCGGGCAGCGAAGGGTTCGAGACCGGAGCCTACATCACCGAGGCGCGAGTACCCGACAAGAGCAAGGCGGTCGGCATGACCTTGCGCGAAATCGAGCGCGAGCTCGATGAGGCCGATGCGCAAGTCCTCGGCCTGGTGCGCAACGAGACGCGTATGAACGCGCCGAGTCCCGCGTGGACGCTGAAGGCAGACGACATTTTGATCATTGAAGCCGAGGTCGATGCGCTCGCCGGTGTGCTGTCGAATCTCGGATTGAAGCTCGAAGAAGCCAGTTCGTCCAGCGAGGAGGAGGAAGGCGAAAAGAAGGAAGCGGACAAACCGGCGGAAGCGGAGCAGGCCGATGGCGGCAAAACAGAAAGCGATCAAGCCGGCGCCCGTCGCGCGGACGAGACCGAGGAAAAAGCGAAATCAATGGAGGACATCGCACTGGCAGAACTCGTAGTGCGCCCCGAATCGGCGCTTGCGGGCCGATCTGCCAGCGATATTCTGCTGCGCACGCGTTACGGGCTCAACCTCCTGGCGGTGTCACGCGAGGGGGCCCGCTCGAAGGCGCGCCTGCGCACGCTCAGGATCCGTTCCGGGGACCTGCTCCTGATGCAGGGTCCGTCCGAGACGCTTGCCCAGTTCGCTTCGGACTTTGGCTGTATTCCGCTTGCCGAACGGGAACTGCGCATCCCGGATCGACGCATGGCGCTGCTGGCGAGTGGGATCATGGTGGCCTCGGTCGCTACGGCGGCTCTCGGCGTGCTGCCGACGGCGGTGGCTTTTGCCGCCGGAGTGCTGGCATCGATGGCGCTGCTCACCGTGCCGCCCCGCGCCGTCTACAGCGCCATCGACTGGCCGGTGATCGTGCTGCTGGGCGCGCTCCTTCCGGTGGCCGGCGCCATGGAGGCCACTGGCACGGCCGACCTGATCGCGCAATTTCTGATGGACGACGTTGCGAAGGGGCACGTCACTATCGGGCTGACGCTCATTCTGGTGGTGACGATGTTCCTCTCCGATCTGATGAACAACGCCGCCACTGCCGCGGTGATGTGCCCGATCGCGATAGGTACTGCCAGCGCGCTGGGCGTGAATACCGATCCGTTCCTCATGGCTGTCGCGATCGGCGCGTCCTGCGCTTTCCTGACCCCCATCGGACATCAGAACAACACGCTGATCCTCGGACCCGGCGGCTTTCGCTTCGGTGACTACTGGCGTTTAGGTCTCCCTTTGGAGGTGTTGGTGGTCGCGGTGAGTATCCCGTTGCTGCCGCTCATCTGGCCGCTCTAAATCGGGCGACAGTGCTCGTGCTCGTGGGGGTCATGTACTCATGACAATCGAAATCGCCCTGGTTTTCTTGATTCTGCTGGCGTGCCTCGTTCTGTTCGTCACCGAATGGGTGCGCATGGATGTGGTGGCGCTGATGGTGCTGTCTATCCTGGCGCTGCTCGGGCTGGTGTCGCCCGCCGAAGCCGTCAGCGGCTTCAGCAATCCGGCGGTGATCACCGTATGGGCGATGTTCATCATGAGCGAGGGACTCTCTCGCGCCGGCATTGCCGACCAGATCGGCCGCCAGGTGACGCGGGCGGCGGGCCGTAGCGAAACCCGCATGATCGCGCTTTTCATGATTGTCGGAGGCGCGCTGTCGGCATTCATGAACAACATCGGTGTGGCGACGCTGCTGCTGCCGGTGGCCGTCGATGCCGCCCGCCGCTCCGGTGTTTCGCATTCACGGCTGCTGATGCCGCTCGCCCACGGGACGCTGCTCGGCGGACTGACGACCCTCATCGGTACGCCGCCGAACCTGCTGGTGAGCGTGGCGCTGTACGACGCCGGAGAAGCCGGGTTTCGCTTCTTCGATTTCGCCTTCCTCGGAGTTCCGATCCTGCTGGCCGGCGCCGCATTCGTCGCGCTAGCCGGGCGCCGTGTGCTCCCGGAAATCGATACGGCCCGTGAGGCGCAGGGCTTGCGCGACCTGCGCGCCGAATACGGTCTGCAGGAGCGTATCTTTGCACTGCGAGTGGCTCCGGATACTTTGCTCGCCGGCAGGACGATCGCGGAGTCGGCATTGATCTCAGCCGCCGGTCTGATGATCATCGCCCTCACCCGCGCAGGCCGGACCATCGCTCTGCCGCAGCCGCACACGGCGTTGCAGTCAGGCGACATCCTGATCGCGCAGGGCCGGTTTGATCGCTTCGAGCAGTTGCGCAGCTGGAGCATGCTCACGATCGAGCGCGAGACGCCGGTGTTGCACGAACGTTTGTTGGCGAACAGTAAACTCGCTGAACTCGTGGTCGCCGACGATGCGCCGCTGATCGGCGAACCTCTGCGGCACCGGGACTTTCGCGAGCGCTTCGGGGTGAATATGCTGGCGATCCGCCGTGCCGGGCTGGTTCGCCGCACGCGTCTGGCCGAGATGGAGATTAACGCCGGCGACCGCCTGCTGGCGCAGGGAGCGCCGGAGGCGCTGGAGGCCTTGCGTAAATCGCCGGAGTTCGCTGCGGTCGCACCGGTTACGGCCGCGGATATAAAGGAAACCTATCAGCTCGACCAGCGATTGTTCGTGTTGCGCGTTCCGGACGACGCGCCGTTGATCGGCACCACGCTGGGCGAAAATCGTCTCGGAGATGCCTTCGATTTCCGCTTGCTCGGTCTTTTCCGCGGCGGCGAGGTGCTGGAGTGGCCCGCTTCCGAGGAGATCCTGCAGAAGGGCGACCTGCTGCTCATTCAGGGGCGCGAGAGCGACTTGGATATGCTGCGCGGCCTGCAGCAACTGGAGCGTCTGGACGATGTGTCGCCTTATGTGAATCTGTTCGAACAGGGCGAGCTCGATCTGGTCGAGGCCGTACTGCATCCGCGCAGCCGGTTCGCCGGCCGCCGCGTGCAAGAGCTGCGCTTCGATGAACGATATCACGTTGAAGTCGCGGCCATCTGGCGCGCCGGTAGACCGTACCGCTCTGGCCTGGGGGCGATGGTACTTCAGGCCGGCGATGCGCTCCTCATCGTCGGTCCAAGGGCGCGGCTTGCCGAACTTAACGGCAACGAGGACCTGCTCGTTCTCAACCCGGTGTGGGTGAAGCCGGTTGACGCTCGCAAGGCGCCGCTGGCCGGGGCTCTGATGCTGCTGGTAGTCGGTTCGGTGCTCCTTGGATGGGCGCCGATTTCCATCGCCGCGGTTGCGGGGGCGACTCTGATGGTGCTTAGCCGCTGCCTGACCATGGAACAAGCTTATAACGCGATCGACTGGCGCTCGATCTTTCTGATTGCGGGGATGTTGCCGTTGGGCATCGCGATGCAACAAAGCGATGCCGCTCAGTATCTCGCGGGCGCAGTTCTCGGCGTGCTCGGCCCGTGGGGGCCCTGGCCGGTTATCGCGGGGCTATACGCAATCACTGCGCTGGGCACCCTGGCCGTGCCGACCGTGGCGTTGGTGCTGATCATGGCGCCGATCGCCATCACAATGAGCGCCGAACTCAATCTATTGCCCCAAACGGCCATGATGGCGGTGGCGATTGCGGCGACCAGCGTTGCCAGCCCGGTCTCCCACCCGGCCAACACCCTGGTCATGGGCCCCGGAGGGTATCGGTTCTCCGATTATCTGAAGCTCGGCATCCCGCTCACGCTTGTCATATTTCTGGTGACCGCCTTATTGCTGCCGGTGTTCTGGCCGCTCGCGCCGGCGACGGGGCGTTGAAGGTTCTCCCTCTTCGCGCGGCGGATCAATGCCACGATCTCTGCCGTGCGATCCATTTGTCGATCTCGACGATCCACAGCACGTTGGCGGAAACGAGTAAAATCAGCCCCCACTCTTCCAGACCGATGGATTCGGTGCCGAACAGTCGCTGCATCGGCGGCGCATAGGTAAAAAGGAGCTGAAAGCCTACCACCAAGGCGATCGCCAGCAGCACCGGACGGCTGCCGGTTATTCCCTTGAGGCTCAGCACCGGCGCCACAATGAAACGTGTGTTGAAGAGGTAAAAGACCTCGAACATGACGATGGTGTTGACGGCGGCGGTTCTGGCTACTTCTTCGTTCATTCCCAGGTGGCGCATCCAGACGAACATGCCGAAGGTGCCTGCGCATATGACTGCCGAAACCAGGACTATGCGCCAGAGAAAATAGCCGCTGATCAGCCCGGCTTTGGGATCTCGCGGCGGGCGTTTCATGACTTCAACTTCGGGCGGCTCGAAGGCCAACGCCAGCGCCAGGGTTACCGCGGTGATCATATTGACCCACAAGACTTGCACGGGCGTGAGCGGCAGGGTGCGGCCTAGCAGGATGGCGAAGAGTATGGTAAGCGCTTCGCCGCCGTTGGTGGGCAGGATGAAGAGAATGGATTTCCGCAGGTTGTCATAGACCGTTCGGCCCTCTTCGACGGCGTGGGCGATGGAAGCAAAATTGTCATCGGCCAGAACCATCTCCGCCGCTTCCTTGGTGACTTCGGTTCCCTTGAGACCCATGGCGATGCCGACATCGGCGCGCTTGAGCGCGGGAGCGTCGTTGACGCCGTCGCCGGTCATGGCGACGACTTGGCCATGGGATTGAATTGCCGTCACGAGCCGAAGCTTGTGCTCCGGGCTGACACGAGCAAACACATCGCAATCGCGGGAGGATTCTCTCAGGGAGGCTTCGTCCAGCCCGTCGAGATCCTGCCCGGTCAGGGCGCGCTTGCCGTCGCCGATGCCGAGGTCGGCGCCGATGGCGCGAGCGGTCAAAGCGTGGTCGCCGGTGATCATGACCACGCGAATGCCGGCTTCGTGGCAATGCTCGACCGCTTCGATCGCTTCCCTGCGCGGCGGATCGATGATCCCCGCCAGGCCGAGCATCGCGAGCCCCTTTTCTACGTCATCGATCGCCAGCCGATCCTGGCCTTTGGCGGCGGGTTTGAAGGCGACGGCGAGCACGCGCTGGCCGCGCGAGGCCAAGGCTTCCGACTGCTCTTGCCAGTAGGCAGAGTCAATGGACTGTTCGCCGCCGCCCTGGGCCTGGCGCTCGCACATGGAAAGCAGCCGCTCGGGAGCACCTTTCACGAAGATCAGACTTTTTTCTTGCTCCTTGGAAGCGCCGTGCAGGGTGGCCATAAATCGATTGGCGGACTCGAACGGAATCGTATCGAGTATACGCCACGACTCGCGCTCTTCCTCGGCCTTGAAGCCCGCCTTCATGGCCAAGGTAATCAGCGCGGTTTCCGTTGGATCGCCCTCGGGCCGCCACCGGCCGTCCTCGCGGCGCAAGTCCGCATCGTTGCAGAGGAGGCCGGATTGCACAAAGCGAGAGAGAACCGGTTCCTTTTCGATTTCGACAGGCCGGCCGTTGCGCCGGATCTCGCCTTGAGGCTCGTAGCCGACGCCGGTGACTTCGAACTTGCCATCGGCAATCACGAGAGCGGCGACCGTCATCTCGTTGCGGGTCAGCGTCCCGGTTTTGTCCGAGCAAATGGTCGTCAAAGCGCCAAGGGTGTCGACGGCGGGCAGGCGCCGGATAATGGCGTTGCGACGAGCCATGCGCTGCACGCCGATGGCCAGCACAATGGTCATGATGGCGGGCAGTCCTTCGGGAATCGCGGCGACAGCCAACGCCACGGCCGCCAGGAACAAATCCACCGGCCTGCCGCCGCCGACGAAATAGCCGATCGCAAAAGTCAGCGCCGCGAAGATCAAGATGACGATCGCGAGGATATGGCCGAATCGATTCATCTGGGCGATCAGCGGGGTGGTGATAGCGCGCGTCTGTGCGACCATCTCGCTGATCTTGCCGAGCTCCGTTTGATCGCCGGTGGCGACCACCACGCCGACGCCGCGCCCGGAAGTCGCGAGCGTTCCGGAAAAGGCCACGCCGTGGCGGTCACCGAGAGCGGTGTTTTCTGCGGCCGTCTCCGTGGTTTTTTCCGCCGGGACGGACTCCCCGGTGAGCATGGCTTCGTCGATGCGCAGCTCGCGGGTCTCGATGAGACGCAGATCGGCGGGCACTTTGTCGCCCGAGCGCAGGAGCACGATGTCGCCCGGCACGAGAGTTTCGGCGGGAACCACCCGGCGCTTGCCGGCGCGCAAGACGGTGGCCTCCAGGGACAGCATCTGGGTAATCGTTTCCAGCGCCTTCTCTGCCTTGCCCTCCTGAATGAAGCCGATCAGCGCGTTGATGACCACCACGCCCAGGATCACGCCGGTGTCGATCCAGTGTTCGAGCAAGGCGGTGGCGACGCCCGCCACGAGCAAGACGTAGATGAGGACGTTATGAAACTGAAGAATCAGGCGAAGGAACGGGCCGCGACGGCGGGCCGGGCGCAGGCGATTGGGACCGAATCTTTGCAGACGCGCCTTGGCCTCGGACGGCTCAAGGCCCTTGGACTTGGAACCGAGCTTATCGAGCGTCGTCTCGGCGTCGATCGCGTGCCAAGGGATCGCGAGCAACTCTGACTCGGATGAAGGGATCTTACTTGATGTCGCGCTCGGGGTGTCTCCAGCCATCGATAATCCCTTCCAGAGGAATTTGTCTTAACGGCGCAGACGGACGGGGGCATTTTGCCCTCGTGTCTCACTCGATCTCCTCGCCGACCTTGAGCCGCAGCGTCGTGCGCGGCTCGGCTTTCACCAACAGCACGGGAATCGAGATGGCGTGAATCATCTCCGTCAGCACTTGGGCGCGTCCGTTCAGCAGACGGCCATGCCAGCCGACGACGATCAGGCTGACCCGCTTGCGCTCGATCAATTGGAGCAGTTCCTTGACAATCTCCCCATGGCAGAGCGCGACGTCAACGATCCGGCGGCATTCCTCCGGGGTGCATTGGGGTAGAGCGCGGCTGACGAACTCTTCGAGCCGGCGCGGGTATTCGTGATGGAGCGCGTCGGCATAGCGCGCCCTGGCCGAGAGGCTCTCGCCGCCCTCTTCGGAGTCGGCGACATGGGCGACGTGCACTTCAATGCCGAGCACGTTTGCCAGGCGCACGGCAACGGCCAGAGCCTCGTCGATGTCGGTTTCGCCGCTCACGGGCACCAGCGCGCGCTCCCAGGGCAGGGTCTCGAGATAATTCGGCGGCAGCAACAGCACCGGCTCCGCGCATCGCTCGATGATGGCCCTGGTGACATTGCCGACGATCTTGGACGGCGCCGGTTCTTCCGTCCCGGCCGTTTCCGCAGTCTCGCCGCGCGAGGTCATCACGACGAGCTTGACCGCGTGGCGTGCAACGGCCGTGAGGATCGCCTCCGTCGGATACTCCGGCGCCTGATGAAGGGTGATCAGCGGCCAGTGTTGTGCCGGGATGTTGAGCCGAACCAATTCGTCGCGGGCGGGAAGCTCCTGCGCGGTGGCGCTCAAAATGTGCAGCCGGGCGCCGAGCCGGGATGCGAGCCAGGTGGCGCAGCCAAGGCTTCTTGCGGCGATATGGGAGCCGTCGAGCGGCACCAGGATGGCGGGGAACAGGGTGCTCATGGCATTTCCTCTCTCTCGATCGCAATCGGATGCAGGGTGCCGCGCCAGAAGAGTTTGAGCGCAACGCCGCGCCACTTTTCCGGCAAGCGCGAGATCGCCTCGGCATCGGGCTCCGGACCCGTCTCGGTGAAGCGCACGCCAAGAAAGCCGAACACCAGGGCCTGCCAGGTGCCTCCCATACAGGCCGGGTGCACGCCGAGAGAGCTGTTGCCCATGGTGTTCGATAAATCGAGCCACAAACTTTCGCGCCAGTAGCGCTCGGCATCTTCGTGGAGCCCGAGGCGCGCGGCGACGGCGGCGTGGACCGCCGGCGACAGGCTGCTACCGTGGTCGGTGATCGGCTCGTAGTAACGATAATTCGCGGCGACAACGTCCCGGGAAAACGCTTCGGGAAAAAGATGGAGAAGCATGATCACGTCCGCTTGCTTGATGAGCTTGAGTTGATTGATCCGGTCCCAGTCGAACAACCGGCTGATGGGAGCCTTGAAGCGCTCCTCTCTCGGCAGGGGGTAATCGTCCAGATCGAAGAAACCGGCAAACTGCTCGATCACGCCCTCGGCGTTGGGCGCCGGACAGTAAAGGTCTTGCGCCACCCCGGCCCAATCCTGCGGCTCTTCGGGCGCGAGCGCCAGACGTTCTGCTAACTCTTCCCAGGCCTGCGGGTACTCGTGCTTCATCCACTCGACGGCCTCTGCCGCCCGCTCCAGGTTAAAGCGCGCCATCCAGTTGGTGTAGGCGTTGTCGTCAATCGAATGATGATATTCATCGGGGCCGACGACGGCGCGGATGTGAAAATGGCGCTCGCCGCGGCTGCTCCGGCTCGTCCAGAAGCGCGCCGTCTCGGCGAGAATCTCCACTCCGGCGTCGCGTAAAAACTCCCGGTCGCGGGTGGCCTCCCAATAGCGCCACAGGCCGTGGGCCACGCCTGCGGTCACGTGAAGCTGCTGGCTGCCGGTGAAGATGGGGATATCCTTGCCGGTGGTTTTGAGCCGGATGGACTGCGGTGTCACGTCGTCGCCGGTGACCGTGGACTCCCAGGCGTAGCATGCGCCGCGCTGACCCAATTGCTGTGCTCGCCGCCGGGCTCCGTCGAGCGTGTGATGGCGGTAGGCCAGCAGGCTGCGCGCGACCTCGGGAAAGGTATGGATGTAAAAGGGCAGTTTGAAAATTTCCACGTCCCAAAAAATATGCCCCTCGTAAGCGCGGCCGGTGAGCGCACGCGCGCCCACCGACACCCGCGGATCGCGGTCGGCGGCGCTGGTCAGATGATAGGCGTTGAAGCGCAAGGCCTGGGCGGTGGCCGGGCTGCCGACGATGCGCGCGTCGGCGCGCTCCCAGATCTCGCCCCAGCGCGCAGTATGTTTTTCCAGCAAATCGTCGAAGTCTTCCCAGCGGAGCGATTGCAGATGCTCCACAGCGGCGCGGAGCGGTTCGGCGCCGTCCCGGCTGGTGTAGACGACGACATAACGACGGAACGTCAGCGTCTCGCCGATGGTGCCGGGAATCTGCCAGCGCATGGTTTCCTTGCCGCTGCCCGCGATGGTGGTGCGCGCTGCGAGACACAGCTCGATGGCCGACGCCTGCGTGATGAAGCGCTGGACATGAAATGCCGGATCGACTGCGCCGGTCTCCAACAAGGTCAGGTGGGGGTGATTCGCCGCCAGATCGGGATCAGCCAAGGAGGCGTCGATTTCGATGGCGGCGGTAAAATTTTCCAGACAGACCGTGACTTCCTGTAACAGGAGGTGCAAGTCGCTCTGCGAGGCGCAGCGCCGGCTTCGCACGACGGCTCGACAGTCGGCGTTGGTCTCGAACGCGGCGTGATGATGCAGGATGCCAAGGCGCAGATCGAGGAGGCGGCGGTACACGCGCCAGTGAGGACCGGCCAGGTCGAGCGGTAGACCGTCCACCACGATCCGCAGGCGGAAGGGGAAGGGCGCCGACACCAGTTCACTGTAGGGGTAGTCGCCGCGGTTCGCGGTTAGAAACTCGAGTTCCGAGTAGGGACGTTCGGGGTGTTTGCGATCGTAGACGCCGGCGATGAACAGATCGCCCTGCGAACCGGGCAGCGGCGAATCGAGCGTGCCGCGCACGCCGAGGTAGCCATTGCCCACGGTGAAAATGCTCTCCATCTCGTGCTCGCGCGCCGGGTCGAATCCTTCCTGTTCAATTTGCCAGGAAATGATTCTCTCGCGCTTCTCCCGCAGGCTGGCGTCAAGCCTTGGGATCTCGACTTCCTTGAGGTCGGCAACGACGAAATCGGCGCCGTGGGCCGCCAGAGCGTCACGGTTGCCGCCGCGGTCCACTCCGACCACCAGGCTGAAACCGCCGCGCACGGCGGCCTCGACTCCGGCCGCGGCATCCTCGATCACCACGACCCGGCCCGGGGAGGCGCCGAGCGATTGCGCGCACTTGAGGAAGGTGGCTGGATCGGGCTTGCCCGCGAGGTTCAGCGTTTCGGCATCGATGCCGTCGAGCCGCATGTCGAACAGATCCTCGATGCCCGCCGACCGCAGCACCTCGCGGCCGTTGCGGCTCGAAGTGACCACCGCGGTTTTCACGCCCTCTTCACGCAGAGCTTGGATCAGCTTGATGGTGCTGCCGAAGACTTCGACGCCGTCGCGGCGCATCCGGTCGATGAAGAGTGCATCCTTGCGCGCACCCAGAGCCTGGACGGTGTCGGCCTCCGGGCGGTCGCCAGCCTCGCCCTCAGGCAAGTCGATGCCGCGCGCCGCCAGAAAGCTGCGCACGCCCTCATGGCGCGGCTTGCCGTCCACGTATTTTAGATAATCGGCATCGATATCGAAGGGTGCATGGGCCTCGCCTCGTTGGGTATTTCGCCTTTCGAGATATTCGTCGAAGGTCTGTTTCCAGGCGCGGGCGTGGAGTGTCGCCGTCTGCGTGATCACGCCGTCGAGATCGAAGATGACGGCGTCGAATTCATGTGGATTCATAGTTGTCTTACGCCTGGCAGATAAGCCGTGCTCCAACACCTTGCAAAGAAACGTGATCTCGTTGACTTTCCCGTGCCGACAATCCACGGTCGCGTCGCGATCCTCCAGAAAGCGTTCCTGCGCGAGCCGCGCCTTCGGCCGGAAAATTCAGTCTGTTCAGAAACGACTACCGATTCAAAGCGTTTAGTTCAACCCACTCGGGATTGGCGTGATCGTCCGGCGCACCACCGAATGCTTTGGACGCAGCGCCTGTTCCGAGCGGTGCGAAGGAAAGAGGTTGCGCCAGTACTTCGGCCTGACAAGATTTTCTCGTGTCTCGGCCTGCCCGGCAGGATTCAATCCGAGCTGACTTCTTATTATTGACGTCAGCTCGGCTGCGTGATAACCGCTGACGATACCATCTCTCGTCGTGCCATCATCCGGCTAAGTGCAACTCTGCACCAGCTCATCTGCTTCACCGGCAAAAGGAGGGTGAAACATGGCAGCGTCGGCGCGAAAAGCTCTGCTGGTTTTTCTAGTCTTTGTTCTGCTGCCCTGGCAGTGGGCTACGGCTCGGGCTTCGGAAGAAGACTTTTACCGCGGAAAGACTGTTCGCATCGTGGTGGGGTATAGCCCCGGCGGTGGGTTCGATACCTTTGCGCGGCTTGTGGCGCGATATCTGGGGCGCCATATTCCCGGTGAGCCTACTGTCATCGTGCAAAACATGCCTGGAGCGGGAAGCCTGGTAGCCGCCAATTGGGTTTATAGCCAGCCACCGGACGGGCGGACGATTGTGACCTTTCACTTTGGTCTGATCACTCAAGCACTGGTGGGCGATCCGTTGGTTAAATTTGATCCGGCCAGGCTGGTATGGCTCGGGGACCCTTCCATTGGCGGTCTGCCTCAGGTGCTCTGGATTCGCAATGATCTTCCCATCCGCTCGCTCGATGACTTCAGAAAACGAGAAAAGCCTCTTGCCCTCGGTGTCACAGGAAGAGCGGAAGGTCCTGCTATAGCCGGTGAATTCCTGCGCTATCTGGGATTTCCGGTAACTAATATCTCCGGCTACAAAGGTTCAAGCGACATCATGGTTGCTCTGGAGAGAAACGAGGTCGACGGTCGCATCATCGGCCAATCCACAATGCAAATGATTTATTCACGATACCTCCAGGGGAGCGTCGTAAGACCGCTCATCTCCTTGGGAAAGGAGCCGCGTCTGCAGCCGCTTTCAGGGGTTGCCACTTTGGAGGATCTCAACCTCAATACCCGCCAGCGTAATCTGGCTGAATTCCTCAGCCGCACCTGGGTTGCGCTTCGTCCATTTGCTTTGCCACCCGGGGTGCCAGCGGCACGGGTTGCGGTGTTGCGCAGGGCATTTGCTCAAGTCTTAAAGGATCCACAGCTCATCAAAGAAGCAGAACGCCAGGGGACGGAGATATCGCCGTTGTCGGGTGAAGATTTGAGTCAGATCGTGAAAGAGCTGTCCGCGGCGCCGCGCGACGTTGTTGAGATCTATAAGACGTTCATTGGGCTCAAGAACTGAAATAGGCAGTTTCCCATCCCGGATGATTCAACCGCAACCGCCGGGCAAGCCTGCAGAGCGAACGGGCCTCGATTTCGGTCTCGGGGGTTCGGGGCGATACTCCTCATTGACTTAGTAGAAATATACGCAAGATAAAAAGAACCGGGAGGGCGCGGACAACGGTGCGCGCTCTTGGGTTCCTGTTTCCCGCTTTTGGAAAAGAGGGGGCATGGAAAATAAAGGCAGGCTGTGGCGGAGGCATTACGGGTTAACGATCTTAAGGACCTTCGACTTCAGGCTTTCCGGCATCGTCAGAAATTCTTGAACGAACGAGCGTACATCATTTCCACCGATGGGCTCATTGATGAGCCCGGCCTTCTCCGACTGCATTAAATATTGCTTATCGGCCAGGGTTCTCTCGAAGGCGGTTTGAAGGATCTTCACCCGCTCCAGCGGGACGTCCGGAGTCGTATAAAAGGCGCGCGCGAACTGGTAGGGCACAAGGGTCGCCAACCGTACAAGCCGGCGCTGGTCTTCGGTCTTTGCGAAATTCATGATCGAGGGTACTTGAGGGAGGTCCCGAAAGGGATGCTCATTCACGTAAGCCAATACTAACCACTCGCCGCTGGTAATCTTATCGAGGCTTGTCGCCCGCAAAGAAGCCCATGAGTTAAACATGCCATCAAGCTCACCGCGCTCCATTGCGGCGCGAATCATCGAGGTGCCGGCATACCCCGAGATCAGACGAACCCTGGTGCCCAACACATCGCGCAGCAAGATTGTCGCAACATCCTGCGGCGAGCCCGCCGAAATTCCGCCCAGGACGAGCTCCCTGGCATTTTCGCCTAACGTATCCTCAAGCTTTCCAATGCCGGATTTCTTGGTCACGACCAGGACGGTGCCTTCCGTGAAGGGGGCGCCAAGATAGTGGAATTTCAACGCGTCATATTTGACTCCATCGTCTCCCGCGAGCTGTTTCAGAATCGTCGAGCCGCCGACATGGAGCACCGCGGTGCCGTCTCGGGGCGCAAGGTTGTAGACGTAATTGGCGGAAACGAGCCCTCCCGCCCCAGGCATGTTCTGAACGACGATTCCCGGCTTGTTGGGGATGTGGCGACCGATATGTCGAGCGATCATCCGGGCGTAGGTGTCGTAACCGCCTCCCGGTGAGTAGCCAACGATGAGTCGGACGCGCTTGCCTTGGTAAAAGTCTTCCGCGTTCACATCCGCGGCCGCAACCCAGGTAAGGACCAGCACAACCATCAGCGCGATACTCGTTCGAACGGAGACCTTGCTGCTCATAGGCTCCTCCTGGTAAGCCATAGGCGTGGATTTTGGGCGGCTTGCGAATGATGCGGCTTGACGCTATTCAGAAACAGCGCCCGTGTCAACGCTCTTCTATCACTCTGATTTCAGACATGGAGCGTGGCCTGGAAATCTTGCTCGCTCAATCTAGCCGCAATCTCGACTTCGTAGGCGTCGCCGCTTCGCCAAAGAAAACAGCTCCGCCAGCGGTCGTTAACGCGGATGCTGTCTGACACCGTTTGCTTCAGGCGCTTGGGCCGGTCTTCCCTCGCCGCTGACCGTAGTACTTAAACAACTCCAGCTCGTAGTCCTCTGTGACGATTCCGGAGGAATCAAAATCTGGAGCGCCTTCGATGACTTCCCGATTTAGATCGATCAGGACCTTGCGGTCCTCCCAGTTGACTCCTTCGATCCATGTGGGCGACACCAGCACTTTCTTCCCTGGCCACCAATTGCGGGTGTCCACCTCCAGATAGCCGATGCTCCAGTCCTTGTGGTCGACGACGAAGTCCTCCACATGGCCAATCTCCCCGTCCCGCGCTTCGATGTAATAACCCGTCACCTCTGCGCTGCTGCGGAGATGAGATTCCTCGATCTCGCCTGTGGGAACCTGATCGGCGTCCACGGATTTGGCCAGGGTGCGCGCCGAAGGTGGCATGTGAGCCTCGGCGCCCATGGCCGATCCCCAGTAAGGAGTCCACTCGTAGTGCTTATAATATTCCTCCTCGTACTGGCGCGAGATCGGTTTCTCGGTATCCACCGTGGGGCTAGCCTCTACCTGGCGCCTCGTGAGGTTTACCTGTAATCTTTGTTCCGAGTCGTCGATGTCGCTCACAGCCATAGGTGCAATGAGTACTCGCCGCCCCGTCAACCAGCTGCCTGTATTGACGACAAGGTAACGGACAGCCCAGGTCTCGTCATCAAAAAAGATTTCCTCGGGCGTTCCCACATCGCCGTCAGTGGCACGAATTGTAAACTGTCGCAGTTCCTTGACCCTTCGAAATCGCTGCCGCATTTTTTGCCTCCTAATCTCGAAAGCAGCTCTTCTGCCCTCAGCCTGGCCCCCTTTGCGCCAAAAACACTCAGACCCAATTCGGTTTGAACGTCGAGGTCGACCATGGCGCGCCGATCCGGCAAGTCGCGCGGCCAAGGATTTGCCCCGGCGCCACCGCTCCGAACTGCCGGCTATCGCTGCTTTCATGCGAATTATCGCCAAGCAGCGCGATACGGCCGTCGCACATAACCTCGGCGACCCGTTTAACGATGAAAAGCCCTATACGAAACGGGTGCAAGGCAATGACGACGTCGCCCGATTCAAGAGAGTCCTTCGGAATCCTGGTCTGAACAAAAAGCAGATCGCCTTCGACCAGGGTCGGCCGCATACTGGCGCCGGCCACGCGATAAAGCCGGCGCCGACCCAAAGCCAAAAGCAGGAAGTTAATCAGCGCCTTGCCTATGCCGCCGTATACCATGCTACCCGGCGCTCCTTGGTTTGCCAAAAGATGTCGTGAATCCTTTTGACCGCAGCCAGCAGCTCGGTTGCGCGCTTTTCGTTCACCTCGACCTTGCAGATGGAACATAGCTTCGCCGCTCGCCAAAAAAGATCATGAAGATCGGGGTACTGTTTTAGATGATCCGCATCGAAGTAATCGGTCCACAGAATAAGAATCTCCCGCTTGGCAATTTCCGCTTGTTCCTCCTTGATCTTGACATAACGCGCCACGGTGTTTTGGTAGGCAAGCCAGGCGTTCTTATTGTGCGGGTCCGGAGTCTCGAGCGCACTTAGTTTTTGGGTCATCGATAATACCGCTTCCGCCGCGATCCGTGCGGCGGCCGGATCGTAAATACCGCATGGGCCGTCACAGTGAGCGTGAGCGACCGGTAGCGGAATCCGTCGAAATAACGAAGAAATTATTCGAGCAACCATGGACTCGCCCTCCTTTACGCTTGATCGGTTGACGCGGGGATCACCAAGACGGGATCTCCCGAGTGAGTCAAAACCCGCTCGGTCGTGCTGCCCAACACCCACTGGCCGATACCCGACCTCCCGTGGGTGCACATGGCGATGAGATTGCCCCGCGTATTTTGCGCCGTCTCGATGATACCTTGCGCCGCTTCCCCTTCGATAACGCTGAAAGAAACATTTTTGACTCCCGCTGCGCTGAGCTGAGGGAGCTTATCTTGAAGGTAAGCCTCCGCTTTTTTGTGCAGCGCCTGCCTCATCGCCGTTCCGGCATAATCGTCCGGTGGGATCCGATAATCGACAGGAACCAAGGCGCTCAAAGGCGGTGCGTAGAATTGCAGAAGCTCCACGCTAAGATTCAAGGCTTTGCTGATCGCGGCCACGTGGGGCAGCACCTTCTCGGCCAGATCCGAACCGTCCAGCGGAACCAGAACTCGCGTCAAAGTTTGTCCTTCGTCCTGAACGGCGTCAGTTGCCGCTACCAGGAGAAGCGGATTGCCGATTTGCTGCAGGACTTTGTTCGCTACGCTTCCCAGCAGCCAGCGTTTCAGGCCGGAATGTCCCCGCGTGCTCATGGCCACCAGAGTCCCGGGGGCCGCCCGGGCTCGACGGATGATGGTTTCCGCAGGCACGCCGATTTCCACCGAGCACTCAGGGGTTGGGGCTTGGGCAAACGAGCGGGCGACTCGATCGAGATATTCCTCGCTCGTCTTCGTAAGATCGGAACGTACTACCTCATTGAGTCGCCCGCGGCCGACATCGACCAGAAGGTCAATCGTGTCGGGGTGGATGACGTGCAGCAATTCTACAGCGGAATGACCAGCTTCTGCGAAGCGCCGCGCGTAGGGCAGTATCCGTTCCGACAGCGGGGAACCGTCGAGCGGCACAAGAATTTTTGTGTACATGTCACAACCTCCTCGGGCATTTGTTCCTCAATGCGCCGACGGCGTTTTCCAAAGCCTCTCCGTCGGCTCAAATCGCGGCCGCCCGGAGACGGGCATTTACAATAAGATTGACACTGAGCCGGGCGGTAGTTCAAGCCCGTCTTGGCTAATTATGACGAGCGGATAGGGTGCCAAAAGAGCATGGCCTGGAGGCATTCTTCCGAGGGTTCCACGCAGGTCTCGCGCGTGCGGTCGCATGCGACGGTGCTGGAGCCATGTTCGACGGCGAGCCATTGGGTCCGCTCACCCAAAATCACAGACGGCTACCCACCGCCATGCGCTGTGCGCGCGGGGCCGTCGGAACCGGCGGGATATTCGAGCAGCGGCACTTCGTTCCGGCTCCAGGCTTCCAGGATCGGTTCGATGATGCGCCAGGATTCCTCGGCCTCGTCGTCGCGGATCGAGAGCGTCAAGTCGCCGCCCAGAAGATCGAGCAACAGCCGGCCGTAGGCCGATATTTCCTGGGGTGCGAGGTCGGTGTCGAGCTCGATGGTTTCGAGGTCGAAGGGATCGCCGGGGCCGTTGATGTTGAGCGCCAGGGCGAGGCGGTCGGGATTCAATTCGATGCGCAGCACGTTGTCTCGTGGATCGGCCTCATTGGCGAAGGCGAGATGAGGCACAGGCTTGAAGTAGACGGCGATCTCTCGCCGGTTTTTACCGAGCGCTTTGCCGGAACGCATGACAAACGGCACGCCGGCCCAGCGCCAATTGTCGATCCATAGAGTGGCTTGAGCGAACGTTTCGGTGCCGCGCGCGGGGTCGACGCCAGGTTCGTGGACATAATCGGGAACCTCGCGGCCGGCAATTTTCCCGGCGGTGTAGCGGCCTCGCCGCGTCGATTTGGCGATCTCATCGGGCAAGAACCGGCGCACGGCGCGCAACAGGGCGACCTTATAATCGCGCAGGTCGCGCTCGGCGAAGGTGGGCGGCGGCTCCATGGCGATGAGACAGAGGAGTTGCAGCAGGTGGTTGTGCAGCATGTCGCGGAGCGCGCCGGTGGCATCGTAAAACCCGGCTCGGCCTTCGATCGTCAGGGTTTCGTCCCAGGTAATTTCGACACGCTCGATATGCCCGCTGTTCCACAGGGGCTCGAAGATGCGGTTGGCGAAGCGCAGACCAAGGATGTTCTGTACGGTTTGTTTGCCGAGAAAATGATCCATGCGAAAGATCGCCTGCTCGGAGAAGCTGCGGTGCAGCAGCTCGTTGAGGTCGCGGGTCGATTGAAGATCGGTGCCGAAAGGCTTTTCGATAACGATGCGGCTCCCTTGGGGAACTCCGGCGGCAATAATCGACTTTGCCGCCGGCAAGAATACCGCCGGCGGCAATGCGAGATAAAAAGCCGCGGCATCGTTCACCGAGCGCAGAGCGGCTTTGATTTCGTCGGGTCTGGTCACGTCGGCCGTGCGGTACTGCAGGCGGGCAACCGTGCTTTCGACCGAGGCGTCCGTCAACTTGGGCGCGTGCTGCTTTAAACTCGCGCGCATGCGGTTTTGAAATTCACCCGTGTCCCAGCTCTCCGGCGCCAATCCCAACAGCGTCATTTCCGCCGTCAGTCTGCCGGCCTGGCGGAGTTGCGCGAGGGTCGGCAAGAGATGCCTCGCTGTCAGATCTCCCGAAGCCCCGAAGATGACGAAGCAGCGGATCATCGAGTCCGTTCCTTGTTGAGCAGACGAGAAAGATTGACCCCGCTCGATATCACGCCGATGTGGCTGAAGGCCTGCGGATAATTGCCGAGAAAGGCGCCAGTGTTCGGATCGATCTCCTCCGGCAGGAGCCCCAACGACCCGGCGCGGGCGCACAATGAGCGGTATAGCTCCTGAGCTTCGTCCAGACGGCCCTGGTAGGCCAGGTTGTCGACCCACCAAAAGCTACAGAGCAAAAACGCGCCTTCGTGCCCCGGCAGTCCGTCCGGCGAGACCTCCGGCAGGTAACGGTAAAGCAACCCGTTGCCGGCGCCCAAGCGCTCGGCGATGGCGGCGGTGGTCGCGATCATGCGCGGGTGATCGGCAGGGAGCACCCGGCGCAGGGGGAGAGAGAGCAGGCTCGCATCCAAGCCGCCGCCGCCGAGATGTTCGGTGAGAGAGCGCAATTTTTCGTCCCACGCTTGTTCCAGGATGGCGTTTCTTATCTCTTCGGACGCGGCGTCCCAGGTAGCAGAGTCGCCCGGGAGATTGAAGCGCCGCGCCATGCGCGCGCCGCGATCGAGCGCGACCTGGCAGAGCGCGGCCGAATAGGTGAACGGCCGGCCCGCGGTGCGGACTTCCCAGATGCCCTGATCGGGCGCGTGCCACTGCGAGCGCGCGCTCTCGACAAAGCCTTTCAGCCGGCGCCACAGGATTTCGTCGATGGTCCCGCCGTGGGCGATCCACTGATGCGCGCAGTCGAGGATTTCGCCGTAAATATCATGTTGTCTTTGTTCCGCCGCGCCGTTGCCCCAGCGAACCGGAGCGGAACGCCGGTATCCTTCCAGCGACGGGTCTTCTCTCTCGCGTTCCGGCTGAACGGCGTCGAGGTTGTAGAGCACCCGCGGGCGGCCGTCGCGCTCCACGGCGTCGAGCACCCAGCCGAGAAAGCGCGCTGCCTCGACGGTGAAACCGATGCGCCGAAGCGCATAGACGGAGAAGGCGGCGTCGCGTATCCAGACATAGCGGTAGTCCCAGTTGCGCGGCCCGCCGATGGCCTCGGGCAGCGAGGAAGTCGGCGCGGCGACGATGGCGCCGTTCGGCGTGTAGTCGAGAAGTTTTAGGGTGATCGCCGAGCGCCGCACCAACGGCTCTTCGGGGCCGTCGTAGGCGAACTGGCGCAACCAGCGATGCCAGCATTCAATGGTGGCCGACAAGCGCTCTTCGGGCGGAATGTGCGAATGGCCGGAGACGCTTTCGCCCCAGCGCAGGATCAGATCCACGCGGTCGCCTGAGGTGAGTTCAAGGATGCTGCCCAGACCTCCGAGCGCTTGCGGCCGGGTGGCGCTCAGATGGAGTTCGATGTCGGGGCGGGAATCGCAGCGAAAGCAAAGGCCTTCGCCCAGAGATTGCGCCCGAGCTCCGCCGTGCGGTTCGATGGCCACCCGCAGTCGAACATGTCCGTCGAGCACGGCGATGGAGCGGAGCAGTTCAGAGCGACCCGCAGGCGCGTCTTCGCTCAGATCGGCGCCGGCGCGGAAGGTCAGCGCGTCGGTGACGCGCACCAGGCCGCTTGGGGAGCGCATTTCCGTCACGAGCACGCCCGTGTCCCTCTCGTAAAACTGGCGGGACTCGGCAAGCCCTTCCGGCGCCACCGTGAAAGCGCCGCCCCGTCCGGCGTCGAGGATGGCGCAGAAGATCGGCGGCGAGTCGAAGCGCGGCGCGCACATCCACGAGATCGCGCCGTCGCGGCCGACCAGCGCGGCGGTCGTGCCGTCGCCGATCAATCCGTGATCTTCGATGGGCAAATAGCCGTCAGTATGCCGAACGGGTTTAAATTCCGCCATAATCGTTTCCCGTTGCGCCCGCGTGTCGGATATCCCGGCTGCGCAGACGATATTCTGCAGGCGATATTGATTCAAGATTCAATCGCCATTCCGAAGGAGCGAGTCAGAGAAGGCCGATCACTTTCTATTCACGGCCGCGCAGGGGCGCTCTGGCGCTAACTGCCGATCCAGTTGAGCAGAATTTCCTGGGGGGCGCTGATATAACCCTCGAGCCAGGGCACGCGCAGAATGAAATGAAAGACGCCGATAATGAACGCCATCATCAACGAAGTCCAGAACAATGCGGAGGTCCAGGTCTCGCGCGCTTGAAAGGTCAGGTACAACCAGACAAAGGCCGGCACGCTGATGATGAAACCGAAAAGCCAGACCGCGCTGAACAGGCCGGCGACCCAGGCGAACATGATCGACGCGCGCCGAACCACCACCGCCGACGGGACATCTCGATCCACCCGTAGATCCATAACACCGGAATCCTCGTCCTGTGCCCCCGGCTTGGCGGATTTGAATATGTCCATGCAGAGCTGAATGATGCACAGCGCCAACGCGGGGATACCGATGGTCAGGGGAAACAGGCGCGCCTGAAACGACCATTCTCTCGTTGTATAAAGTCCGGCCACAACCACCGCCGTAATGAATAAAGTGACCATCGTTCCGACGCCGAATTGCAGTCTCATGCCTCACCGCCTTCCTGATGCACTACGGCTTTTCTTCGGGTCTGGCGCACGCCAAAAACCAGGCTCACCGCCGTGATGAGCATGATCAACAGCACGAGCGGGCGGTAGAGCCACGTCAGCCCGTAGGCCCCGACGGAAATATACAGGTAGTTCTCGATAATCTTGCTCAACACCAGACCGAGGATGACCGGCGGCCGCGGCCAGCCGAAACGCTTCATGAACCAACCCAATACGGAAAAGAAGAGCAGGGCGATCATGTCGCCGAATTGAACGCTTGCCTGAAACGCGGCAAGGAACACGACCGCGATCACCAGCGGCGCCAGCAGGTGAATGCGCGCGCGCGCGACCTGCGCCAGGACCGGGGTAAGCATCAGGCAAATGGAGGTGCCTAAAACGTTCGCCAGCGCCAGGCTCCAGATCATGGTGTAGGTGAGATCCAGATTCTTGGTGATCATGTCGGGGCCCGGCGAGATCCCATGGATCAAGAGAGCCGCCAGCAACAGCGCCATGGAGGCGCTGCCGGGGATGCCGAAAGCGATCGTCGGGATCAACGATCCGCCCTCTTTGGCGTTGTTGGCCGCCTCCGGCGCGATGACGCCGCGGACGTCGCCTTTGCCGAAAGTCTCGGTGGCGCCTTTTTCCGTTTGCACGGCGTGGCCGTAGGCAAACCAGTCCACGACCGAAACGCCAAGGCCGGGAATCGCGCCGACCCACACGCCGATGACGCTGCTGCGAATGACCAGAAACGAGTGGCGCCAGGCGTCGCGGATGCCGGACCAGGCGCCGTGGATACTTTGTTGCGGTACATCGGAGATGCGCGTGCCTTTGATCGCGAGATCGACGATTTCAGGTATGGCAAAGATGCCGAGGGTTACCGGAACCAATGGAATGCCGTCCCAAAGGTAAAGTTGTCCGAAGGTCCACCTCAAGGCGCCGGTTTGGGGATCGACGCCGATCATCCCGATCCCCAGGCCGATGGCGCCGGCGATGAGGCCCTTGACGGTGGCTCTGCCGCTCAGCACCGCGACCATCGAAATGCCGAGAATGCCCATCATGAAAAACTCGGGCGAACCGAGAATGAGCACGAGGGGGCGAAGTATGGGTACGGAAAGGGCAAGAACGAAGGCGCCGAAGATCCCGCCCATCATGGAAGCCATATAAGCCGCGCCGAAGGCTCTGCCGGCTTCGCCGCGCCGCGCCATCGGATGGCCGTCGAGAATCGTGGCCTGGGATCCCGTAGTTCCGGGCACCGAAAAGAGCACCGAAGGAATCGTATCCGAAGTGGTCGTTACCGCGATCAGCCCGATCATGATCGCGAGCGCTGCAAAAGCGTCCATGGTGTAGGTGAAAGGCAACAAAATAGCCAGACCTACCAGGCCCCCAAGACCGGGAATGGCGCCCAAGGCGAGACCCATGATCACGCCGAAAAACAGGAACATCAGACGTTCGGGAATAACCCCCAAGGCGCAGGGGCAAGTGAACAAGTTTTCAAAGGCCGAGATCGCGGCTTCAAGCATACTGCCTCCTCCTCATTGATCCGGCGGCCGCGTAACCGGCCGGGTAGATGGGACGCCGTTGCCGATGCACCATGAGCCTTGGGTTATCTCGTCGCTTTGGCGTCGGTGAGATAGGGCAGCAGACGGGAGTCGGGCTGAGGTTGGGCAGTTGGGGCATTTTTTGCCTGATCTCCTCCCAATCGCTATCTTGCGGCGGCCAACCTCTGCCGAACCGACGATCGTCTCCTGACGCCATGAGAGGCTCCTTTCGTTCAAGCTGCTCTAAGGTTTAGCCACAGGCCCGAAGTCTCGCGTTCTGCGCCGCCGCCGATTGCCCGCGAAAACGGCGAGCCGAAGAGGACGCGCGACCACGCAAATTGCGAGCCGGAAATTTTTCAACGTTGACGGTCAAGCCGCCATTCGCAGTCGGTTTTTTTGCGATGATCTCTTGCCGCCCCGTGGAGGATTCGGATCAGGGTGCGCTCGCCCTTGCATAGATTGTTTCCATTGCATGAGACCCCGACGCATGTAGTTCGGGTCCAAACCAATCGTTTCACAGATATTCTCGAACGAGAAGACCCAGCCGTCCCCGCACTCGACGATCCACGCCTCACTGTCCGAAAACAGGCGCTGTTCTTTGCGGCTGCGCGCGTCGCAATATTTCTGAAAGCAAAAGATCGCGTCTTCGAGAACCGCCAGCATCAATCGTTTTTCGGCTTCCAGGGGGACCTTGCGTTTCGTGGTTTCGAGGTATTGATAAGGAACGAGCGTATCGAGCTGCATTAACGAGACGGATTTTTCCGCGTGGTTCATTTGGTCTTCATGAAACATAGAATCCTCCCGCCGGTACGGGAATAAAGCCAAGACCGCGCAATCTGCCAAAATCTTTGTGGACGCGATGCCGTCTTGACCGCATACAGGCGAATTTAACCCCTTTGTTGGGTTAGCCATCGTTCGCTTTCTTCGCGCCGACAGCGACGAGGCAACCCGCGACTCCGTCCCAAACAGGACTTAGACGAGGTTAATAGGGGGGGGCGAACGGGTAAGTCCGGTATAGATTACCGGCCACAAGCGAAGGTTTTGTTTGCGGTCTACTTTGACGAACCGCAAACCCGAGTCGTCGATCCATGTCTCAAGCGGAGAATCCTGGAGCCATCCGGTTTTGGCGATCTGTTGGAGCCGGATATCTTTGTGGACCACGACCGCCGCCGAGATACTGCCATGGGACAGCGGCGTGTCGATTGGCAAGTAGGCAAGGGAAAAGAACAGGGCCGAAAGACAGGCGCAGCCAATCCAGCGCATTGCGCGCAACCGCTGATTCTGTAGTCGCTGCAACATGGGTAGATTGCTATATTATATACGCGCGATATGTCAAGCCGTGAAAAAGGATAATCTCGGCCGGCGCGGCCGCCGCGGCTTGAAATGCCGGGCGGCGCGCCAGGCAAAGGTTCGCCACAACTCATTTTTCTTTTCCATTCGTGAAACTATCGAATGTCTCGGCGATGAAATCAGGCCGCGTATCGCAACCGCTTGCGGCTTTTTTTTCGGCGCCGCGGGGCTATGGTGCGATCCCGCGGGTCGGCGATCGCCTTCGACTTCCACTGTACCAGCATGCGCCGGATATAATCCGGACCCAATCCCAGCACGGAACAGATATGCTCGAAACCGAAAATATGTTCGGTGTCCCCATCCCAAAACCACTCTTCGGTCTCTCTAAACAGCCTCTTTGACTTGCTGCCGCCCCCCGCCACGTTGTTTTGAAAGCTCTTGAGAGCGTCGTCGAGCACTGCGAGCATCAAGCGCTTTTCCGGTTCGAAATGGACGCTGCGCTTCATGGTATCGTTAAACTGAATCGTTGCGAGCGGATCGACTTCATACAGATGGCCCACGCTCACTTCGTAACTTGAATTGGAAAGAAAGTGACGCATCCCAAACCTCCTTTTTGGATATCGGCGAGAGCAGGACCTCGGGAGATCCGGGCCTCTCCCTCGTCAATAACTCCTGCGCCTTGGCGCGGCGCGCTGAAATTTTACCTCGGCACCCTTCCGTCAGGCGGCTCGAAAGGCCCGTTCAGGCATTCTCGATCACGCCGGTCGAATACGAACCGAGTGCGGTTAGGAAGCGATGAGAGACGGCGGTGATCGCTCGACGGGGTTTGAGAGAACCGGCCAGGCTTTAAGATTTTGCTTCAGGTCGAAGCGCAAAAAGGAAACCCGGGGCAGGAGCGCGGGCGCGCCGGCCGCCTTGCTCGGCGTGGCTTTCGGTTGGATATCGGCGCGATGGCGCGCCCCGGGGTGTTTGTTGGCGATCGGCTGCTCGATGCCGCCGGAATCCGCGTGCGCCGCTGCCCGTTGGAGAGAATGATCCAAAGCCAGCGCCAGCAGCGCCAACGTCAGCCACAGGCCGATGGCGACGCCGGCGGCCGATGGGTTTCTTGAACCGAAACGCATGCGAAAATTGTTGCAAAAAAACGCGTGAAGTCAACCCGATCCTGAAATAAACGGGCCGTACCGCGCGCGAGGCTGGCGTCATTTTTTCGGCGGCCGCAGGAAGAGGCTCAGGAGAGCCGAAGCGAACAACATGCCGATGAAGAGACTGAAGGAGAGATTGTAACTTTGCGTGTAATCGAAGAGCAGACCGAAAAAAGGCGGGCCGGCGGCGGAGAAACTGCTGGTGAACATCGAACCCATGCCGCGGATCTTGCCGAGGGAGACGCGCCCAAAGTAGTTGGCCCAGATCATTTCCGCGAGGATGGAGGTGCCGCCCATGCCGATGCCGTAGAGAAAGAACCCGCCGTAAAGCGCGATCACTCCGGGGTCGGACAGGGCCCATAAGATCCCTGCGGCTTGAATCAGAAACTTAGCCATGATGAGCCGGGCGATATTCCTGCGCTCGGCGAGGAGTCCCCAAACCATCGGCGTGCTGAACTGCATGACGGCGATGATGCTCATGACCAGCGCCGCCATCATCGCCGAATGACCCTGATCGCTGACGAAAGAGAAGACGTGAAGATTGAGCCCGGTCACGCCGACGTGGGAAACGCCAAAGGTCGTGACGATGAGCCAGAAGGCAGGCGTGCCGAGCGCTTCGCGCCGGCTCCATTCGACTTCGTCGCCGGCAATTCGCCGCGGCTTGGCTGAAGCAGCCTCGATTGCGGCAGCATGATATTCCGTTCGGGTGGCGGTCCCGCCGTCGGGCAGAAGCCCCATGTCTTCGGGACGGCGGCGCATAAAAATCAACGACGGAGCGACGACCAGAACCAGCGTCACCACGCCGAAGACGACCCAGGCACCGCGCCATCCCGCGTACAGGATGAGCGTCGCCGCGGCTACGGGCATGCATACTTTGGCCAGGCCATGGCCCATGCCGGCCAGGGCGAGCGCGCGGCCGCGCATGCGCACGAACCAGCGTGAGATGGAAACGTTCACCACCATGGAGCCCATAAGCGTGTCGCCGGGACTGATCAGCAGCCAGCGTACGAGCAAAAATTGCCAGTAATCGCGCGCCTGGCCGAGAAGCAGAAAGCCCGCGCCGGAGACGAGTCCACCCGCGGCGATAAGCCAGCGGCCGCCGTAACGGTCCAACAGCGTGCCGACCACCGGCGCCGCCGCGGCGCCGAGAATAATCTCTCCCGACCGAATGAGCGAAAAAACGCCGCGGGAAATAGCCAGATCCGCCGACAACGGTTTGAGAAAAACGCTCAGTGTGCTCGATATCGAAAAGGCGGAAGCGATGTGGGCGAGAAAGCCGACCGCGACGATGATCCAACCGTAAAAAAACCTCGACTCGTTGGTTGCCCGCTCCCTGTTGCTCGTAAATCGCACCTGTCCGTTGTATCAAGGATCGAAGCGAGACTACAAGGCGAGGAGTTTCCCTGCGCCGGAAGCGGTCGAACAATCCGGCAACACTGTCGCCGCTTACCTCGGCGAAATCGAAGACCGGCTGGAGCGCGCCGGCGGCGGAAAAAGCTGACGCGCGATTCGTCCCATGGAACGCCGATGATTGGCCCGGATAAGTATCGCAAGCGAAAATGGCTGGGGTAAACGCTCCGGAGCGAAGGCGGCGCAGCGGTGCCACCAAGTTGCCGGCAACATGTATGATCGAAGTGAGCGCTTTTTCTCGTAGCGTGAATGGTCCGGCTTAGCGGTTGAACATGACCCGGCGCGGGCGCCAATGGTGC
>CAZILB010000006.1:0-17154 GCA_964539925.1 uncultured Syntrophobacter sp. | reverse complement strand
CGTGAATGGTCCGGCTTAGCGGTTGAACATGACCCGGCGCGGGCGCCAATGGTGCGAGCGGTGAGCCTGGTAATAGTCTTCGCGAACGAACGGTTTGATCAGCACAACACCGGCAACGAAGCCGCCGATATGGGCCCAGAAGGCGACGCCGCCGAGGTCTCCGCCAACGGTTGCGAGACCGCTGACGAACTGAATGAGAAACCAGTAACCGAGCATCACCCAGGCGGGCATGGCCAATGAAGTGATAAAGAAGCCGATCGGCACCAGGGCAAAGACCCGCACGCGCGGATATAAAATCAAATACCCGCCCATGACTCCGCTGATGGCGCCCGACGCGCCGACCATGGGAATCACCGAACTTGGATTGGTGATCACTTGTCCGAGCGCGGCGGCCAATCCGCTCAGGAGATAGAAACCGATAAAACGCACCCGCCCCATGGAGTCTTCGATGTTATTGCCGAATAGCCATAGAAACCACATGTTGCCGAGCAGGTGCATCCATGAACCATGGAGGAACATGGAGGTAAACAGATGGGTTATCTGGCGGCCGGAATCGGTCAGACAAACGAGCTTTTCGCTCATGCGAAAAGACGTGCCGGGCGGCACCGAAAGCGTCAACTCGGCGGGGATCAGGCCGTACTCGCAAATGGATCCCGCCAACGGCGTGGCGGAGCCGGCGCCCTGCACGTAGATCCACACACCGATGTTGGCGGCGATGATCGCCACGGTGATGACGGGAGTACGCTGCAGTTGGTTTTCGTCGCGGTACGGAAACATTGGCTCCGGCTCAGCTCAGTGCAAATGACCTCTCGCGGTTCGCGGAATGCGATCGCCGCGACGCGGGCGAGTCTTTAAGGTAACGAGGCTTGTGCGGCCGGTCAATAGCGAGGGCGTGATCGGCGCGTGGAAATTCACTTGTCTGTACCCAATGTTCAAGGCTCAAAATTGGGGATCAAGGCTCCCCCGTCCATGCGGTTCCGAGGACCTTGAACTTTGAAACAGAAACCATACGCCGCACGCCCGCGCCCCAAGCGGCGATGATCAAAATTCACCGGCGGGCGGCCATCCCTTGACAGCATTCCCCGGGGACGGAAATAATCGGCGCAAACAAACCATCGCAAGGATCTCCCGATGAAATTTTTCATGAGCCAGATTGCTTACTTCCTCAGTGAGCGGGGCGCGCGGCAAAACGTCCGCACGCTGTCGAAGTACCTGGTCTTTCTCGCCCTGTTGATCGCGATCTATTCCGCGCTCTTTCACGTCATCATGCTCTATGCCGAGGCGCGCTATCACTCCTGGCTCTCGGGGCTTTACTGGACGCTTACGGTGATGACGACTTTGGGCTTCGGCGACATCACCTTTACCAGCGATATCGGCCGTCTGTTCAGCATCGTCGTCATGGTTTCCGGCATCGTGCTTTTGCTGATCGTTCTGCCGTTCATGTTCATCCGTCTGTTTTACGCCCCCTGGCTCGAGGCGCAGGTGAGGGGTCGGGCGCCGCGCGAGGTGCCGCCAAGCGCTGCCATGCACGTGATTATTTGCCAATACGATTCCATCGCTCCCGGACTGATCGAGCGGCTGCGTTTCAGCGGCATTCCCTATTACGTGATCGAGCCTGATTGGGCTGAAGCGGCGCGCATGCACGGCGACGGTATTTCCGTGATCGCCGGCGAGGTCGACAGCAGCCTCACGTACCAAAATCTGCGGGTGGCGCAGGCGCGCCTGGTTTTTGCCAACTGCTCGGACACCGTGAACACGAATATCACGCTGACCGTGCGCGAGGTGGCGCCGGAGGTGCCCATCGTCGGCCTCGCCCAGGAAGAGGACTCCGTCGATATTCTCGAATTGAGCGGTTGCAGCTACGTGATGCCGCTGCATCTGCGCCTGGCGCAGCGCTTGGCCAATCGCGTCAACGCGGGGCATGCCCAGACCCACATCGTCGGCAGCATCCTGAATCTGCAAATCGCCGACTTTGCGGTCTACAACACACCACTGGCCGGGAAGACCGTCGGCGAGCTGGGATTGGAAAAGGTCACCGGCGCGACGTTGATTGCGGTATGGGAGCGGGGGCGGCTCAAAGCCGCGCATCCGGAGACCGTTCTCACCAAGGAAAGCGTCGCCGTGGTCGCGGGCTCGGCCGCCCAATTGCTCGAACTCGACATGCTGCTGGTGATCTACAATACCAATTACAATCCGGTGTTGATCATCGGCGGCGGCCGCGTGGGGCAGGCGGCGGCTCAGTCCCTCAAGCAGCGCGAGGTGGCTTTTCACCTGGTCGAGCGCGACGCCGCGCTGCGCGAGCATCTCACCGCTCTCTCGGAGCAGATTTTTATCGGCGACGCGGCCGACCGCTCGGTGCTGATGAAAGCCGGACTGAGCGAAGCGCCTTCGGTGCTGCTCACGACCAACGACGACGCGATGAATATTTATCTCGCGGTCTACTGCCGCCGTCTCAACCCGGGGATGCGCATCATCAGCCGCATTACCCATGAGAAAAACATCGAAGCGATCTACCGGGCCGGCGCCGACTTCGCCATCAGCTACGCGTCGCTCGGGGCCGAGGAAATTTTCGCCCAGCTGCACAGCCGGCAGTTGTTGATCCTTGGCGAGGGGTTTGAAATTTTTTCAGCGAGGCTGCCATCGGCGCTGGTCGGACAAACCATCGGCTCCAGCAAGATCGCCGAAGTCACGGGACTCAACGTGATCGGGATTCAGCAAGACGGGAAAGTGGACACTCATGTCGCAGCGGAGACGCCGCTGGCGGAAACCAGCGAACTGGTCATGATGGGAAGCACCGGCGGCCGGCAAGAATTTTTCAAAACTTTCCATGGCGGCGATTGAGATCGCGTCGTTTTAAGTATTAAGGATCTCATAAATAACTCGACGACCGTGGGTCGTTGGACACGAAGGGTCGAGTCGTTCCAAGCCCGGGCAATGGGTCTCTGCCCTATCGGCCACCGCCCCGTTTGCCGCCCGAGTGCTGATTTCGAGGCGCGGGTGGGAGAGCTTTCTTTGAGTCCGGGTGCCCGCCCTTTCCACGACTCGCCCCTTCGTCCCTGTATGTCTACGAACCGACTCCTTGGTAATTCTCACCAAGCCGGTTCTTTTTTCTATCCTTCGAACTCGCAGCGCGGCCGGTAGCTTTCGCTCGCGGCGTGTTGGAGCGCCGGCCGCGCGCCGGGGCTCCCGCCGCCGGGCGTTTCAGTGATTCCGGTTGGAGCGGATCAGGTTGGTGGAGCATTTCCTTTTTTAGCTCGTTACGGACATGATCCAGCCGCCTTTGAAACCACGAATCGGTCACCGGGCGAAACAGTCTGGGAATGAGATCCCTTTCATCGTATACGCCGCCGTTCACCGCGCTCTGCTCGAAAATAAGTCGCCAGTCCATAAAACAACCTCCTTTTTTTTGGAACAACTTTAAGCCACGCCCTTAAACTATTAAAAATTCGGTTGTTGTCACAACGCGCTGGCGGCGATGAAACACTCCGGTCAAAGCGGATCGAAGCCGCCGGGTGAACTTTTCAGCGAGTGCTCCGGTTCGCCTTCTATAAGGTTCGGCCGATCGTTGTCAAGCGCTGCCGCCGCGGTGCGCACGCGCGCATGATTTAGCGGCCGCTTTATGACCGAGATTCGGAACCTGCGTTTTCACCGGACAGCCCAGGGCTTTCGCTCCCACAATAATCGCCGCAGGTCGCGAGAGTGAATTCGTTGACTTATTTTTGGCGCAGTGATAGCCCCCAAAGTTAGAGCGCGGTTTTTGAACGGGGGTATAATCGGCGCGCAGATCCCGGAGAGGTTTGCAGAACGAGGGGAGCGAGTGTAAAAACTTTCAAGTCGAGGGCGCCTATGGCGGGAGCGACGGAAAAACCGAAACTGGGCAACGTCACCGTTGCCACCGTGAAGCGGCGCGAGCAGGCGCTCGATATCAGCGCCAAACTTGAAACCGCGGGAATCAAATCCTTATTGGTGGACGAGCGGGGCGCGTCCGTCAAGGGAATGAAGGTGCGTGTGGGCGGCATCAACGTTCAGGTGGACCGGGGCGACGTCGGCCGGGCACTGGAAATCTTGCAGCAAAAGGGTGCTCCGGCCGCGGCCGCTGCGCAACGGCAGCCGCTCGCCCATCGAGGATTTCAATTGCCGTTTCGGCTCGACGGCCGGATCGGCGTTGCGATACAAATTTTGGCACTCCTGGGCGTTGCCGTTCTCCTGGCTCGGTTGTTCTTCTTTTAGCCCCCCCGTGAATGCCACGCCGCGGTGGGGAATCATCGACGATATCGCAGACGGAGATATCCCCGTCGGCAAGGGATGCTCACGACGGGATCGAGGAACGTTTGCGACCCGGGGGATGAAAAGGAAGATATCCGGCAAATCATGAAAGAGGGTATACAACATGCTTGATGGAAAACTGAGAATCGCGCCGACCTGTTATCATGTGCTGCACCAGGTGCCGGTGATGACCGCGCACGAGTTGAATTTCTTTTACGACGAGGGGCTGAAAACCGCCGACGGCTCGCTGGGATACAAGATTCTGACCGACGCCATGGTGCCTTTCGGCCTTGAGAAGCTCGGTATTTCACAGGCGATGAAGGAAAGATCCGTCGATATCGCCCTCGACGTGCAGTCGCGCACGGTGTTTTATCAACGCGCCAGAGGCGCCGATATCTATATTATTTCCGGCTGGCGCAACCAGCATACCAACGTCTGGGTGGGGCCGCCGCACATCAAGTCGCTAACAGATCTGAAGGGCAAGCGCGTCGGCATCAGCGACTATAACAGCATCCGCCACTGGGCGATTCAAATTCAGCTTAAAAAAGCCGGCTTGGACTTGGAAAGGGATGTGGAATGGGTGCGGATCGGCGTCAATTCGCGCCTTCACCGGGACGCGATCCGAAGCGGTAAAGTTGAGTGCGCGCCGGTGCCGCCCTGGTACGCGAAGGAATTGGTTGCGGAGGGCTGCAACGCGCTGGTGTCGCCGGCGGATCAATACCCCGACGGGCGGCCCGAGCGGATTATCGCGGCGACGGGGCGTATTCTCGAGGAGCGGCCCGATCTGGTGAAGGGATTTCTCAAGGGGATGATTCGTTCCTATTGGTTTATGCGCGACATGCCGAAGAATTACGAGTACATCTCCAATCTCGAAAAGCGCCTGCGGCTGCGCAGCCCCGACCCTGAGGAACGAGTCGTAAAGCAACTGCGTTCGGCGCAGGATTTGGAGGCGATGCCGTTCCCGCTGGACGGCAAAGCGACCGGCTTCGAGGACATGCTCAAAGAAGAGGAACGACTGGGAGAGCTGAACTACGAAGTGCCGCCGATCAAAGAGGTCTCGGCGCAAGATCTGGTCGAGGAAGCGTACCGCGAGCTGCGCGCCCGCGAAGACCTGGCGGAGGAGTATCAGCGCGTGAGCAAGATTGCCGAAAAATGGGGCTATTGAAATAGGCGGAAGGCAGAAAGAATGCCGGCATTGGAACTATGGGGCTCGATATTTAGCGCCCAGTCTGACAAGGGTGTTTGAAAGCAGATCCTTCACGGAGTTGATCCTGAGCGCGGTCGAAGGGTGCAGGATGACACCTACAAGCGAGTGTCATTCTGAGCGCAGCGAAGAATCTCATGAGATGCGAATTTTGCTGAAACCCGTACTGGCGGACCAAAATGAGTCACTGCGCCTTGAAACGATTTTCTTGCCTTTGAGCCGTTTGCTTTCTCCTTTCGCCTTCCCATGTCTTCCCTCGCTCTCCTGATCGATTTCGGCAGCACGTTTACCAAAATCACCGCGGTGGACCTGGCCAAGGCCGAAGTTCTCGGGCGCAGTCAGGCGCCTTCCACGGTGCTCACCGACGTGCGCGAGGGTCTGCTATGCGCTCTCGAAACTCTTCATGCCCGCGATGCCTTGTTCGCCGCGCCGCCGCGCGATTTGACCATGCTCGAAGGCTCCCTGGTTCTGGCGTCGAGCAGCGCCGCCGGCGGATTGCGTATCGCGGTCGTCGGCAACGTGCCGGGACTCACCGTGGAGGCGGCGAACCAGTCGGCGCTCGGTGCAGGCGCGAAGATTGTCGGTTCGACGGCGTTTAAGCTCGCGGCCGAAAGAATGCGCGATCTGGTCGATCTCCGGCCCGATATGATTCTGCTCACCGGCGGCGTGGACGGCGGCGACGCGGAGACGATCCTTCACAATGCGATCATGCTCGCAGGGTCGGCGCTGGCCGTTCCCATCGTCGTTGCCGGCAATCGCGCGGCAGCGCCCGAGGCATGCGACATCTTGAAGCGCGGCGGGAAAGAATTTCGACTGATCGACAACGTCATGCCTCGGGCCGGAACGCTCGCCGTGGAAGCGGCGCGCGCGGAGATCCGCCGGCTTTTCATGGAGCGCATCACCAAGGCCAAGGGTCTCGACGCGCTCGGCAGCATCGTGCCGGTGGTGTTGCCGACGCCGATGGCGGTGCTCGAAGGGGTTCGGCTCGGCGCCGACGGTACGGCAAACGAAAAAGGCTGGGGCGATACCTTGGTTGTCGACGTGGGCGGCGCCACCACCGATGTTCATTCCATCGGCTACGGCCATCCCGCGGGCGAAAATGTCATCGCCCAGGGTTTGGCCGAAGCGTACGCCAAGCGAACCGTCGAGGGCGACCTCGGGATTCGTTTCAACGCGGCGACGATTTTAAGCCGCGTCGGTCTGGAGACGCTCGCCGGAGATCTGCGCCGTGGTTTCGCCGGCGCGGCGGTCGCGCCGGCGGAATTGAGCGATTACATCCACCGGATCAGCGAGGAGACGGGCCTGGTGCCGCAGCAACCGTGGCACTCGGCCGCCGACGCGGTGCTTGCCCGCGCTGCGGTGGATCTCGCCATCGCCCGCCACGTCGGCCGGCGCGAACGCATCGTTGCGCGCCAGGGCGAAACCTGGGTGCACTCGGGCAAGGACCTGCGCGACACGCATACGCTGATCGGCACCGGCGGTGTGTTCGTACACAATTCGTTCGCGGCGTATATTCTTTCACCTGGGGCGGCGCTGGACGATCGCGTGCAAATCCTGCGGCCTCGGGCGCCGAAAAAATTTCTCGACTCGTCCTATTTGCTTTACGCCGTGGGATTGTTATCGGAGAAACATCCAGGCATCGCCCTGCAAATCTTCAAGCGATACTTGACCCCAGCCGAGTGATCGGTACGGCGCCGGCCCGGCTCAAATCAGGCGCGCCGCGACGTCGGCGAGCCGATCCATCTGCTCGAGATCTTCGGCGCAGGGGCGCAGGATGAACTCATCCACGCCCATATCCTGTTGACGTTTGATGGAGCTCGCCACGGTTTCGGCCGCCGTCGGAATGCCGCGCAGACGGCGCGCCGCCAGCTCCGGATTGTAGCCGTAGTTGGCGTCGATGTACTGCGCCGCCTGCTCGCCTGCTTTGGGCCCCAGCGCATAGTAGCTCGCGCCGACCCAGCGCGGCTGTCCCGCGCGGCCGGCGCTTTTCCAAGCCTGCAGAATCTGTTGCCACATCTTGAGCAGGCTTTGCGGTTCGCCGCCGCCCGGCGCCATGTAGCCGTCGCCCCACTTGGCAATGCGCTCGACGATCGCCGGCACATAGCCGCCGATCAGCAGTTCCGGACCGCCTGCGCGGGGCGAACGCGGACCGATGGGCCCGACTTTTTCCGATAGTGCTTCGCCGGCCCACAAGCGGCGCAGCGCCGGCAACTGCTCCTGGGCGCGCCGTCCGCGCCGGTGAAAATCCAGACCGGTGGCCCAATAGTCGTTCTCACGCACGCCGACGCCGAGTCCCAGGGTCAAGCGCCCGCCGGAGAGTACGTCGATGGTGGCCGCCTGGCGGGCCAGTAACGTCGTCTCGCGCGTCGGGCCGATTACCACGCTGGTCATCAGACCGATGCGCCGTGTCGCTGCGGCGGCCATGGCCAGCACCGAAAGCGGTTCGAGGGCCTGCGAGACCACGCGATCCGTGACCACCAGACTCGAGAACGGTCCCGCTTCTGCCCGAGTGGCCCATTCAAGCATCATTTCGCCGGAGGCGGAGGCGATCCGGCTGGGTAATCCAAGGGCAATCCGCATGATACCTCCAAGACAAATAATTCTGCGTTCCGCTGCGCGTGCAATGCCTAGGCAAACTAGCGAGCGTTATACGCCCCTGTCAATCCCATGAACCGGCAAATTTCCCCTCGGCATGCTATTTTTCAATTTGGCGAAGCGTTGCGGCTTTCGCGCTTGAAACCAGAACCGCAGCGCCATCCGCTTGAGGAGGTTGTTGCCGATGATCGAGTTGTCGCCACACTGGCAAAAAATTCGCATTTCCTTCACCCACACTCCCCAGGCGTTCAGTCTGGTATGGAAAACCAACCGCCCGGCGACGGTGGGGTTGGCTTTTTTGACGCTGGGCGGAGCTTTGCTGCCGGCGGCCCAAGCCTGGGTCGGCAAGCTGATCGTCGACGGCGTGGTGGCGGCGATCCAGGGAGGACAGGACGCCGAGCAAATTCGCATGGTATTTGTCTATCTGTTGATCGAACTGGTGCTGTTCCTGCTTGCCACGGCGCTGAATCATGCGCGCCGGCTGATCCAGCAATTGATTCAACTCCAGCTAGCCAACCGGATCCGCGCCGAGATCATCGGCAAGGCGTTGACACTGGATCTGGCGTATTTCGAGCATCCCGATTACTACGATCGCTTGCAAAACGCCCGCCGCGAGGGCGGCTACAAGCCCGTTGAATTGATCAATAACATGTTTTTGATCGTGCAGAACGTCATCACTCTGTTGTCGTTCGCGGCGCTGATGCTGCGCTTTAGCCCGTGGCTGGTGGCCATTCTAGTGGCGAGCAGCATTCCGGCCTTCATCGCCGAGACGCGCTTTTCGGAGCAGGGCTTCAGGCTGCTCACTCGCCGTGCGCCCGAAACGCGCCGGATCAATTATCTGGCACGGCTATTGACCGAAGACAGCGCCGCCAAAGAGATCAAGCTTTTCAATCTCGGCGGCAACCTGCTCGGGCGTTACACCTCCCTGTTCGAAAAATTCTTCCAGGAAGACAAATCGCTTGCGACCCGGCGCGCCGCGGTCGGCTTCGGCTTGGGCCTGATTGCCACGTTGGGATTTTACGGCTCCTATGCGTGGATCGTGTGGCGCACGGTCCAGGGCAGTATCACGCTCGGCGATATGACGTTGTATCTGGCGATCTTTCGCCAGGGCCAATCGGTTTTTCAGTCCATCCTCGGCGCCGTGGGCAACATCTACGAAAGCAATTTGTTCATGGCCAACTATTTCGAGTTTCTCGACTTAAAACCGCAGATGCAAACCGCGGCGCCGTCGCGAAAATTGCCCGCTGCGATCGTCCAAGGAGTGGAGTTTCGCGGTGTCGGCTTTTGCTATCCGGAAAGCGACGAATGGGTCTTGCGCGGTATCGACTTGACCATTCGACCCAATGAGAAGATCGCTCTGGTGGGTCACAACGGCGCGGGGAAAACCACCTTGATCAAGCTGTTGAGCCGGCTTTACGATCCCACCGAGGGGACCATCTTTCTCGACGGCATCGATATTCGGGAACTCGATGCGCTCGATCTGCGGCAAAAGATCGGCGTGATCTTTCAAGATTTCGTGCGTTACCACCTGCCCGCCCGCGAGAACATCGGCTTCGGCCAGATCGAAGCGGCAAACCGCATCGACAAGATCGTCGAATCCGCCCGTAAAAGCGGCGCCGACGCGATCATCGACGATCTTCCTGAAAAATACGACACCATGCTCGGCCGCTGGTTTCATGGCGGTCATGAACTTTCCGTGGGTCAGTGGCAGCGCATCGCTCTGGCGCGCGCATTCATGCGCGACGCGGAAATCCTAGTCCTGGACGAGCCTACCGCATCTCTTGACGCCGAAACCGAATACGAGATCTTTCGCCATTTCCAGCAACTGACCGATGGCAAGATGGCCATTCTCATTTCCCACCGTTTCTCGACGGTGCGAATGGCCCAGCGTATCGTGGTTCTCCAGGGCGGCCGCATCGCCGAGATCGGCAGCCATGAAGAGCTGCTGGAGCGTCAAGGCGTTTACGCGCGGCTTTTCCGCATGCAAGCCGAAGGATATCGCTGAGCCAACGCGGGGGACCGGCGGCGCTCAAGGGCCCTGGACGGGCAAGTTGCGGCGAGGCCCTTACTTTCGCTTTTGGTTATGCTATTAGAGTGTAGCGCCGCTTCGATGCGCCGCGTATTTCGTGACCGAAAATCGCTCCCGCGCTGCCGGTCATGAGCGATTAAAGCGCAAACATTTTGTCGATGGAAATTGCACTCGGGATACTCTCCGTGTTCGCGCTCGCCTTGGCCGCGCCGGGTCTTTACCGCCTGGCGGGCGACGCCACGGGCTGGCTGGTGGCCCTGGTGCCGCTCGCTATCTGCGTCTATTTTTTGACCTTTGTCGGCAGCGTGGCTTCTGGGGAAGTTTTTGCCGTCGTTTACCCCTGGGTGCCGAGTCTCGGCGTCGAGCTGGCTTTTTACGTCGATGGCTGGAGCCTGCTGTTTGCGGTCTTGATCACGCTGGTCGGCGTCTTGGTGTTGATCTACGCCGGCTCCTATCTCCACGGCCATCCGCTCATCGGCCGCTTTTACCTGTTCATCTTGCTGTTCATGGGCTCCATGCTCGGCCTGGTGCTCGCCGATAATCTTTTGCTCCTGTTTGTGTTCTGGGAACTCACCAGTATCAGCTCCTACTTTCTCATCGGCTTTGACTGCAAGCGCGAAGCGTCGCGCACCGCCGCGCTGCAGGCATTGCTGATCACGGGCGCGGGAGGCCTGGCGCTTTTGGCGGGCATGGTTCTTCTGGGACAAGTGACGGGCGGCTCGGAAATATCCGGTTTTCTCGCAAGCGGCGACTTGGTGCGCGGGCATAGTCTTTACGGTCCGATCCTTGTTTTGGTGCTGCTCGGGGCATTCACCAAATCGGCGCAGGTCCCGTTTCACTTCTGGCTGCCCAACGCCATGGAAGCGCCTACACCGGTCAGCGCCTATCTCCATTCGGCGACCATGGTGAAAGCCGGAATCTATCTTCTGGGACGCTTGAGCCCGGTGCTCGGCGGCACCGACGCGTGGGTGTATACGGTGACACTCGTGGGCGCTGTCACAATGGTGTTCGCGGCCTGGTTGAGCCTGCGCCAGGAAGATCTCAAGCGCATCCTGGCTTATTCGACGATCAGCGCACTCGGCGTTTTGGTCATGCTGCTCGGCATGGGCACGGAAGGAGCGGCCAAAGGCGCGGCGGTGTTCTTGTTTGCCCATGCGCTCTACAAGGGCGCATTGTTTCTGGTCGCCGGCGCAGTGGACCATGAAACCGGCACCAGAAACGTCAAGCTGTTGGGCGGCTTGGGGCGGGCGATGCCGATCACCGCAACCGCGGCGGTGCTCGCTGCGCTCTCCATGGCGGGAATCCCCCCGTTGTTCGGCTTCATCGGCAAGGAAATTTTTTACGAGGGAGTTCTCCATTCCGAGGTGGCACCGGCGCTGCTCACCGCCGCCGCGGTTTTTTCGGCGATAATTTTTGTCAACGTGGCGATGGTGGTGGGCATCTATCCGTTTTTGAGCAAGCAAACGGGACACACGCCGAAGCATCCGCACGAAGGACCGATCGGGTTGTGGCTGGGACCTTTGTGTCTCGCTTCGCTGAGCCTGGTCTGCGGCTTGCTGTCTAATTTTCTGCCGGCGCCGCTGCTCGCCGCCGCATCTTCAGCCGTCGCCGGAGCGCCTCTAGCTCTGGATCTGTCGTTGTGGCACGGCTGGACCTTCACCTTGGCGCTCAGCGCGCTCACACTCGCGGGCGGATGGGCGGTATTTCAAGCGCGCCATGCGCTGGCCCGGATTGCCGCCGGATTTCGAATTGATGCGCCGTGGGGACCGCAAAACTGGTATGCGCAAATCTTGGCCGGGCTCAATTTGACCGCGCGCTGGCAGACTCGCGTATTACAGAGCGGCTATCTGCGTTATTACCTGTTGACTGTGATCGTCGGTGCCGTCCTGGCGATCGGATTTCCGCTGACCGTGCGCAACGAATTCGCCTTCGATCTGCGCTGGTCCGACTACCGTTTTTATGAACTGGCGCTGGCGGTTCTCATCATCCTGGCCACTCTGATGGCGATCTTTTGTTCCTCGCGCCTGGGCGCCGTGACCGCCCTCGGGGTCGTCGGCTACAGCATCGCGCTGATATTCATCCTTTTCGGCGCTCCCGACGTCGCCATGACGCAGTTCTTGATCGAAACTCTCATGGTCATACTGTTCGTGTCGGTTTTCTATTTTCTGCCGCGTTATTCGGTCTTGTCCGGCGCGCCCGCGCGCTGGAGGGACGCCGTGGTGGCGATTTCCGCGGGCGCGCTCATGACCGGGCTTACTCTGGTCGCCACCGCCGCGCAGTTTCATGCGCCGATCTCCGATTTCTTCGCGGAGCATAGCTATCCGCTCGCTTATGGGCGCAATATCGTTAACGTCATCCTGGTCGATTTCCGTGCCCTGGATACGCTGGGCGAAATCACCGTTCTCGGCGTCGCCGGGGCGGGCGTGTTTGCGCTTTTGAAGCTTAAAGCGACCAAGGCGGAAAAATCATGAACTCGCTCATTCTGCGCACCGCCACGCGGCTGCTGTTTACCTTGCTGCTGCTGTTTTCCATTTTCATCTTGCTGCGCGGCCATAACGAGCCGGGCGGCGGATTCATCGCCGGCCTGGTCACCGGCGGCGCGTTTGTGCTTTATGCCATGGCTTACGATGTCGGCACCGCGCGGCGCGCGCTGCGCATCGAACCGCTGGCGCTGATCGGCCTCGGATTGCTGTTGGCAGCCGGTTCCGGCTTCCTGCCCCTGTTTTCCGGCGAGCCCTTTCTGACCGGCAAGTGGATCTCCCTCGACTGGCTCGATGCCGAACCGATCAAACTGGGCTCTCCGGTCATCTTTGATATCGGCGTGTATCTGGTGGTCATCGGGGCGAGCTTGACGATCATTCTGACTTTGGCGGAGGAGTGAGTGGAACCGGTTTTGGCCATCGTTGTCGGCGTGTTGTACGCCGGGGGATTTTACTTGATGTTGCGCCGAAGCATCGTCAAACTCATACTCGGTCTCACCTTTATCGGCAATGCGGCGAATCTGCTGATTTTCACCGCCGCGGGGCTCACGCGGGCGAGCCCCCCGTTGGTATCCCTGGGGGCGACCCGGCCTCCGGAACCCTTTGCCGACCCGCTGCCCCAGGCATTGATTCTGACCGCGATCGTCATCGGCTTCGGTGTGCTGGCCTTTGCCATGGTTCTGGTTTACCGCGCTTACCAGGTCACGGGCACGGATGATATCGACAACATGACGACGACCGACACATGAGTTCGCTGCTGGTACTTCCAATCGTGATTCCGCTCGCGGCTGCGGCCCTGGCCCTGATCGGCTGGCATGTGCGTTGGGTTCAACGCGCCGCCGCTCTGGCCGGTACCGCGGCGCTGCTTGTCGTCTCCGTGAGCCTGTTTGGTGTCGTCACGCGGGACGGCATCCAATCGACGCAGCTGGGCAACTGGCCGGCTCCCTTTGGCATCACTCTGGTCGCCGATCAGTTCAGCGCGATCATGGTGGCCATTACCGGCTTCATGGGTTTGGCGGTTACGTGCTATTCCTTTGCGACCATCGATCGCCGGCGCGAGGAGACCGGGTATTATTTCTTCCTGCTGATTCTGTTGATGGGCGTCTGCGGCGCGTTTCTCACCGGCGACCTGTTCAATCTCTATGTCTGGTTCGAAGTCCTGTTGATGGCCTCGTTCGTATTGCTCGCGCTCGGCGGCGGCCGGGAACAGATGGAAGGGGCGATCAAGTATGTGACCTTGAACCTGGTCTCTTCGGCCTTCTTTCTTGCGGGCGCGGGGATCCTCTACGGTCTCGCCGGAACGCTCAACCTGGCCGACCTGGCCGTCAAGCTCCGCGAAACCCAGGAAACCGGACTGACAACCGCCGTGGCGATGCTGTTTTTTGTCGCCTTTGGCATCAAGGCCGCCGCCTTTCCGTTGTTTTTTTGGCTGCCGGCGGCCTATCACACGCCGCCGGTGGCGATCACGGCGATCTTCTCCGGCTTGTTGACCAAAGTCGGAGTCTACTCTTTAGTTCGCACCTTCACGCTGCTGTTCGTCGGCGACCCCGGCTATACCCATAATTTGATCCTCGTGATCGCCGGGTTCACCATGGTGACGGGAGTTTTGGGAGCGGTGGCGCAATACGATTTTCGCCGTCTGCTTGCCTTCCACATCGTCAGCCAGATCGGCTATCTGCTCATGGGGCTGGGATTGTTCACCGCGGCGGCCTTGGCCGGCACGGTTTATTTTATGGTTCATGTGATCATTGCGAAATCGGCGCTGTTTCTGGTAAGCGGCGTGGTGGCGCTGCTCCGGGAAACCTACGATCTCAAAAAGCTCGGCGGCTTGAGCGAGTCGCATCCGTGGGTGGCGATTCTCTTTATCGTCCCGGCGCTCTCCCTGGCGGGAATTCCGCCGCTGTCCGGATTTTTTGCCAAGCTTGCGCTGATCCGCGCGGGGCTCGAAATCGAACAGTATGCCATCGTCGCCGCCGCTTTGGCCGTGAGCATTCTGACGTTGTTCTCCATGACCAAAATCTGGGCGGAGGCCTTCTGGAAGGAACCTCCTTCAGTTCAAAAGAGCGGCGAGCCGCGGCGCCTTTCGCCGGCGGCTGCGGCGTTGCTTTTCGGGCCGATGGTGATCATGGCGTTGATGCTCGTGGCCATCGGGCTCGGCGCCGAATCGCTTTTCGCCATGGCCATGCGCGCGGGAGAGCAGTTGATGGATCCCGGCGAGTATATCGACGTGGTTTTAGGAGCGCGACAATGACAGGACTACTCTGGAACATTCTGCTCGCCATGGTATGGGTCGGCATGACGGAGGATTACTCGCCGCTCAATCTGACGGTGGGGTTCTTGCTGGGACTGCTGATTCTCTTCTTTGCCCGCCGGGTCGTGGGGGCGCCGAATTATCTTGTCAAAGTGCGACAGGCGATCGGGCTGCATGTATTTCTAATATGGGAGCTGATCAAGGCCAATCTGCGCGTCGCCTACGAGGTGCTTACGCCCGGCTACAGTATGCGGCCGGGAGTGATCGCGGTGCCGCTGGACGCCAAGAGCGATGCCGAGATTACCCTGCTTGCCTGTTTGATCACGCTCACGCCCGGCACTTTGAGCCTGGACGTTTCTTCGAACCGCGAGGTCCTTTATATCCACGTCATGTACGTGGACGACGACGATCTCGATGCCGTTCGCAGGCAGATCAAGGAAGGATTCGAGCGGCGGGTGCTGGAGGTTTTGCGATGAGTCTGGGCGAGCTGGCGCCGTGGCTGAATCCGACCGAGATCGTTTTCGGGGTGCTTGTGGTGGCGCTGTTTTTGTCGTTTATCCGTCTGGTGCTCGGTCCGAGCCTCCCCGATCGCGTGGTCGCTCTGGACGTGATCACGGTGATTGTGGCCGGCATCCTCGCCGTCGATACCATCGACACCGGGCGGGCGGTGTTCCTCGATGCGGCGATCATCCTGGCGCTCATCGCGTTTCTGGGAACCGTGGCATTTGCGCGCTATTTGGAAAGGAGAGGACGCGGTGAATGATATTCTGACGACGGCGTTGCTGCTGGTCGGGTCCGGATTCCTGCTTCTGGCTTCGGTGGGCGTCCTGCGCATGCCCGATCTGTTTAACCGGATGCAAACCGCGACCAAGGCGGCCACCCTGGGAATCAGCTGCATCCTGCTCGCGGTGGCCCTGCATATGAAGGATGCGGGGTTGGCTTTACGTTGTTTGCTCACCATCGTCTTCTTCTTCTTGACCGCTCCTGTGGCCGCTCATATGATCGGCCGCGCCGCCTATTTCGTCGGCGTGCCGCTGTGGAAGGGGACAATTACGGACGAACTGCACGGCCACTACGACATGCAAACGCACAAGCTGTCGGCCGATGGTGCGAGCGGCGAACCGCGGCCGGACTCCAAAGAATAAAACTTTCGCGGATCATTTGTCGAAACAGCGCTGCAATTGTTTCCTTGCGGCGGCGCAGGGTGGCTGGCGCATGTTTCTCTCACTCCCGCAAAAATCTGCCACTGCTTCCCCTTATTCTTCACCTTCGACTTTTCTTACGAGCGCATCGACGAGACGGGGTTTTTCCGTTGACTCCGCGCCCCGCTGATTGTATGAGCGGTGCAATACCGCGAGGTCACAAGCCGGGGGTGCATCATGAATCGTTTCGGGCTACGGGCGTGGGTTATTGTCGGCCTTTGGCTGATTGCCGTAAAGCCGCTCTGGGGCGGTGAAGTTTTTCGCGTGGGATTTCCCTCCCTCGCGACGGGTTTCGCGCCGTCGTGGGTGGCGGCGGACAAAGGGATCTGGAAGAAGCACGGCCTCGACGTGGAGTTGATCTTTCTGCGCGGCGGCGCGCGCACGGTGTCGGCGATGATCGGCGGCAGCGTCCAGTTCATCATCGGTTCGGATCTCGGCGCGACCACCGCTATCCTGCAGGGCGCCGCGCTCACTCGGGTCGGAGTCACCACGAATACGCTGGGCTACTCCATGGTCGGTCAACCGGGGATCAAAACGGTGCGCGATCTCAAAGGCAAGATCGTCGGCATCACCCCCGGGCGCGACGCCGCCTATGCGCGGGTTGTTAAGCTCCTGCGCGATCACGGCATGGACCCGAGCAAGGACGTGACATTTATCTCGGTGGGGGACGGCGGGCCCGCCGCCAGGGTGGCGGCGCTGTCGAGCGGAGTCATTCACGCGACCATGTTCACGCCGCCCTCCGACATGATTTCCGAGAAAGCCGGCATGCGCATCCTGGAGAAACTCGACGTCGCCAACGTCGGCGGCGGGCTGAACACCACCACGGCGTTTTTGCGCAAAAATCGCCCGCAAGTGCTGCAGTTTTTGCGCGGCTACATGGAGGCGATTCAGTATCTCAGGTCGCATAAGGAGGAGAGTTTGAAGATCTTTTCAAAATACGTGCGCAACCCCGACCTGGAAATCATGGCCCATCTGTACAATGAAATTTCCCTGCGGGCGGAACCGAGCCTGCGCCCGCGCGACGACGCCGTGCGCGCGTTGCTGGACCTGGCGGCCCTCGATTTCCCTCAGGCCAAGAAACTGACCGAAAAAGACCACTGGGATTTGAGCTTGATCGACGAGATCCA
>CAZILB010000005.1:0-53124 GCA_964539925.1 uncultured Syntrophobacter sp. | reverse complement strand
CGAACTTGTCTTGCGGTTTGATTCTTTCCACGGCATCCATGACATTGTCTCCTAGGGCGTGGCCGCCACATGGCCGACGTCGTTCAAGTTTATGGAAATCTGTCCAGGAAATTTAAACAACCTTGGTTACTGACGGGAGCTATATCGCCGAACCGGCGAGGTGTCAATCGCGCGCGTTTAGTGAAAATCGCGGCTTGCGAACAGCCGCACCATTGCGTAAAAATGCTTTGATTCCCATGGTTCGAATTTCCGTTTTCACCACGGCCGTTTTTGCGGCGGTATGCTTTTTCATGACTTCGGCAGGGGCGAACCGGGCCGGCGCCGCGAAACCTGCCGATGGCATGGTCCGAATTCCCGCGGGGCCCTTTTTGATGGGCAGCAACGATGGGCCGGACGACGAGCGGCCGCAGCATCGCGTGGACCTGGCCGAGTTTTTCATCGATCGCACGATGGTCACCAACATGCAATTTGCCGCGTTTTTGAACGCCGTCGGGCCGTCGGGGCCGAAGGGCGAAAGATATTTCGACATCGACGATCCGGATGCGCGTGTACACCGGCGCGACGGCAAGTGGCGGCCCCATTCGAGGCACGAGAACCATCCCGTGGTGGAAGTGTCCTGGTTCGGCGCGCTGGCCTATTGCCGGTGGCTCGGCAAACGCCTGCCGACCGAAGCGGAATGGGAAAAGGCCGCGCGCGGCACCGATGGACGAAAATTTCCCTGGGGTAACGAGCCTCCCGATCGCACGCGCGCGCACTACGGCGCCGGTTGGAACGACCTCGTTCCGGTGGGCCGTTTTCCCAAAGCCGCGAGCCCCTATGGCGCCTTGGACATGGCGGGCAACGGCTGGGAGTGGGTGAGCAGCGCCTACTTGCCTTACCCTTACGACGCAGCCGATGGGCGGGAAGATCTGAGCCGGGATCAGGTGCGCGGCACGCGCGGCGGGGGCCATGACTCCGGCGCCGGGGACCTCACTACGAGTCATCGCGGACGCCAGGTGTCGCGCAACTTTCGCTCGGGGCATCATAACATCGGCTTTCGCTGCGTCCTCTGATTGTCGTCCGGCTGCCAAGCTTCATGTTCATTTATCTCGTGATCCAGGGCGTTTTGATGGGGCTGGTGGTCGGCGTGCCGGTGGGGCCGCTGGGAATATTATGCATCAATCGATTTTTGATGTTCGGGTCGGTGTGCGGCCTTATTTCCGGTGTCGGCGTGGCGACCGCCGACGCCCTGGCCGCCGGCATCGCGGCCCTCGGCATTTCGCTCGTCTCGGAAATTTTGCGCGATCATCGAGTGGCGTTGCGCCTCGTCGGCGGCCTGTTGCTCTGCTATCTCGGTTACAAGATTTTTCGCACCGAACCCGTGGCGCAGTCGCCGGTGAGTAGTGTCAACGGATTGCTCGGCGCTTATGCAACGACCTTTTTTTTGACCTTCTCCAATCCGGTGACGATCCTTTCCTTCGTCGCCATCTACGCCGGTTGGCATGTGCCGAGCTTACACGGGCACTATGCGGCGGCGGGGTTGCTTTCCGCCGGCGTTTTTACGGGCTCGGCGCTCTGGTGGGTGGGACTCTTCATCGGCATGACGACGTTTCGCGGCCGCTTCAATCTGCGCTTTCTCGGTTGGCTCCATCGCGTCTCGGGCGCGCTCATCGCCGGCTTTGGGGTGATCGTGCTCTTGAGCTTGTTGCCTTTAACGGACGCTCTTTTCAGGAGTCGGTTTTAGCATGGCGCCTGGAAGGATTGCGCCGAAGGTCTTCGAACCTACGCCAGTGGTGTTAGAGCGTCGTCAATGATGGTAGCATGGATAGTCGGGATTCACCTGCAGGTGATTCACTTAGACTTATGAGCCTCGGCCGCGGCATTCCCACTGCCGGCAATCTCTCTCTGGTGTTTTTTTACGCCGCGGTGAATCTTTACCAGTTTTTTATCTTGCCGCTCGGGCTGCTGCCGCTGAACCTGGCATGGGCCTGGACTCTGTTGCCGCTGGCCCTGCTCACCAACCCATTCTGGAGCCTGATCCACGAGGCGATCCACGATCTGTTGCATCCGAGCCGCAAGGTCAACGCGATTTGCGGACGACTGCTCGCGATCCTGTTCGGCTCGCCGTATCGCGTTCTGCGTCTGAGCCATCTACTCCATCACAAGCTCAATCGTCTGGCGGTGGAAGGCACGGAGTATTTCGATAAGAATAAGACGGCGAAAGCAGCGGCCGCGCCGGGATATTATTTTCACATCCTCGTCGGTCTGTACCTGGTCGAACTGGCAAGCTCATTGTGGTTTTTCCTGCCCCGCGTCTGGCTCCAGGCTTTCAAAAATAAATTTCTGCCGAACGGCAGCGTGGGTGGCATGCTCATGCAAAACTCGCTGAGCGCAGAAGCGCTGCGGGAAATTCGCCGGGATGGGCTGCTGGCTCTATCCTGGCTGGGCTTTTCATTTTATGCCTACGGCGAGCATTGGCCGATTCTGCTGGCGTTCGTGGCGGCGCGCGCCTTTCTGATTTCGTTCCTGGACAATCTCTATCATTACGACACGCCGGTGGGCGACATCTTCTACGCTAAAAATCTTCGCCTCAGCGCGCCCTTGTCCAAGCTCCTGCTGCATTTCAACCTGCACGGCATTCACCATCTGAATCCGGCGATTTCGTGGATCAATCTGCCGCAAGCTTTGAAAGTGCAGAACGGCGAATTTGAAGGCGGCTACTTCACCGCCGCATGGCGGCAGCTGCGCGGACCGATCGCCTTACAGGATTTGCCCGGGGGAGACCGGGCCGAGGGCGGTGTTCGTTAGGCTTTTTTGAACAGCAAGACGGAAAACCATTCGCGCTCGTCGGTGAAATGGGCGACGGGCTTAAGATCGAAGAAGCGTAATTGTTCTTGCAGGCGTTCGGGGTCGAATTTGCGGCTGATCTCGACGAGTATTTTTTCCTCTTTCTGCCAACAAAAGCCGCTATCCGCTGTGGGAAAAACGATTTCCTGTTCGGCGGTGGCCACGGCGTACATCTCGATGCGCCGCCACTCCGCGTTGAACCGCGAGTCGTAGCGGACTTTGCTCAGATCGAAATTGCTCTTGAGACGGCGGTTGATGTGGCGAAAAACGTTTAGAATGAATTCGGCGGTAACCCCGCGGCTGTCATTGTAAGCGTTTTCGAGAATGTCCACCGGCTTGAGGCGGTCGGCGCCGAGCAGGAGGTAATCCATCGGCCCCATGGCTTGTGCGAGGGCATGAAAAAACCGGGGAAATTCCGTCAAGTTAAAGTTGCCGATGCTGCTGCCGAGAAAGACGAACAGGGTCGGGACTGACGGATCGATGGCGGTGAAGCCGTCTTCGTAGCGCGCGTGTATTCCGTGAAAATCAAGGCCGGGAAAATCGCGCCGCACGGCGTCCCGCGACGCGAGCAAGCCGGAGATGCTCACGTCGATGGGCGCGAAGGTGCTCGGACCGCGCCGGCGCGTCTGTTCGGTAAGGAGGTGCACGGTTTTTCGGCTGTAGCCGGCGCCCAGCTCGACGATGCATTGCACCGGCGCGGCGTCGATGATTTTGCCGGCGCAGGCCTCGAGGATCGCGTTTTCCGTGCGCGTTAAATAATATTCGGGCAAGCGGCAGATTTCTTCGAAGAGCTCGGAGCCGCGCTGGTCATAGAGGTGATGGGCTTCGAGCCAGCGCGGTTGGTCCCACAAGGTGGTCAGGATGGAGCGGGCCGGCAGGGAATCGGGACTCTTGACGCCGAGGGACCAGATGGCGGTCTCGGGAGAGCGCCACCGCGATTGCAGCTCCGGCACGAAGATCGCCGGCGGTTGTGCTTGTTTCATAGTTTTCGAGACTATAAAAGAAAATCCATTTGGATGCGACTCCATGGAACATAGTATTTTAACGCCCAAGGGCGCCCCGGCGATCGAGTTTCGCAACGTCAGCTATGCGCTGTCGAGCGGCAGGACGCTGCTCGCCAATCTCGATCTCAGCATCGAGACGGGCGAGACGCTGGTGCTGCTTGGCCGCAGCGGCTCGGGGAAGACCACGACCATGAAGCTGATCAACCGGCTGCTCGAACCCAGCGCCGGTCACGTTCTCGTCGAGGGCAAATCGACGATCGAGTGGGATCCCATCAGGCTGCGCCGGCGCATCGGCTACGTCATTCAGGAAATCGGGCTCTTCCCGCATCTTACCGTCGAGGAAAATATCGGCGTGGTGCCGCGTCTGGAAGGCTGGGAGAGCGAACAGGTGCAGGCGCGCTCGCGGGAGCTGTTGGCGCTGGTGGGTCTCGATGCCGAGACTTTCGCCGGGCGCATGCCTCGGGAACTCTCGGGAGGGCAGCGCCAGCGCGTCGGCGTGGCGCGCGCGCTGGCCGCCGATCCGCCGGTGATATTGCTCGACGAGCCGTTCGGTGCGCTCGACCCAATTACTCGGCGCGAGATGCAGGAGGAGTTCAAGACGCTGCAGCGACAACTGCACAAAACAATGGTTTTCGTCACCCACGATATCGCCGAAGCCTTCGCGTTCGCCAAACGCATCGCGCTGCTCAAAGATGGCGAGATGATCCTTCTGGGTCCAGCGCAAGAGCTGCTCCGGTCCGATCATCCCGAAGCCCGCGCCTTCGCCGCCTGTTTTTACGACAGGCGGAACCCCGGGAGCCCGACGTGACGTTGTTGGAATTTCTAGCCGCCCACAGCGGCGAGCTGGGCGGCTTGATTTTGGAGCATTTGTTTCTGGTCGTGATATCCACCGGGATCGCCATTCTGATCGGCGTGCCCCTGGGCGTTGTTCTGACGCGCAAACCCGCGCTCAGCAAGCCCGTACTCGGCTTCGCAAACATCATGCAGACGGTCCCCAGCCTGGCGCTGTTTGGGTTTCTGATCCCGCTCAACATTTACTTGTTTCACGTCAAGATCGTCGGCGGCATCGGCGCGCGCACGGCGATTGCGGCGCTGGCGCTCTACGCGCTCCTGCCGATCATCCGCAATACTTTCGCCGGCATCAGCAGCGTCGATCCGGCAATCCGCGACGCAGGCCGGGGTATGGGCATGACCGACCGCCAATTGCTTTTTCAAGTGGAACTGCCGCTGGCACTGGGCGTGATCGTCGCCGGTGTGCGCGTCGCCGTCGTCATCTGTGTCGGTACGGCGACGATTGCGGCGGCCATCGACGCCGGCGGTTTGGGGCGTTACATCTTTCGCGGTTTGCGCGCCAACGACAACGCATTAATCCTGGCCGGAGCCGTGCCTGCAGCGCTGATCGCTATTGGCGCGGACTTGGCTTTGGGCTACTTCGAACGCGCCGTTCAGCTTGGAAGAGCCGCGCGGCGGCGATCAAAAAAACTGCTAGGGTGTGCGGCCGCGGCCGCTTTGGCGATGATCGTCATCGGCGGATTTTTCATGTGGCAGCCTGCCGGCCGGATCGCCGTGGGCTCGAAAGATTTTACCGAGCAGGTGATTTTGGGAGAAATCCTGGCGCAGGCCATTGAGGCGAAGAGCGGGGCGCGAGTCGAGCGCCGCTTCGACCTGGGCGGCAACCTCGCCCACGAAGCCTTGATTGCGGGAGAGATCGATCTCTATGTCGAATACACCGGTACGGGACTGCTGGCGATCCTCAGAGACAAGCCGCTGGCCGACCCGCGGGAAGTCTACCGCCGGGTCAAGGAGGAGTATGGGGACAGGTTTCAGCTCGAATGGACCGAGCCGCTGGGATTCGACAACACTTTTGCCATCTTGGTGCGCGCCGAAGACGCGCAGAAACTGGGTTTGAAGACCGTATCCGATGCCGTGCGGGTGGCCGCGCAATGGCGCGCCGGCTTCGGGCAAGATTTCATGGCGCGCGCCGACGGCTATGCGGGCTTTGCCCGGAGCTATGGACTTGAGTTCCAAGAGATTCGCGAAATGGATCTGTCGCTCACCTATCGGGCGCTCGCCGAGAGGCAAGTCGATCTGATCGCCGGCAACTCCACCGACGGCCTGATCAGCCGCTACGGACTGTTCCAATTGACCGACGATCGGAATTATTTTCCGCCCTACGACGCGGTCCCTGTCGTGCGCCGGGCCACCCTGGAAAAACATCCGGCCCTTCGAGAGGTTTTGAAACAACTCGCCGGCACGCTTACCGTGGAAGAAATGAGAACGCTTAACTTCGCCGTCGACGGCGAAAAGCGCCGGCCGGAAGAGGTGGCACGGGAGTTTTTGGCGCAAAAACGTATCAACCCATGACGGCGGAAAGGATGGCGCCGAGCTGGGATCGAGACGGCGATAGCGACTCAATTTCGTGGGGAATTGCGCAGTTTTGGCCAAATCATCCTTGGAACGAGTTGTCATCCTGAACAAAGTGAAGGATCCGCTTTAATTGAACTTCCTACCGGAGCGGCGAATGAATTGACATGCCCGGATGCGTCCTATAATAATTTTTACAGTAAAAAGCACTTGATATTCGCAGGAGGAAAGATGAACGATTTTTACACCGCGTGGCTGGAACGGTCCAGGGCCAATCAAAAGAAGGTCGACGAAGCGCCCCGGGTGGCGCGGTCGAAGGATTTAAAATGGGTCCGTACGCCGCAGGATTATAAGGCCGCGTTGATGATCGCTCCGGAGACCGGTTTCCCGACGGGCGGCAGTTGTTTGATGCGCGCCGAAATTCCCGTCAACTGGCACACCGGCAAGCACTCCCACGGCGAAGAAGCCATCTACGTCGAAAGCGGCGAAGGCTTCATGATTCTCGACGACAAACGTTACGACTTTTTTCCCGGAACCATCCTTCATATTCCGTACCGGTCCACGCACCAGCTTTTCAACGCGGGCAAGGACCCGGTGGGCTACCTCTCGGGGCTAGCCTGGCACCTGGAAGCCGACACGTATATGGGCAAGTTGGAACAGTTCGAAGAGTGCGGCGAGAACGACCCCAAGAAACTGGCGGCCTGGCCCAAAGAAGATTCGCAGTATTGGCCCGAAGACGGCCGGCGCATCTCCATGCACCACAAACAGTTCGAGAAATCCGACGAGTCGAAGCACGGCGCGACTTATTTTTTAATGGGCCGCAGCGGCAAGCAGAACGGCTTTAAAGCCACCGGCGTCGCAATCAGCTCGATCTTCGTCGACTTGCCGCACACCAAGAGCCACAGCCACGCCCATCCGGAAGCCTATCTCTATGCGCTGGAAGGCGACGGCTACTCGGAGATCGGCGGCAAGCGCTACGACTGGAACCAGGGAGACGCCGTCCACGTGCCGCCGGGCATGCTGCACCACCAGCACTTCAATCCCTTCGATCGCGACATGAAGGAGCTTCGCTTCGAGTTTGGTGTGCGCTACTGGTTCGTCGACCAGTGGAAAGGCTATGCGACCGTCGACAAGCACCTCAAAGCGACGACGCATATGATCGATTAGTACGGATATTATTTGGCTGCAAGAAAGGCGAGCAACCCGAGGTTGGCTCGCCTTTTGTTCTTGACGCCGAACGAAGGCCGCAGCCGATATTCCGATTCAGACCCGACAAGGCCCCGGCGTATGACGACCGTCCTCCTCATGCTCGCATTGATGGTCGGGCCTTACGCGGCGAGCCATGTAGGGTCGGCGGTGACAGATCGCAAGTTCGATCACTTTCGCGCCGCTGCCCTGGGTCTTACGCTTTTGTTTATATTCACCGGCGTCGGGCACTTTATTCAGACCGAGCCGATGGCGCAGATGCTGCCGGCCTGGGTTCCCGGGCGGAGGCCGATCGTTTATCTGACGGGTATTTTGGAACTTGTCATAGCCGCGGGCTTTTTTTTTCATCGGACGAGGCGACTGGCGGGATGGGCGGCTGCGATCGCGCTGCTGTTGTTCTTCCCGGCGAATATCTACGCCGCAATCCATCACGTGCCGCTGGGCGGGCATGCGGAGGGTCCGGTTTATCTCCTCATTCGCGCGCCATTGCAGCTCATGATCGGGCTCTGGGTTTATTGGTTTACGATCAGGACACCGACGAGGCGGCGAGGGCGCCGGCGCTGTCGGAAATAATCACGTCAATTCGTCTGTTTTGGTTGAAAGCAAGTCGGATATTTCTTATAGGATGGCTTGATGTCTCAGCCCGGCAAAATAAAGATTGGCGAATCGAAAGTGATGCTCGGATTTATCGTGCGTCGCTGCGCGGCGGATATCGGGCACGCTCCGACGCCGGATGAGTTTGCCCGTTGGGCTAACGGACAACGTCACGGCGGAAAGCGCTTTTGTTTGTTCGGCAAGGAAATCTCCGCCGCGGCCGCCAGAGTCATGTTCGGTCAGCCGGGACGATTGGTCACCGTTAGCCCGCAAAGCCTGGCGCGGATGTGGAAAGGGAATCGGCCGTGATCGCCACGTGTTCGTGCTCCGTGTTCGTAAAGCCTGATCGTCATCGAACCGCCTTCCCCCCGGACAGTGAGTAGCCGAATTTTGCGTCCCAGTTTTCATCGCCCATAAAATACCGCAGCGATAATCCGCCGATCAGGACTGCGGCGAGCAGCCAAAGAGCGACGATAAACGCTGCGGCCGTCCAGCTGCGGGGCAGTTTTTCTTTACCTGCAGCGGCTTTCGCCCGGCAGTCTGCCAGCACGTCTTGCGGCATCAACTTGAGAAGCACGACGATACCGAGAGGGAGCAGCACTAGATCATCGACGTAGCCGAGGATTGGAATGAAGTCCGGTATCAGGTCGATGGGGCTGAGCGCATAGGCAATGATGAGCGCGGCCATCGCCTTGGCGTACCAGGGCGTGCGCGGGTCACGGGCGGCGAGATAGAGGGCGAAGATTTCGCGCTTCAAGGCATCGGCTTTGCGTTTCAGTGTGTCGATGATCGCCCAGTTCATGAGGTTGACCGACCGTAGCAATTGACGTTGCTCCGTTTGTTGGGTCTTGTTATGCTGGCCGACACTAACACAAATAGCCGTTCCGTAAATCATTGTTGGAGGTCCTCGCGTGAAGATTTGTTCTCGTTCGATTTTCGCAGTGATCCTTGGGATTTTGTTCTGGTGCGCGTCGGAGGCAAAAGCCCAGGGAAAGCCGGAAAAGGACCGGATTCGTATCGGCTATGCGGCGCGCGCCGTGACCCATTCTTTGCCGTTCTTGACCCACGAGGCCGGTTTATTTCGCGAGGAGGGCTTGCAGGCCGAGATCATCCGGACAGCGGGCGCAGTGTCGCCGATGGCGCTGCTTTCCGGCGACACAGACTTCGCAACGATGTCGGCATTTCTCATGATTCCAGTGGCGGCGCGCAGTCCCGACATCGTCATGCTCGGCGGCCTGACCCGCTATGCCAGCATGACGCTGGTGAGCAGGCCAGAAATCCGCAGCGCCAAGGAGCTGGTCGGCACCGTGATCGGCCTGCAAAGACCGGGGGACGCTTATGAAAAAAACGCCCGCTCGGCGCTGCGGCATCTCAAACTCAATCCCGACAAGGACGTAAAATTTCTCTACCTCGGCACCAATGATGCGATGTGGATCGCCCTGGAGGGGCGCAGGGTGCAGGCCACGATGTTGACGCCGCCGGCGACTTTGTTCGCGCGCAAGGCCGGCATGAATTTTCTCGTCAATCTTTCCGATCTCAAAATCGAGTATCAGGGCTCCACCTTCACCACCAGACGATCCTTCATAAAGACTCACCCTAATCTGGTATTCCGCACCATGCGGGCGGTGATCCGCGGCCTTCACTTTTACAAAACCCGGCGCGAGGACACCTATAAAATTTTGGCTAAATTTCTCGGCACCAAGGACCTGGAGGCGCTGGAAGAGTCCTGGCAATACGGCGCCGACATGCCGGCGAAGCCGTACGCGGTCGAGAGCGCGGTCCAGGCGGTGATCCATCATCTGGCGGAAGGGGAGCCGAAATACGCCAAGTACAAACCGGCGGACTTCATCGATTCCAGCTCCTGGGAGGAGTTGGACAAGAGCGGGTATATCGACCGGCTTTACAGCGGGCAGGCCAAGTAAAAATCACGGATGCTGCCGGATGCAATGATTCACGACCGCGATCAGGGGAAATTCAAATTAGTTTCCGGTTTCGAGCCGCAGGGAGACCAGCCGCAAGCCATCGAGAAGCTGGTTAAAGGACTCGAAGCGAACCAGCGCCATCAAGTTTTACTCGGCGTGACCGGCTCCGGCAAGACCTTCACCATGGCCAACGTGATCGCCCGGGTGAATAAGCCGGCGTTGGTGATGGCGCCCAATAAGACGCTGGCGGCACAGCTATACAATGAGTTTTGCGAGTTGTTTCCCGACAACGCCGTGCGCTATTTCGTCAGCTATTATGATTACTACCAGCCGGAGGCCTATTTGCCTTCAACCGACACCTACATTGAAAAGGACGCGTCGATCAACGACGAGATCGACAAGCTGCGCCACTCCGCCACCAAAGCGCTGCTCGAGCGGCGCGATTCGCTGATCGTGGCGAGCGTGTCGTGCATCTACGGCCTGGGTTCGCCTGAAGCCTATTTCGACTTGATGGTTTACCTGGAAGCGGGGATGACGCTCGATCGGGATCAGATGCTGCGCAAGCTCGTCGATATCCAATATCAGCGCAGCGATTACGATTTTCACCGCGGCACCTTCCGCGTGCGCGGCGATGTCGTCGAGATTTTTCCCGCCTACGAGGACCGTTCGGCTCTGCGCGTGGAATTTTTTGACGAGATCATCGAGACCATGAGCGAGATCGACCCGATTCGAGGGTCAGTGTTGCGCCGCACCGACAAGGCCGCGGTCTATCCGGCGAGCCACTACGTCACCGGACAGGATCGCATGAAACAGGCGGTGCTCGGCATCCGCGCGGAGCTGAAGGAGCGCTTGAAGGAGCTGCAAGAGCAGAAAAAATTGCTCGAGGCCCAGCGCTTGCAGCAGCGCACGCTTTACGACCTGGAGCTGCTCGAGGAGATGGGCTTCTGCCCCGGCATCGAAAACTACTCGCGCCATCTTACCGGCCGCCGGCCCGGCGAACCCCCGCCGACGCTGCTCAACTACTTTCCCGCCGATTTTTTGTTGATCGTCGACGAGAGCCACGTCACCGTGCCGCAGATCGGCGGCATGTACCGCGGCGACCGCTCGCGCAAGGAGACTCTGGTCGAGTACGGCTTCCGCTTGCCGTCGGCGCTCGACAACCGGCCGCTCAATTTCGAAGAGTTCGAAGGTTGCTTGAACCAGACCATCTATGTTTCGGCGACGCCGGCCCGGTACGAACTCGAAAAAAGCCGCGGCGCGGTGGTTGAACAAGTTATTCGCCCGACGGGCTTGACGGACCCGGCGATTATCGTTCGCCCGGCGCGCAGCCAGGTGGACGATTTGTTGGAAGAGATCCGTAAACGTGTGGAGGGAAAGGAACGCGTGCTGGTGACCACGCTGACCAAGCGGATGGCCGAAGATCTGACGGAATACTATCAAGACTTGAACGTCAAAGTGCGCTATCTCCATTCCGACATCGAAACCATCGAGCGGGTCGAGATCATCCGCCAGTTGCGCATGGGCCAGTTCGACGTTCTCGTCGGCATAAACTTGCTGCGCGAGGGCTTGGATCTGCCCGAGGTTTCGCTGGTGGCGATCCTGGACGCCGACAAGGAAGGCTTTCTGCGCTCGGACCGGTCGCTGATACAAACCATTGGCCGGGCGGCGCGCCACGTCAACGGCACGGTAATCCTCTATGCCGATGGTATGACCGAATCGATGAAACGGGCCATCGACGAAACCGAGCGGCGCCGCCGTCTGCAGAACAAGTTCAACGAAGCCCACGGCATCACGCCCCAGTCGATCGTCAAGGCGCTCGGGTCGCCGTTAGTCAAAATATACGACGCCGATTACGTCGAGCTGCCGATGGCGGCCGAAAAGCCGGGCCGGTATCGCCTCGCCGAGTTGCCGCGCATGATTCGCAAGTTGCAGAAAGAAATGAAGCAAGCGGCGGAACGGCTGGAGTTCGAACGGGCCGCGGAATTGCGGGATCAGATTCGCGAAATGGAGAATCACGAGCTCGCCCTGCGGGAGGCCGCGATCGACGCGGGCTCAGAGGTATGAATTTCGATCTTTCTTGGAGAGGGTGGTTATCGGTCGGTTTCGGATGCAGGCGTGACGTTGACCGCGACGTCAACGGGATCACGGCGTTGTCGGCGCAGATAAAAACTCTCGTCCTCGCGGTCGAAGACCTGGAAACGGCTGCGGCGAACTCCGTTTTTTTCCGATCCTTCCGTGAAGATCGTCGCCACGAAAAAGACCGCTATGGCCAGCCCGCTGAGCGAATAGAGGACAAAGGGCTGCATGGAACCGCTGGTCGCTATATAGTCGCCCCACTGGACCATGAAGCCGAGGTAATAGGTGAACAAATAAGTAATCAGCAGGCAGAGTTTGACCCGATTCCAGAGCAAAAAAGGCAACAGGCTGGCGATAAAAAAGAAAACTTGCCAGATGGGGATGAGCTGGTTGAATACTCCTAATTCCAAAAGGTGGTCTATATCAAACATGAAGTTCTCTCCGGCGACTGAGTTTTGCCGAACTGGTTACATCTTGCCAGTCGGCCTAAGTTAGTCACACAAAAGCCGTGCCAGAGCATTTCCGGATATTTGCCGGAATGGGCTCGGGTGCATGAATGAAGTATCTGGACAAACAAGGACATTTGTGGCCAACAGAGAGCAGATTTACAGAAATGACTCGGACGAAAACCTCCGAGTCTGACATTTTTTGACAATGCCGGTGCAGGTGCGTTACGAACTGCAATCCAAGCTCTTGCCGCCGATCAAGGTTCCATGGGCATGATCGCTGACAAAATCGCCGGTTTCCCGACTCGTCCGGGCGTCTACTTGATGCGCGACAAGGGCGGCAAGGTCATATACATCGGCAAGGCCAAGGATCTGCGCGCCCGGGTACGGGCCTATTTCAGCAACTCGGACGAGCGTTCCCAGATCCAGTTTTTGGTCCGGCGAGTGGAAGACCTCGAAGTTCTGGTCACGAGCAACGACAAGGAAGCGCTGATTCTTGAGAACAATCTGATCAAGCAATACAAGCCGCGCTATAACATTCGCCTCAAGGACGACAAGAGTTATCTGAGCATTAAGGTGACGACGCAGCATCCCTGGCCGCGTATCCTGGCGACGCGCAAGATCGTCAAGGACGGCAGCCGCTACTTCGGTCCCTTTTCTTCGGCGGTGGCGGCACGAGAGACCATCGACATCATCGAGAAGCATTTTTTGCTGCGCAACTGCACGGATCATAACTTTCGCAATCGCAGCCGGCCTTGCCTGCAGCACCAGATCAAACGCTGCATGGCGCCCTGCGTCCTGCCCGTTCCGCAGGAGGTCTACCGCGAGCAGGTGCGTCAGGCTATGCTTTTTATCGATGGCAAGCAGCACCAGCTGATCGGCGAGCTGCGCCAGCGCATGCAGGAGAAGTCCGGCGCCCAGGAGTTCGAAGCGGCGGCACGGGTGCGCGACCAGATCCAGGCGGTGGAGAAGACGCTGGAGAAACAGCGGATGGTGGCCCACTGGGGGGTCGACCAGGACATCTTCGGTCTTTACCGCGAAGGCGGTTTTATCGAAGTGCAGGTGCTGCTCGTGCGCCAGGGCAAGCTCACCGACAATCTTTCTTATTCGCTCGAAGACATCGAGTTTCCCGACGAGGAGATTGTCGGCTCCCTGCTCAACCAGTTTTACCAGGGCGCGCGGTTGATCCCGGATGAGATACTTTTGCCGGTGGAGCTGGAAGACCGCGAGGCGCGAGAAGAGTATCTGAGCGAGCGCAAGGGCAAGAGGGTCGATATTGTCGCGCCCCAACGCGGCGACAAGCGCCACCTGGTGCAGATGGCCGAGGACAACGCCAAGCAGAGCTTCGGCGAGCGGCATGATCAGGAGAAGGCCCGGGAGAAGATGCTGCAGGAGTTGCAAGCGCAGCTGCGTTTAAAGCGTTACCCCCAGCGCATCGAGTGTTTCGATATTTCGGCGATGCACGGCACCCACGCGGTGGGCTCCATGGTGACGTTCATCAACGGCGAGCCGGACAAAAATCTCTACCGTCATTTTCTTATTCGCACCATCGATCCGTCCTCGGGCGGCGACGATTTCGGCATGATGCTTGAAGTGCTCAAGCGCCGCTTCAGCCGCGGCAAAGAGGAATCCGGTCTGCCGGACTTAATTGTCGTCGACGGGGGCAGGGGGCAGCTGGCCATGGCCTTGGCGGCAATGGCAGAATTGCGCATCGAAGGCGTGGACGCGGTCGGCCTGGCCAAGATGCGCGTGCGGGCGGCGGCACAGAGCCGCGAAATCGAACGGCTGGAAGAGCGGGTGTTTTTGCCGGGCCAGAGCAACCCGGTAATCCTCAAGCGCAACTCGAACCCGCTTTTTCTCTTGCAGCGGGTGCGCGACGAAGCGCACCGCTTTGCCATCACGCATCATCGCAAGCTCCGTACGCGCCAGACGCTCGGCTCTGCCCTTGACGGCATTCCCGGGGTGGGGGAGGGCCGCAAGCGCGCGCTGCTGCGCGCCTTCGGCAGCGTCCAGCGAATCGAAGAAGCGACCTTGGAGGAGCTGCTCAAGGTGCCGTCGATCAACGAGCAAATAGCTCGGGATATTCAAAACGCGCTGCGCGGCGAGCCGCACTGAGACCCGGCCATGACCGCACAAGACCGGCCGATGGGCGATGGCAACATCAACAGTCTCATCCCCTCGGCCTGGCTGATCGTGCCAACGCTCGGCCTGCTCGCCGGTCAGGCTGGCGCGTCTATTTCCGTGCCGCCGGCGGCCGCAGCGCTCCTGTTGGCGCCGCTTGCGTTTGTAGTCAGCGCACGCTGGCGGCGCCATGCGCTGCTGGGATTTCTCGCGGCATCGGCTCTTTCCATCGGTTACCTGCGCCATCGCGAGTTGCTCTTTCCCCAGTTTCCCGCCGACCACTTGCGGTCCATTATGGCGAGGGCCGAAGGGCGGCTTTATCTGGAGGGCACGCTGCGGCACGAGCCCGAACGGTTGATTAACCGCAGTCGCTGGCATATCCGCGCCGAGCGGATCTGGCATCCCACCGGCGCCGAGGATGCGCACGGCGATTTACTCATCAACCTGCGCACCGTGCGCCGCGATTGGCGCTACGGCGACCGGGTGCGGTTTCAGATTCGCCCGGTCGCGCCGCAAAACAGCGGCAATCCCGGCGGCTTCGAATATGCGACCTATCTTGCTCGCCGGGGCATCTACGTCACCGGCTTTCTCGACAACGATGATGAGATCGAACTGCTGGAGCGAAGCCCGCCGCCCCTGCGCGGCTTTGTGGAGGATCTGCGGCGCGGAATTCGCCGCTTCGTCGAGCGCGGGTTTTCGCCGGACAACGGCGCGTTGATCAACGCCCTGGTGGTCGGCGAAACCGGCGGCATCAGCCGGGACCGGCGCGCCTCGTTCACCGCTTCAGGGCTCAATCACGTGCTGGCGATCTCCGGCTTGCATGTCGGCATGCTCGGCCTGGCGGCATTCGCGCTGGTTCGTTACGGCTGTACCTTGAGCGCCTATCTGGCGCTGCGCTGGAATATCATGAAAGTTGCGGCGGTGTTTTCTTTTATCGCCGTGGTGCTATATACGGCGCTGGCCGGTTCCAAGGTGCCGACACTGCGCGCGGCGATCATGGTCGGCGTCTATCAACTGGCGGTGTTGCTCGACCGCGAGGAAGAAGTTTTCGCCAGCTTGACGCTGGCGGCGTTGCTGATCGCGCTGATTTGGCCGGCAGCAGTTGCCGACCTGTCGTTTCAACTTTCCTTTCTCGCCGTGCTCTTCATCGTCTGGGGCCTGCGCAAATTGCACCAATGGGTTCCGGTGCAGAGGAGCGATCTGTTGCCTCAGGAGCGCAGTCGAATCCTGCCCCGACTCCGGCAAACGGGCATGTATCTTGCCGTGCCGTTCATGGCGACTCTGGGTACAGGCCCCATAATCGCGTACTACTTCGGCCACTTGTCTCTGGCCGGATTCATCGCCAATCCGCTGGTGGTGCCGCTCGTCGGCTTCGTTGTCGTGCCGCTCGGTTTGACGATCGGCTTGTTGGCCCTGATTGCGCCCGAAGCCGCTCGCTGGCTGGCGTGGATCGCCGAGTATCCAGTCTCCTGGACTGCCTGGCTGGTCGAGAGCTTTGCGCGCCTGCCGCTGGCCAAGATCGCCGTGCCGTCGCCCAACCCAATAGAAGTGGCGCTGCTCTACGGTTTGTTGCTAAGCGTCTTCGCGCTGCGGAAGAAGTTGCATGTGGCGACCGCGCTGGGGGTCGGCGTTGCGCTGTTGGCGGCGGACGCCGCCTACTGGTGGCAGGAACGCTACCGGCGCAGGGATCTACGGGTCGCTCATCTTAACGTTGGCCAAGGCGACGCGGCGGTGGTGGAATTCCCCGGCTCCAAGGTTTTGTTAATCGACGCCGGAGGCACGGCGGTAGGGGACTTCGACACCGGCGAAGCGATCGTCGCGCCTTATCTGCGCTCGCGCAAGATCCTAAGAGTCGATTACGTAGCGGTCACGCACGCGCGCATCGACCACTACGGCGGCATGCGCGCCATCGTCGAGCAGTTTTCACCCACCGAGTTCTGGTCGGCTGCGGCGCGCGCCAAGAGCCGTCGTTTCGAGGACCTCGAAGATGCGGTGGAGAAGGCCAAAGTGCCCCGCGTAACGCTGAGCGACAAAGAGCCTTGCCGCGAAGTCGACGGCGTGCGCTTGTGCGCGCTCTATCCGTCCGGCGAGGACGGCACGGACTCGTCCGCGGTCCTGCGCCTGGAATTCGGCCAGCTGCGCTATCTCTTTTCCAGCGACATAGACAAACGGGATGAGGCGGCGCTGTTGCGCAGAGGCGTGGAACTGCAAAGCGCGGTCATGACCGTGCCGCGGCACGGCAGCGCGACGGCAAGCACGGGGGAATTCATCGCCGGCGCCCGCCCAAAGCTCGCCATCGTCTCCGCCGGTACGCGCAGCCGCGCCGGCCCGCGGCGCGATGAAGTCCTTGAACGCTACCGCGAAGCCGGTGCGGAAGTGCTGCGCACCTACGAAGACGGCGCGATCATCATCGAAAGCGACGGCCGCGCCCTGCGCTACAGGGGCTACAAAAGCGGCAGGAAGGGAGAAATAAATTTAACCGGGACAGCGGAAAAATGAGCTTCACCACAGAGGCCCGGAGTTCGCAGGGTTGGAAGACTTCCCGGTAAAAAGTCTCCCCGCCGCGCGCTCAGCGTCTCCGTGGTGATACTTATCCCGATCGATCAACCCAGTGCCTTAAGTTCTTCGATGTAGTCTTTGAAGCCGGCCTCGATGTCGTAGTCGGGCGTCCAGGCGAGGACCTGTTTGGCCTTTTCGATCACCATGGGCTGCTTGGCGGAGCGCGGTTTGGCGCCCGGAATGATTTCGACTTGCAGTTTCGGCAGCAGCTTTTCGGCCAAGGCGACCAGTTCGTCAAACTTGATGACCACACCGGTGCCGATGTTGAGGGTCACCGGCTCTTTGAGCGGCGTGGTTGCGGCCTTGTCGAGGGCGCGACCCAGGTCTTTATAATAGATATACTCGAAGTCGCGCGCGACCTCCTGAGGGATTTTTACCAGGCCGCCCTTGATACCGGTCTGCAGCATGTTCTGCACCATTTCGCCGCCCCCCGAGCCGCCGGCGAAGTGGCCGACGCCGTAGACGTTGGCCAAGCGCAATACGATCAGCTCGAAGCCGAACATACGCTGGTAGGCCTCGACCATGAGCTCCTTGGCGACCTTGGAGTTGCCGTAGGGCTCGCCCGGCCCACGGCGGAAGTTTTCGTCGATCGGCGCCGGCTCCCCCCGGCGCCGATCGTAGATGCCGAAGGTGCTGATCTGCACCAGGCGCTTGACGCCGGTCAGCCGCACGGCTTCGGCGACGTTGATGGTGCCCATGACGTTGATTTGGAGGCCGGAATAAATCGGGTTGGCGACCTTGCCGCCGATGAGGCCGGCGGTGTGAAGCACGGTATCGCACTTGAACTTCTGAATGGTTTCGATCAGCGCCGGCAGATCGCGCACGTCGCGCTGCACCACGGTGACGTTGGCGCTGCCGAGCTTGTGCGCGAGAAAATCCTTGCGCGGCGCGAAATCGTAAAACACCACGCTCTCGCCCCGCTTGAGCGCGTTCTGCGCGTAGGAGGTGCCGACCAGTCCCAGGCCTGTGATCAATGTAGTTCCCATAACCGCTCCTTTTCGTTTTCGAAATCCGCCCGGGTTTTCACTTACTCCATGCCGGAAAAAATGTCCACGTGCCAACCTGCGTTTGTTTGAAAGGGGGCGCGTTGTTTGTATCTACGGAATGAATTGGGTTATAGCGCACATGGTAATCGCAGCAGTCGGGGAGCCGCTTCATGCCTGAATTGCAAATTTATGTCGCGACTATCGCTGAGTATTTTCGATCGCGCCTCGGCGCGCCCCTCGTCGAGGCCTACAAGCTCGGCAGCCTCGCCCACGGCGGCTTCAGCAATATCTACAGCGACATCGATGTCGGTTTGCTGCTCAACTGCTCCGAGCCGCCCGAGTGCATGCGCGAGCTGATCGCCGAGGCGAAAACTCTGGACGCGGAGTACGGCAAGAAGCTCTCGGTTTTCTGGGGCAATCCCGAATGTCCTTGGGGCCGTTTGCCGATCCTCGACCGACTCGACATGCTCGATCACGGTGTGCCGCTGCTGCACGGGATCCAACCCGCATTTCGCCGCCCGACGAAGGCGGAAATTCACCAAGAGCAACTTGAGAGCATCGAGCGAAGCTGGAAATCTCGTTTGCCGGAGCTCAGCGGGCTCACCGTTCTCGAACCCAAAGACCGAAAACCTTTCGTTCGGGCCATCCTCTATGCCGCCCGTTTGATCTACACCTGGGACCACATCGCCGTCGATTCCAACGATCGGGCCGTCGAATATCTCCACCAAATCCAACCGCCGGGCCTCGATCTGAAACCGATCGACGTGGCGCTCGCCTGCCGCAATGGGAAGTGCACGGCGGAGGATGTGTTTGCTCTTCGAACCGACCTTTTGCGCCAGTGCGAAAGCGCGCTCCGGTACATCTCGTCAAGGCCGTAAAACGATCCAGAGCGCATTGGGCCGACCATTTCGAACGCTATTTCTCGGCTATCGGCGACCCAAGTGACATTGCCATGCGCGGATGCGAGTTATAAAATCTCGCAAAGCGGCAAACCCGTTGGGCTTGACCGTTTACTTCAGCCTATGAGTCTAAACTTTTTTAGAGCGGAACGTGGCACATAACGAGTTCACCGGGGTCTTCCCCTATTTGGTCTCGCCCATCGACAAGCGCGGTCGGGTCAAAGAGGCGGTGCTGGCGCGCCTCGTCAACGATCTGATCGATGCCGGCGTCCACGGCTTGACACCCCTCGGATCGACGGGCGAGTTTGCCTATCTGAATCGCGAGCAGCGCCGGCGCGTCGTCGAGGTCGTGGTGCAGACGGCACGGGGCCGGGTGCCGGTGGTGGCGGGAGTCGCGGCCACCACCATCGCCGACGCGGTTGAACAGGTCAGAGTCTACGATGCGCTCGGCGTCGACGGTATTCTGGCGATTCTCGAAGCGTATTTTCCGATCGCCGAGGACGGCGTCGTCGCTTATTTTACCGCCATCGCTAAGGCCACGGCGTCGCAGATAGTGCTTTATACCAACCCCCAGTTTCAACGCAGCGATCTGACATTGCCCGCCATCGAGCGCCTCGCCAAGGTGGAGAACATTCGTTATCTCAAAGATGCATCCTCGGACACCGGCCGCCTGCTGACCATCATCAACGCCGTCGGCGACCGCATCCGTGTGTTTAGCGCCTCGGCCCACATCCCGGCCTGTGTCATGCTGATCGGCGGCGTCGGCTGGATGGCGGGACCGGCCTGCGTGGTGCCTCGGCAAAGCGTTCGCTTGTACGAACTCTGTCGTGCCGGACAATGGGACAAAGCCATGCAGTTACAGCGGAAGCTCTGGAAAATGAATAGGGTCTTCGCCAAATACAATCTCGCCGCCTGCATCAAAGGCGGCCTGGAGATTCAGCGCTACGACGTCGGTCCGCCGTTGCCGCCGCAGACGCCGCTCTCCGCAGCGGGCCGCGCAGAGGTCAAACAGATTCTTGCCGAGTTGCAGCGAATTTAGATGAGCAAAGGGCCGATCCCCGATGCGTTAGGGAATGCTCCGCGAATCCGGAGTGTCCGCTACGGCAGTACGATCTTCTTTACCGTTTCCTTGGCCTTGGGATTCAGTTTGTACAGGTCGCCAATGAGCCGGGTCATGGTGGGGCCATCGATAGGATCGATCTGCATCTTGCTTCTCTCGGCTTCGGCCCGCAGGGCTGGATCGTTCAGAGTATCGATAAAAGCCTTCTGCAGGATTTGCAACCGCCTGGGCGAGGTGTCCGGCGGCACGACAAAGACACGCCTGATGGTATTGTAGGCGTGCGAAACGAAGGTGAGCAACTCGCGCGCCTCCTGGGTCTTGGCATAATCGATGGCGACGGGAACTTGTTTGAGTTCGCGGTGCCGCTCGGTGGTCGCCTGCACGAGCGGTATGAACTTGCCGGCTTTGAATTGTTCCAGCGACGTCACCCGCAGCGATCCCCAATCCCAGCAGCCGCCGTTCACTTCACCCCGTTCAACGGCGGCGCGGACCTGAGAAGTTCCGCCGTAGCCCGAGACCAGCTGGATCGGCAGTCCAAGGGTCTCTTGAAAAAAACGGGGAATGTCGTCGGTGGGAGAGCCGCGCCCGACACCGCCCAGAATTACAGGCTGTTTGGACGCCATCCACTGCTCCATGCTGCGAACGGCGGTTCCCTCGGTTACGAAACAGATAACGGAATTCGCGGTGGGCGCACCCAAATAGCCAAATTTGCGGCCGTCAAATTTTGTCGCCGGATCGCCGAGAACGTGGTTCAGGATCTGGGTGCCGCCGAAATGCAGGATCGTGACATCCGGTTCGCCCATGTTATAGACATAATTCCCGGCGACCGTGCCGGCGGCCCCTGGCATGTTCTGCACGATGACATTGGGATTTCCGGGCAGATGCTTGGTGAGGTGGCGGGCGACCATCCGGGCATAAAGATCGAATCCTCCTCCCGGCGCCAAGCCGACAATCAAGCGGATTCGCTTGCCCTTGTAGAAATCATGGGTATCGGCGATCGCCGGTCCTGCCATCCCTGCGAACCCCACGAGCGCGGCCGCGGCGAATGCAACTAGAGTCTTCATTGTCCCCTCCTTGGTTAACGCAAAGGCGACCCAGATGATCTTCCAGGAATGCTCGGTGATTAGACCAATGGCGTAGACCGCTGTCAAGACCGTGGTTAAATGAAATATTTTTCGATGTTTCCATACCGCGAGGGCGCGCGATTGATAAACGCAGACTCGCTTTGGCTGCGGCCGGCTGAGCAGCGCAGCGTGGCGCCGCAGTCCACGGAGAGATTGCGCAGCCGAGGTGCAAAAATGTAAAAGAAAACCAGGCCGGTTCGAAAGGAAGTCAAGGAGGCCAACATGAGATTGTTTTCGTTAACTGCGGTGACAAGTTGTTCCATTGCCTTCGTGCTCGTCGCCGGTTGTGCGACGGCGCCGGAATCGGCGGCGCCCACTCCGGTTTCCGTAGGGCCGCAGGGGGGTTGGTCGCAGCGGGCGCCGATGCCGATGGGGATCAGCCAGGTCGCGATGGCGGCGACGGGCGGAAGAATTTATGTTCTCACCGGCAGCACGCCGGACCGGATCGACCATTCGGTGAACCTGGAATACGACATTGCCTCGAACCGCTGGCGCGAACGAGCTCCCGTGCCCCGGGGACTCACGCACTCGGCGGCGACCGCGCTGAACGGGAGAATCTATGTCGTCGCCGGTTTTACCACCGGCGGCCACGGCGGCGCGGTTAATTCGGTTTTTGAATACAATCCGGTGAAAAATGTTTGGCGCGAGCTCGCCCCGCTCAGGAGCGCGCGCGGCTCCGTGGGCCTAGCGGCTTTGGGGGGCAGGCTTCACGCAATTGGCGGGCGCGGCCTGGACAAAGTCACCGTGACCACCCATGAAGTTTACGATTCCGCGAGTAACCGGTGGACGGAGCGCGCGCCGCTGCCCTCGGCGCGGGATCATCTTGCCGTGGTTGCGGCGAGCGGACGGATTCACGCGATCGGCGGCCGAACCAACCGACCGATAGACAACGTCGATCATCATCATATTTACAATCCGGCGACGAATTCCTGGACGACCGGGGCTCCGCTGCCGACGGCGCGCAGCGGCGTAGCCTACGCCGTGTATCGAAACTTTATCGTCATTGCCGGGGGCGAGTGCCGGGAAGCGATCACTTTCGCGGAGAACGAAGCCTACGACCTGAAGACCGGCCGCTGGATCACGCTTGCGCCGTTGCCGAGGGCGCGCCATGCCTTCCGCGGCGTCGCGGTGGGAGAAAATATCTATTTTGCCGGCGGCGCGCCCAATTGCGGCGGCGGCCCGAGGTTAAACGAACTGTTGGTGTTTAGTTTGCCGTGACGCGACTGTGTCATCGCTGCCAGGACCGGGCATCGAGTAAGAATTTCATTCTTTAAGCGTCGCCGCTTTCTTTTGATAGTTCCAGGTGCCGTCGCGCTGCGGTTCGCGGCCTTTTAGGACATCCCTAAAATGTGGCTGCTCGTGGAGCGGGGTGCGGTTGATCATTTCGTCGAGCACGTCGCCCTGTAGGAAAGTATAGTCCTTGCCCTGGGCGCAATAAGCGAGGTAGTTCATTTGCGCCTGCTCTTCGAGGTGGGCCATGCCCATGACCGCCTCGGACAGCTTTTTTCCGGTGGTGACGGCGCCGTGGCCGCGGAGCAAAATCGCCGGGCTGTCGCCCAACAAAGCAGCGACTTCCATGCCTTCGGCGTCGCTCTGAATGGTCTTCACATGCGGATAAATCGGCAGTGATTTGCGCAGCATTTGCGAGCCTTCCTGGCGCATCGGTTTGATCGAACCGGTGATCACGCTCATAAGAATTGTGTAGCGCGGGTGGACATGGACCACCGCCTGGACATCGGGCCGGCACTTATAAATGCAGGCGTGGATTTTGACTTCGGAGCACTGCGTCAATCCCGGTCGGCCGCCTATAAGAAAGCCCTCTGTATCGCACATGACCATGTCGTCCGGTTCCATGACGGCCAGGGCGTCCGTCTCGTATTCGCGGCCCTTGACAAAGAAATGATTGGGCGCCGACGGCAGGCGCATGCTCGCGTGGCCGAGAGCCGCGGTAATGCCGGTTGCGAGGCCGAGATTGGCGAGCACCCGGTTGGCGGTGGCGACTTCGCGTTTTATGTCTTCCAGTTCGGTGCTCATGGGTCGGCCTCCTTGTGAAACCGAAGTTAGCGATAACCCGACGCTGAGTCAACGTCCATCATACCGGGGTGGGGGTTGGATTTGGAAACGGGCCGTGCTCTTTCTGAATAAGGATTCCTCGCGGCGCGCGAAATGACCGCCGGTTTTGACGAACCGTTGTGTCGCCGCTTCGAACGATATTGCTGCGCGCCTGATCGAACGTCTTTGCGGCGGAACGTCCCGCCTGGGCCGGGAGTATCATGTTTGCGACGCGCGATCTTGTTTTGCGGAAAATCCGCTAAGCTTTCAGCGCTTCATCGACACACAATTACGAGGTATATTCAACGAAACTGTGAGCGTGTTTGACAAAGGAATGGGCCAATACCACGGCACAGACTTACGGGCCAAAGAATCTGGCGCAAGCGGAACGGATCGCTATAGGCGCAGCCCGCTGACGATACCCGCTGGCGCTCACAGCGGCAAGGAAAAGTGAAAAGGCGATTTGAGCCACGAAAAGCGCGCAAAGCGCCAAATTGTGGAACGCTCCATAGCCGCAATTTTGCGTCGTACGCGCTTTCGTGGTTGCGGGTGGCTCGAGCTGGGCGCGAATTATGAACGATGACTCGGGAGTTTCCCTGCTCGTGACCGGCGACCTCGACTTGGCGGAAGAGTGGAAGCTGGTGCTCCTTTCTCAAGGGCTCTCGCCGAGAATCCATTGGAGCAGCGAGGGCCTGGTCCTGAGCGTGCCGGCGACGGAGGTGGACAGGGCGCGCGCCGGCCTGTCGGCTTACCAGCGCGAGAATGCGGCAAAGGCGGAACCGTCAAGCGCTCCCGCGGAAATGCCCGGTGCCCTGGCCGCGAGCGCGGCTGCAGGTTTGCTGATACCGTTTTTTTTCTCGATTACTGTTAAATGGCTTCCGAACGTGCCTTGGTTCGAGCGCGGCAGCGCCGATGCCTATCGGATACTTCACGGCGAGCTGTGGCGCACCGTGACCGCACTCACGCTCCATGCCGACGTGGCGCATGCCGTGAGCAATGCCTTTGCCGCAGCCCTGTTTTTCGGCGGGGTATTCAGCGTGTTGGGTCCCGGTCTCGGCTTCGCTCTGGTGCTTGCGGCCGGAGTGATCGGAAATTTCGCCAACGCGCTCATGCGCGGCGCGCCTCATCTTTCGCTTGGCGCCTCCACCATGGTATTCGGCGCCCTGGGTCTTTTGGGCGGCCTGAGCGTGGCCCGGCATCGTCAAAGAGCGTCAGGCCGGCGCCGAGCCTGGCTTCCCATATTTGCAGCTCTGGCTCTCCTTGGAATACTTGGCACGGCGGGCGAGCGCGTTGACGTGTGGGCTCATCTGTTGGGTTTGCTTGCCGGCGGCGTGCTCGGGCTCGCCGCCGCACCCCTTGCGCGGCATCCTCCGGGGGATCGTGCTCAATGGACCTGGGGTGGGGCGGCGACGGCTTTGGTTATTTACTGCTGGCTTCTTGCGCTAGGCTAGCCCGCGCAGGGCAAATAGCGTGGAATGCGGGAGGAACGATGGCGATATTCCAATCTTTGGCAAATATCTTGAAGGCGCTGGCCGTGGGCGAGCGGGTCAAGATTACCGCCAAACCGGAAACCGGACTGTTTCCGAACCCCATAGAGGGTGAAGTTCTTCAAAAAGACGACGCCGGAAACGTCTCATTGAATTCAGCCGGCGGCGTGGTTCAGCTCCGCGCTGCCGATATCCTCTCGATTACGAGACTGGATAAATAGCGGCAGCCGTAGCGATCGCTGCAGGCCGAGTCGATGGACCTGCCGCCGCATCCCGGCCGAGATGGAACCGAGAGGCGGCGGATCGCGCAAGCAAAGAGCGGCGCGCTAACGCGCCGGCAGCGCTCCGGTGCCGGCGAATCTTTTGAATAACTCGATGGTTTCGCGATCGCGGGGAATCTCCCTTACCAACAACCAGCTTCGAAAGGCGGCCCCGGCACCTTCTACCGCGCCGTCCAGTTATGAGCGAAGCTTTCGGACGGGGATGGCGGATCCGCGGAGGAGGGGCCTCCCGAGCCGGCGTCTTTGTTCCGGCTCGCAGCGGAATGCTTGCAGCAAACCGTTGGCAACAGAGTCGCGACTCGCCTATAATCCGGGCACCATGGCCAATCTCTATTACAAAGATCGCTTGATCATCGCTTTTACGACGCAAAACCAAAGCGACAAACAGTGGACGGCGGGAGCGGAGATTACTTGGAAGCAAGATGGCGAGCGGCGGTCGCACACTCTCGGCGGTTTAACCGAGCGGTTCAAAAACGGCGACGACGCCGAAAAATATATAGTCAACCTGGCCAAAGCTTGGATCGATGCGAATTCGTGACGGCAATGATTCGAGTTTTGAACGGTCGTTCGCAAAAGGTGTAAAAAGGGACGCCGCGAGTTCACCCCCACTGACGAACCATTGCAAAGCTCGGCGAAGCAGGCAAAATATTAATCCGCAACCACCTGCGGTTTGCAAGCTGACGGTTTGACCCCTGGTCCGCATTGGCGGGGAAAGATTCTGGCGATGAATTATAACGCGTGGTTTCAGTGCATAAACGGCTGCCCGGGGCAGTATAATCTCCTGGAGATTATCTATCGCTGTCCGAGATGCGGCGACTTGCTCGAAGTTAGCCATGACCTGGAGGCGCTCAAAACCCGGGCGGCGGCGGCCTGGGTCAAGCTCTTCGACGATCGCGTACGCAACAATGTGTATCCCTACGGTTCGGGCGTATGGGCGAAAAAAGAATGGGTGGTGCCGTTTATCGACAACGAAAACATCGTCTCAACCTGTGAAGGCAATACCAATCTCTTCTGGGCCAATCGCTACGGCAAACAGCTTCATCTCGAAGATCTCTGGGTCAAGCAATGCGGCAACTCGCATACCGGTTCTTTCAAAGATCTTGGCATGACCGTATTGGTCTCGGTGGTCAATCAGATGATCGCGAACGGCGACCCGATCGACGCGGTGGCTTGTGCTTCCACCGGGGATACTTCGGCGGCGCTGGCGGCTTACGGCGCGGCGGCGGGAATACCGACGGTGGTCTTTCTGCCCCGGGACAAGGTGTCGCCGGCGCAACTGGTGCAGCCGCTGGCCAACGGCGCGCTGGTGTTGTCGCTCGACACCGATTTCGACGGTTGCATGGCCGCAGTACAAGAGGTGACCGAACACAAGCATATCTATCTCGCCAATTCGATGAATAGCCTGCGAATCGAAGGGCAGAAAACGATCTCCATCGAGATTGTCCAGCAGTTCGACTGGGAGGTGCCGGACTGGGTGATCCTGCCGGGCGGCAATCTCGGCAACGTCAGCGCCTTCGGCAAAGGCTTCTTGATGATGTACGATCTCGGCTTGATCTCGAAACTGCCGCGCATCTGCGTCGCGCAGGCCGAGAACGCTAACCCGCTCTACCTGTCTTATTTGAATAATTTCGAACATTTCGAGCCGGTGGCGGCACGTACGACTCTGGCGAGCGCGATTCAAATCGGCAATCCGGTGAGCGTTCGCAAAGCGATCGCGACGCTGCAGCGCTTTAGCGGCGTGGTCGAGCAAGCTTCCGAATTTGAGCTGGCCGAAGAGGTGGCGCGGGCAGACCGCACCGGCATGTTCAATTGCCCGCATACCGGCGTCGCGCTGGCCGCACTGCGCAAACTGGTCGAGCGCAAAGTGATCCACGCTCATGAGCGGGTCGTGGTGATCTCGACGGCTCATGGCCTCAAGTTTGCCGAACAAAAGATCGCCTATCACGCCGGCACGCTGGAGGGCATCCAGGGCACCCAACAGAACCGCCCCGTCGAGGTGAGCGCCGATCCGAAGAGAATCAGCGACGCGATCTCGCGTTATGTCGAGCGCGTACGCCTGCTGGAGAGCTGATGAGCGTGCAAAAGAGCAAAACGGACAGAATGCGGCGCGCGAAAAACGGCGGCGGCGGGGCTCTGGGGTTCAGTACTCTGGCGGTTCATGGCGGCGAGCCGCGCCCCAAACTGGGCAATGCGCTCGCGACTCCCATCATCCAGACGGCAACCTACACTTTCAGCGATACGCAAGAGCTTCACGATCATTTTCAACACCGCATCGAGCGGCAAGAGTATGGCCGCTACGGCAACCCGACGCAGCGTACCGCGGAACTAAAGCTCGCGGCCCTGGAGGCCGCCGAAGACTGCCTGCTCTTTTCCAGCGGCATGGCGGCGGTGACGACCGCGCTCTATGCCGTGCTCTCGCATAATTCCCACGTCGTCGTCACCGACGACTCCTACCGACGCACTCGCCAATTTCTGACCCAAACCCTGCACCGTTACGGCATTGAAGTATCGGTGGTGCCGGCGGGAGACTACGAGGCCGTCGAAGAGGCGATACGGCCCACGACCCGCATGCTCGTCAGCGAGTCTCCGACCAACCCTTACAACCGGATCGTCGATATGGAGCGCTTTGCCGAGATCGGCCGGCGCCATCGAGTCAAGACGCTGATCGACGCCACTTTTGCGACGCCGTTCAACCAGCGGCCGCTGGAGTTTGGTATTGATCTGGTGCTTCACTCGGCGACGAAATATCTCGGCGGTCACAACGACCTCCTTGCCGGCGCCGTGCTCGGGTCCGCCGAGCTGGTGGACGGCATCCGTTCGTTGCAGCATGTGACCGGTGCGATCATCGATCCCTTGGGCGCATACCTGCTTGTGCGCGGCCTCAAGACTTTCGCCCTGCGCATCGAACGGCAAAACGCCAATGCCCAGGCGCTCGCGGAGTTCCTCGCGGCGCACCCGAAAGTCGTCGCTGTGCACTATGCCGGCTTGCCGACGCATCCTCAACATGAGGTCGCGCGCCGCCAGATGCGCGGCTTCGGCGGCGTCGTCTCTTTTGAGATCGCCGGCGATCTCGAAGCAACCTCGCGGGTGGTAGACGGTTGCCGCATCCCGCAGATCGCCCCTTCTCTCGGCGGCGTCGAGAGCCTGATCGAGCAGCCGGCGCTGATGAGCTTTTACGAGCTTTCCACCGAAGAACGTTTGCTGGTGGGGATCAAGGACAATCTCATCCGCTATTCCGTCGGCATCGAAGACGCAGAGGACCTGGTCGCCGATCTCAAGACGGCGCTGGAACGGGTTTAGCCGAATATTTCATTTCAGTTTTCCCCGCGAGAGCTCGGGGCTTTCTCTCTCTCGTATTGCCGGGCTATTTGGTCATTTCCCTGCGTATCTCGTCAAGCAGACGAAAATCGGTGATTTTGCTCAGCGCGATTTCGCCGCCCGATTTCTCGGCCCGTTGGATTTGCTCGATATGAAATCTCAAGCCCGCCTCCTCGGCGGCGCCGTCGCGGCTGAAGGATTTTGCCAGCGAGGCGTAGGATTCGCGTGCGACGGCCGCGTCGACCTTCCATTCCCGGGCGATGATTTGAATCGAATCTTCGGGGCGCTCTCGGGCGAAGCCGAGACCGCGGTAGAGGGCCCGCAGCGTTCGCTTCGTCAAGTCGCGCTTTTCGGCCAGCTGGCGGTCGGAAGTCGCATAGCCGTTGCTGGGAAACTCCACGGCGTCGCCCAAAAACAGCAGCTCGTTGAAGCCTTTTTGTTTAAGCAGGACGTTGTCCGGCGGCACCACGATGGTGGCGTCAATGGAACCGGCCGCCAGTGCGGCTACCCGCGTGGTCGGCAGGCCGATCAGTATCGGTACGGCGTCGCGCTGCAAGTCGAGTCCCTCGCGCTTGAGGGCGATGCGGCTCGCCAGCTCGATCGTGTCGCCGAAACGCGCCATACCGATAAATTTTCCGCGCAGCGCTCTTACCGATTTGAGTTCCGGCTTGGCCATCAAAAAATAATTCGGGCGTCGCGCACCGAAAAAGATCGCCTTCATCGGCGCTCCCCGAGCGGCAAGATGCAGCGCCGAGTCGGCGACACCATGGTAATCCACGTCGCCCGATAACAGCGCGTTGTGGGCGAGCTGCGGCAGCATCATGGCGATTTCGACGTCGACGCCATCGTCTTTGAAAAAACCCCGATGGACGGCGACGAACAGCGGCAGATATCCCATCGATTTGGCCGGCAGAGCGACACGGATTCGCTCTGCGGCCAAGGGCGGCGGTGTCCATGCAGGCAGGGGCAGGAGCAACCCGAGCATGGCGCTGAAAAATGCCGCGAGGATTGAAGGCTTAATCATTTGCGGACATCCCCTACGAATCGGCGCGCGCTCTAACTTTCTTGCCTTCCGGCGCTTTGATCTTGTCGAGATTGCGTTTGGCGAAATCGCCGTGGCCGACCTCTTCGTTTTTCGCGCTGAAACGCGGATTACCGGCCGGCTCGGCGCGCGCGCCGAGAAGTATCATGTACTCATCGCCGGTGTTGTCGAGTTGATAGAGCTGGCCGGCGGGGATAATCACGAGCATGCCGGGATTGAGGGCGCGCGAAGGCGCGTCGGGAAAATGAAAAGTGCACTGGCCCTTAACGCAGTGGAATTGCTGGTCGGCTGTGTGTTTATGCATCGGCCCTTTGGTGCCGGGATAATCCCCGTGCACCCAGGTATGAAAGTGCGCGGAAGAGAAGAGCACTTTTTTGCTGTGACCGATATCCAATTCTTCCATTTTTAGTATGTCGATGAATTCGGCTCCCATGGATTCGTCCTCCGCTGCTTGGCAAATAGCCGAAAAGGGCGCGTTTATCAACTCGAATTTTATCGCAAGAGGGGAGTGCAAGCGCTTTCTTGTGTGGCCGGCCATTTCCGGCGCGGCACGGGCGCGCGATGAGATAAATGCCGAACGCACGCGGATTTCATGATTCGATGGCGGCCCGGATAATGCCTGCAACAGCGACCGCGGAATCGTCAACGCGCGCCTAGGATATGTCCGGCGCCGGCTTAAAGGGGCGTTTCTTGTTGGAAAATGTCGGAAACCCCATTCCTTGATCGATTTTCAATACTTTATAGTCGGTGGTTGCAGTGCCTTCCAGCGTCAGGCGGTATGAAATCAGTTCTTCGCCGGTATAACCGGAAAGAAAAATATACATCGCCTTTTCGCCGACCATCGGTTCGTACTCGAGGGCGGTGATCTTGTTCGGGTAATTGCGTGGATGCATGGAGGCGACGGTCTGCTTGAGCTTGTCCAGGGGAATATGCCGTCTGCCGCCGTCGGCGAGCATCCCGTGACCTTTGACAAAATCTCTCTCGATCAGCACGACCTTGGCAAACTCCAAGGCGCGTTTAGCCGCCAGAGCTTCGTCATGATTTTCCGATCCGGCGCATGCGGCCAAGACCAGCGCTAAGGTCGAGGCCAGCCAATTGATTGCACTGCGGCGCGCCGGGAGGTTGTACGATCCAATTTCGACGAATTTCAGAAAAGCCATACGTTTTGTCTCTCCCGCCGTCTTATGTTTTGCGAGCCAACTTTCGCAATCTTCACCGAAGTCCGGCGTTGGGCGTTCTTGGCTCTTTATGTCAACCCAGGATGGCACGCCCAACGCCAGTAGCCAAATATTACCACAGCGTGTCTTGCGAGTCCCTCCTCGGTCCGGCAATCGCAACCTTCGCCGGGCCGCGGGACCGCTGATTAGACTTCCCGTGCCGCGTTCCCTGGGCGGCATGTCACTTGCTTTCCCTTTCTCAGCGGTAACAAGAGAGAGGAGAATCGCATGGGCAAGTCCCGCCTAATACTTCCCCTAAGCTTCGTATTTTTATCAGGCTGCGTAATAACCGAATGTCCTGAAATAGTCATCGATAAAACAAAGGCCGCCAATCCTGTACCGGAAAGTCAAGCGCTGTCGGCGGCTCCTGCGGTTCCAGCGGCGGTGGTTGAGCGGGTCGAAGTGGTCCCTCCGCCGGCGTATTCGAAAAGCTATTCCGCGGATGAGATCCGCAGCCTTCAGGCGAGTCTAAGGGACATTGGGCTGAATCCCGGTCCGGCGGATGGAATCGCGGATGCCAGAACGCACATGGCCCTTGAGCGGCTGCAAGCCGGCTGCGCCCGGGCTATGCCGGTACTTGAGAAGTTTGGGCCGGTTCTGTCTGCAAACTCCGGCCGGAACCCGAGCCGTCCGGAGACCGTGATGTTGCAGAGCGAACTTCGAAAGGCCGGATTCAATCCCGGTTCCGTGGACGGCATCTTCGGCGCGCGGACGAAATCCGTCGCGGCGCAACTTCGAACCCATTGCCCAATGGCCCAGGAATACGCGGCGTCGCTTGCTGCTCGGAATGAAACCGCACAACCGGCCGCAAACATAGGTCCGGAGGCACGCGTGATGAAAATTTCGGCACCGGTGAATCCTGCGCCCCAACGGCCGGGCAATTCCAATACCACCAAAGTGGCGGGGGCCTCCAGGGAGGAAATCCGCATTTTGCAACTACGGTTGCGCGACGCCGGCTTCGATCCCGGTCCGTTCGACGGCATCATGGGGCCGCGCACCCGAATAGCCTTCGAGAAATTTCAGGCGGCAGAGCGGGCCGGTAAAATCAACCCGGCGATGGCCAAAGGGATCGGCGTTCAATACTAACGATGACCAATGTCAGGGGACAGAAGCCATCATGCCGGAGCCCAAATCCTCGCGCTCGCTGTTCATCATCGCAGTAAAACCGGAATCGTCAATTGCAGCCGTGCGCTGAGCGTTTATCGCCCCGGCGGTTGACGGTTACCCCGAGGCGATAACAAAACGCGCTTGGCGACGGAAAGCGTCAGTTCGGATCGCCTGCGGCGATCTTTTCCAGTTCTTCGATGGCCGGCCCTGCCAGTCGAAAGGCGCGATGAGCGCGCCACTCCAACACTTCCATCTGGCGAATCCCGCGCGCGTGGTGCGGGTCCTGAGCGGCGAGCGTGCGGGCTTCCTCCAGGTTCGCCGCCAACATCACATAAATGCCATAGCGGCCGTCGGTGGTCGGCCCGGAAAAAAGCAAGCGGCCGGCGCGATGCTGCTCATCGAGCCACTGTCGATGTTCCTCGTAATTGCGCTGTTTGTCCGGCTCTTTGCCCGGCAACGAACGGGAGATGACCAGATACCACATGATGGGTTCCTCCTGCTGAATCCGCAACGAGAGAGTCAAAAAAATCATCCTAACTTGGAAAGGCAAAATTTGCCACTTGCCAAGAGAAACAGGCGGCGATACAAGCAGAATCCACGGACACGGTTTCCGATCCCCAAAAGCAGTGGTGCCGCCATGCTCTCGCGAAAAGAGAACGAGATCCTTACCCGCGTCGGTCCGGGCACAGCCATGGGCGAGCTGATGCGGCGTTACTGGATACCGGCGCTACTGGCGGAAGAAATCCCGGAACCGGATTGCGCGCCGGTTCGCGTGCGGCTACTCGGCGAGGACCTAGTTGCATTTCGGGATTCTGAAGGGAGAGTCGGGCTGCTCGGCGAGCATTGCGCGCACCGCGGCACCTCGCTCTTCTTCGGACGCAACGAAGATTGCGGTCTGCGCTGCATTTATCACGGCTGGAAATACGACGTGGACGGGCAGGTCTTGGAAACCCCCGCCGAGCCCCCGGGCAGCGACTTCAAAAGTAAACTTCGCCACCTCGCCTATCCTTGCCAGGAGGCCGCCGGAATCGTTTTCGCTTACATGGGGCCCGCGGACAAGCGGCCGATACTGCCGCGCTACGAATGGTTCGGCATGCGGGCGGAATCCCTCTGCGCGGTCAAATCCTATCTTGAATGCAATTACCTGCAGGGCCTCGAGGGCGATTTCGATTCGTCGCACACCTCTTTTCTGCACAACAACAATATTCGGGATCCGGCCCGCCTCAAACGCGACGGCGCGCCGGCGTTGGACGCCGAAGATGCCGGCTTCGGCATGAGAGCGGTTTCCATCCGCAAAATCGGCGGGGAACGAATCTATGTCCGTAGCACTCCCTATATCATGCCGTCGTTCAGCATCGTGCCCGGCCCGCCCACCGAAAAGTTTGAAGAAGATGACATCCGCAGTTTTCGCTTCTGGGTGCCGATCGACGACCTGGGCACATGGTTTTACATCCTGAACATGCGCAAGCGGCCTTTTACGAATGAGGAGCGAAAAGCTCTGCGCAGCTGGGTTGGCGCCGATTATCGGCGAATTCGTAATGCGGCGAACAACTATTTGCAGGACCGGGCGCAGCAACGAAATATGACCTATACGGGCATCGATGCCGTCGTTCCCGCGGAACAGGACGGTTGCGCCACGGAGAGCATGGGGGCAATTTACGACCGCAGCCAAGAGCATCTGGGCTACAGCGACGTGACGATCATCGCCTTGCGCAGGTTGCTGTTACGGGCCGTGCGGGATGTGGCCGAAGGATTGGATCCGTGTCATGTCGTGAGACAAGAGCGGGAGAGCGATTTCTCCCGCTTGCGATCGCTCAAGGGCGTATTTCCCGCGGGGACGGACTGGCGGCAGATATTGGAAGGGTTGGGACCGAACGATGGTTGAGCGGAGGCACTCCTTCAAAGCGTTCGAGGCGTCGTCGCGAGCGACGAATTGCACCAGGGAGGAAGATGCCGCTGATCTTCTCATCCTTGGTAAGCGCGGCGGTCGAGCCGTCGCCATGGCCTTAAGTTTTCTGTTCATCGTCGCTGGTATCGCGTCCAACCTGTTTGCTCAGCCGTTGCAGAAAGCCGTGGCGATGGTGGGCGCGCGCAGCGGCGCATCCTGGCCGCTGTGGATCGCCAAGGAGGCGCGTCTCTACGCCAAATACGGAATCGACGTTGAGCTGGTTTACGCCGTTCATCCCGGTCCCATTGCTGCGATTATCAGCGGCCATGCCGCCATGACCTCGTCGGGCAGCGACCCCGCCCTGCTGGCCGCAGCGAAGGATCCTTCGCTCGTCGTGCTCGGCAGCTTCATGAACAAGGGATCCTTCGCGATGATCGGCTCCAAGACGGTGGCCGACATGAAACAAATAGCCGGCAAAAAAATCGGCGTCGGCAGGGTGGGCGATCCTCCTTATCATATGGCCGTGAGTTTGCTCAGGAAATACGGCATGAGGGCGCGCGACGTTCAGTGGGTCTCTGTCGGCGTCGATGCCGCGGCCCGGGCGGCGGCGCTGCAGAGCGGTCAAATCGACGCCGCGCTGATTACCGCGCCGGCCTACTTTCGTTTGCAAGCGGCCGGCCTGCCGGTGCTGGCGGTGCTCCTCGACCATGACGATATCTATGTCTCGACTTACACCCTCTTCAGGCGCGAGGCGTTGACCCGAGACCGCCCGCTGGCGCTGGGCTTCATCAAGGCTCATACCGAGGCGATCAAGCGCTTCTATGACGACAAGCCGTTTGCCGCGGAGATCATGATCAAATACGGTGGCACCCGTGATGTCGACGACGCCAATCGGGTCTACGATCTATTTCGCAACGCGCGGGTGTTGGAAGCGATACCTTATACGCTCAAAGGCTCGGTGGAAGCGGTGGTCGAGCGCCAGATCCAGGATCTCAAAAACGCCGATCTGGCGAGGATCATCGATAACCGTCTCGTCGATCAGCTCGTCAAGGAAAAGTATTTCGAGTCGGTTTTCGGCCCGCCGATTCGCGAAGAGCAGCAGCGCAAACAGGCGCAGGCCTTCGGCCGATAGGACTCCATGCAATCTCGGCTCTCGCCTTTGGCCGATGCCGAACGAAGCTCACGGCGCGCAAATCGATTTCCATCGCGACAGCCCGACCGGATGCTTTCTTTGTTTGCCGATTCCCTCTCGGTAACGTGCCGGCAGCTCGGTCAGAAAACGCGGGCGGCGCTCGGCTTTGGCGCAGGAAACGCCGAGGTCCTCCGCGATCCCTTTGGAAAAATCGCGGCGCTTACTTGCCGCTGTTGATCCGGCGCACGAAGCGGTCGTCGAAGAATTGCGCGGGCTTGGCGCCTTTTGCCTCGGGGATAGTCTCCGACAAAAAATCCAGCATACCCTGCAGGCCGGGCTCCGAGGTCACCATTTCGCGGCGAAAGCCCGCCCGTTTATAAAACTCGTAGGTGCGGTCGAGCACTTCCTGATCGGTCTCCTTGGTATATTTGCCGATCACTTTCATAGCGAAGGGCTTGTCGGCATAGTAGCGCTCGATGCCGGCGCGCACGGCGCGCAACATCGGCAAAAGCCGTTCCGCAAGCTCATCGAGACGGCTGCGGCGCACCACCAGGCCGACGTTTTGATAAGGCACATCCAGAAGGCTGACAACCGAGCGAAAGCCGGAGCGTTCCATCTGAAAGCTGGCCGGCGGCGAGCCCACGCCGCCGGCTATCTGGCCGGCATAAAAGGCTGCGACGATGGCCGGGCTGCTGCCGAGCGCGCGGAGTTGCACGTCCTTGGCGGTGAAGCCGAGCTTTTTCAGCGCCACCAGAGTGCCGTAAGCTACAGGAGTGCCGGGACGATCGGTGCCGACGATTTTGCCTCGCAACTCTTCGGTGTTTTTGATTTCCGGACGAACGTAAAAATCCCAGATCATGGTGTTGAGCAAGCCGGCAATGAAGACTACGTCGAGACCGCGCACGGATGCCGTGATTACCGGAGCGGCGGAAACTTGAACGATATCGATCTCGTTGGCGATCAGCGCCGGAATCGCCGTGCTCGACGGCATGGAGATGACTTCGGTCTCCAACCCCTCTCTGACCAGAGCGCCGCTTTCCCGCGCCATCCAGACCGAAGCCATGGTCGCCGAAGTGCTAAGATAGGCGACGCGCAGCGGACGCGCCGAGCGGGCGCCGGATTGCGCGTTTGTCGATCGCGGCATCACCCCGAGCAGAAAAATGACGGCCATGCCGACGTAAACAGGGATAAAGCGGCCATGCCGGCGCAGCAATCGGTTACGCATCGATCACCTCCCAATACTTCGAATCTATCGTTTCCGCGATGGGATCTCGGGGCTACCATAAGGCAGGCGGGTCACGCCGGTCAAGCCGGCGTTCCTATGTCGGGCGGATGAGCCAACCGAGGCCGACGGCATCGAGATGGAGGACGATGTACACGATTACGGATACGAAGCAGATGGCGAGATAGCCCGCTTCGACCGACTCGACTTTTCGCAATTTGGGTCCGCGTATCAGCCGGAGCGGCAGTTTGGGCAGCAAAGCGAGCGCGCGCTGACGCAGCGTCGGCATCGCCAGCAGGTCGGCGAGGATGTTGTAGCCGTCGAGTTCGAGAAAATTAAACGGATAGAGATTGAGCACCGCGCCTTCCCAGAGCAGGACGCCGGCAACGAAGAACAGCGACTGCTCCAGCCCCGGCTCGGACCAGTAGGCGGCGATAAAAGCGATGCTGCCGAACGTGACCTCGACCAGCGGCCCGGCGAGATCGACGACGATGCGCGCGCGTCGGCTCGACATGAAGATGTCCGTGACATCGGCATAGAAAGTCGGGAGCACCCCTTGCATGAGAAAGAATCCCAGCTCGCGCACCTTGCGGCCGTAGGCTTTGCAGGCGAGCGCGTGCACCAGAACATGCAGGATGGCCACGGCCAACATGGCGAGGATCAGGACGGTCGTGCTGAGCACGGGCGTGGCGGCGACTCCTAAGGTGAGCTGTTTTGCCTGAGGCCATAGCCGGTATGCGGCGAGCAGCGCATAAGCGCTAAGCGCCATGCAGAGCGCGAGCGCAAGCCGGTTAAACAGCAGAAAGCCTCCGTGCCTGTAGATCGCCGCGCAGTAGCGGTCGGCGCGGCTGAGTTTGAGTGAAAACCGGCTCCAGGCGTTCCGGAGGCGCAGCAGGGCACGAGCCAGGCGGCGGGCGCCATGGTTCGCGACACTTGGCTCCAGCCCTGCGGTTCCCGCTTCCTGGAGCAACCCGGCCGCATGGAGCCTGGTCAGAAATCGGGCGATGATGGAGTAATCGAAAGCTCCGAACTCGAAATGAAAGATCCTGGCGATTTCGCCCAAAGTATGGTTGCCGTCGAAATGCTCCCAGAGGAAATACTCCTGGGCATTGAGCAGAACATAGCGGTCGCGCTCCAGGCTGCGCAAAACGAAGTGGGCCCCGTCGATGCTCCGCGGCTGAGGGGTGACTTCCCAGGAGGACTCGGGCAGACGCCGGGGCCGAAACAACTGTCGCGCCTCGCAGCTTTGGACCTGATGCGTTTGAAAACCGGCATCTCCGGTGTCGCGCGTGAGAAATTCGATCTTCGCCGGCTCAGGCATGCTGTCGGTCAAGTGCTTTTTCGGCCCAACAAGGCCCCGTCTTGTCCGGGCGCATAGCCGGTCGCTTCCAATCCCCAACGAATCGCCTCGCGCGCCTGATCATTGGTGATGCGCAATCGTTGAATGAATACCATCACGAGCCGGTAGCAAATCCGCGCGCCGATTTCAGGACGATCGATGAGAATTTCGTTAAAGACGTCGCGCTCCAGCTTCCAAAGGATCGTGTCGAGCTCGGCGTAAGCCGACGCCGACCGCGGCGCGGCGTCGAACAAACCCATCTCGCCGAAGAAATCTCCTGCGGAGAAGCGTGTCAAAACAATGTCCGTTTGCCCGTTGACATGTTTGCTGATGACGACTTTGCCGCTTTCGACGACGTAGAGCGCATCGGATGGATCGAGCTCGCGAAAGATGGTCTCGCCCGCCTTGACCTTGCGCATGCTCAAAAACGGCATGAGGGTCGACAGGACAGCCGTATCCATATCTTGAAACAAGGTAACCCGGCGCAATAAATCAGGAAGGTTCGGAGCAAGGGGAGCCATGGATTGCCGATCGTAGCCAGCCCCCCGGTGAAACGCAAGCCGGAGCGCTAAATGAACTACGGCTGCGGATCGGCGGCGTAGACATACCCGGCTGCTTGCTATCGGGGAAGAACAAATCTGTGCGCAGCAATTTGTAAGAAGAGCGAAAAAAAGCGTCGAGGATTGGTCATTTGGCCTCCCTCGTTGCAACCTGTCCCGCGGCATTACAATTGCTCCACAGTCCCAACATCAGCATCTGAGATCAGGGTTGACGGCGCTACGCGCCATCAACCCTGCCCGCGTGGGGTCCATTGCCTGCACGGGCTGGGCGATCCATGTGCCGGAGGTTTTATGAAGAAGCCATTCTCGGGTCCAATTCTGGCGCTGTTTTTCGTGCTTTTTATCCTGCTATCGCTGCTGACGGTAAAACCCACCTCGGAAAGCGGTCCGGCGGCACTGGCCGATGACACGCCGCGAGTGTCCGAGGTCGGCCTGCTCGTCACCTTTCAACGGTAACGCCTGATCGTCTGAACACCGGGCATTACCAAGCGAGCGCAAGCCTCACTCCTTGCTGAATCGTCCGGTGTGGATCAACGCTCGGCGGTGCCGTCCCTCGCCGATCTTCTTGCCCTGGTCGTTGACTGCCGTTACCGCGTAGCGCAGTTTGTTGTCCTTGACCTCCAATAACTCCGCTGTGACGGTTACGCTCTGACCGATTTTCGTCGGCGCCATGTGGCGCACGTCGACGTGAATGCCCACCGTTTGCTCGTCTGCTTCCAGGTAAGGCGCCGTCAGCTCGACGCACGTCCGCTCCATCAGACCGATCATGGCGGGCGTGGAGAACACGTCGGCGACGAGCTGCCGTGCGCGCATTTCCAGCGTGGTCACGTAGGTTTGGGTGCGAGCGATTCCGGGTGGGATGGAGTTCTTCATGCGACAAATGTAAGCGAGCCACAGGCATGGGTCGAGAGAACGGGCGCTATCTGCCTTGGCCTTGCCCCTAGCGCGCGGGTAAATCCTCGTTTTTCAAATTGAACCACCGGCGGGCGTTTTCGCCGAGCACGTGGCGCAGCTTGTCTTCGGTCATGCCGGGGATTTTCTTTACCTCGCGCACGGATTCGGGGAATTCCGAGTCCCAGTGGCGGTAGTCGGAGGCATACATGACCTGGGTGATGCCGATGTCGTCGAGCACGTAAGGCAAGATGGTTTCTTCGGGCTCGCAGGTGAATGCCACCTGCGCACTGCGGATGATCTCCGAAGGCTTGCGTCGGAGCAGCGGCCACTGGGGGCGCAGCTTGTAAAAATGCTCGTCCAATCGTTCGGACCAGAAGGGCACCCAGCCGCAGGCGCCTTCCATGAAGGCGACTTTCAATTTCGGGTAGCGGTCGAAAACGCCTTCGCCGATCATGTGCATGAGGGCGATCATCAGCTCAAACGGAAACGCCGTCATGTGCACATAGCTGTACTTCTCCATGCGCTCGCTGCCGGCGCCCATCACCCCCCATACGCCGTATTGGCCGTCGTGCTCGGTCTGGGGATGGACGGATAGCGGCATGCCGATTTCCTGCGCGGCGGCATAAACCGGATCGAACATGCGGTGGCCGAGATTGATGCCGTAAACGTTCGTCGGCAGCATGGCCGTAACGATCGAGCGGTGCCGCGCCAGATATTCCAGCTCCTTTACCGCTGCGGGCGGGTCCTGTAGCGGAATCAAACCGACGCCCTTCAAGCGCTTGGGGTCGGGCGCGAGATACTCTTCCACCAGCCAGCGATTGACGGCGTGGCATATCGCGGCCGCCAGAGGCTTATCGGCCATGCCGTTCACCATGAGCGCAATCGACGTGCCGAAGATGATCGCCACGTCAATCCCTTCTTCGTCCATGTCGGGCAGGCGTTTGAGCGGATCGGTCATGCCCGGACGGCTGCGCTCGATATGCGAGGCAAAGACTTCGCCTCGGTCCGCACCCCCGCCCCAACGCCGCCGCGCGGCGAGGCGTCCCTCGATCATGAGGTGCGAATAGCCTGAGCTGTCCGTGACGCGGTTGGGTGCGAGATGGGCCATCTCTTTCGGCATCCACTTCGCAAGTTCGCAATCCGGTTCGTAACAGTGCCCGTCGGCATCGATCACCAGCTCCTTCGCCATGGCTCCTCCTGCGTCGCCTCGAAAGTAATGACCTTTTCCTAATCGGCTTCGCTCGGAATTGCAAATTTGAAGGTTGACCGGGTGTGCCGGCAACCAAGAATGACCGCGGTCCGGGGAGTTGAAGCAAACTATCGGATCGTTGCGGCGACCGCGGGATCGCCGCCGATTTGCGGGAGGCCGAATCCGCAACGGGTGCGAAGAAAGTCATCGAAGGCCTTGTCGGTTGCAAACTTGAAGCGCATGGCGCCGGATTGTTCCCAGAGATCGCGCGCCGGGACCTCGCATCGGGCACAGGGCGCGCCGCCGATGCAATGCGGAGAAGTTGCGCCATTGGCGATCACCGCCGTGGTTTTGATCCTGGGGTCCACGCCGCGCGCATCCGCGCGCACGGTCAGGCCTTTGCCGTGATATTCAAGATCCGGAAACTTGCGCCGGGACCGGTCCGGATTAAGGTCTACGGGCGCCTCCATGAGGACCCCTCCCCGAATTTCATGAGTGGCCGCGTCGAACTCGACTTCTTCGCCGGTGGGCAGGGTCACGATATTTCTGTCGCCGACGTTGCGGATGGCGGGAAGCGTGAGGCGCGGAAAGAAATGAATCAAAGTGTTCATCAGCTCGCTCAAGCGAAATTGGCGGTCCTGCGAAGCCGCCCAGTCGGCGACGAGAAAGTGAATATCCTGGCGCGCCCGATCATCGAAGCGAAACTGAAAATCTCTGGTGTAGAATTGATTCTTTACCGCATCCCGCCTGGGAGGCAATATGCGATTGCCGCCGTGGTTGGAAAATTCGAAGCCGACAATTTTGCCCTGGCGGGTGCGCCGGTATTGCCAACCGGCGCCCTGTTTGAATTCCAACGATCGTGTCGTTAGCAGCGTGTCGTAGGCGACCTGGCGCGACGCGCCGTCTTGTGCGGGGGCGGCGATGACCGACTCGGGATAGACCCTCGGGGCTGCCGGCTTCGGGGGCCACGGTTCAGGGATTTTGGCGATCTCAGCAGGTGTATCGATGACCGGCGTTTCGGGCTTGCTGACCTCCGGCGGCAGCGAGGGCTTGGGCATAGGTGGCTGAGCCGGACGCTGGCATGCCGGAGCCAGGAACCACAGCAAACAGATCAAAAATGCGCGCCATGTCCATTGGGACAGCAGCATCGGTGCGGCCCGTCTCATAGCGCCGTTAAAGATACCCTTTCTCACTGGCTTAAGCCACTTATGAGCAAACCGGATGCCAGGAGTTCTTCAGCAAAGTATTGCGCGATTTTCCCAACTTTACATTGGGTGCACTCTTTCTGGAAGGGATTTGCTTCTCCATGTATGCCCGGATACTCCAAGGATGAACAATTGCCGGCCGCGATTATTTAGGGACCGCGAAGCGGTCGATTTCGGCGTTAAGTTGGCCGGAGGTGATCACCGAAGGGGCGTCCACGGACAGGCCGGCGTGCTGGAGAGCTTGTGCGACCCAGGTGTTGCAAGTGCGCGCAAGGCTGAACTTACCGACTGCCGAATAAAAGCGGCTGTAACTGAAAATTCCGGGGCGCGCTCCCGCGGGTAGGGCAGGATCGGGACGGTCAAAGCTTTTTGCCAGGAATGCGACTAAGCGTTCGAACGCCGGTCTTGTCAGCCGGAATTCCTTGATCGTCGCGCTGCGATAAAAATTCTCCACCGGACCGTGGAAACCGACCAGGTGAAGCACGCTGCCGCGGGACCAGAAGGCAGCTCTGAGCGCCGCATGGATACCCGGATCGGGATCGGGGAAATAGTCCTTGTCGCCCCAACTGAATTCGATCATTTCGAAATCTGAAAAATCGCCGATCTCCGGAACGCGCTTGGGTGAAACTTCGCCCATGCGCATGACGATCCCCGCGTGCCACCGATCGCTTACCACATATACGTTGTGGCAATCATTTGGCCGTTCTTCACAACTCCAGGCCGCGATCGCATGGCGCGCACCGGTTATCGTCAGGAGACAGAGAAAAAACCCGAAGATTCGCGCGCGTGCAGCGGAAATATATACCATAGAGTTCAATTAATGCCCCCGTCGGCGCTAAATCAATCGGGGCGCGTTTGCTCGCAGTTGCGGCCGCTCAGGCGGGGCGATGACGCCGTTCGATGCGCAAACGGAAGCCGTTGCGCTCGATGTAAACGCTGCATGGGGTTTTTCGTTTGCCGATCTGCGCGATCAATTTCACAAGGGGCGAAGCCGCGCTGAACGACTCGTTGGAAGGGCCGTTGGTTTTCATCGCGTCCACCGCTTCCCCGCCGGCGAAGTATCGGAGCAGCGCATCGTCGTCGGAAACGCCGCTGCCGCCGAAGCGCCGGCGAAACTCTTTGAGCGAAAGCTGCGGTGCTTCAACCCGCGCCAGTTCCCTGGCTCGCGCGCTTGCCAACAGGCGATCTTTGATATTGGCGTCGATAGCGCGCGCTTCCTCGTCGCCCCAAAAACCGAGCGCGTAGAGCAGCACTTCGTCGGTCACCTCTTTGTAGCGTTCGCCGACCATGATGTTGATCGCCGCCTGGACGCCGAAGAACTGCGAGTAGGGCGTGACCATAATCGGATAACCGAACTCGGCCCGCACCCGGGCGACTTCCTCGAGCACCGCCGGCAATTGGCCGAGCTTCCCCAGGTTGGCGAGTTGAAAACGAAAGTTTGAGATCATCCCGCCGGGCACCTGGTGCAGGGGATGAAAGGCGTCGTATTCGAGGGGTTTTCCCACCGGCAGTTTTTCCTGCTTCGCGACTGCAAAAAAATGCTCCTGGACCGGTTTGAGTGTTTCTTCGTCGACGACGGTTCGATAACCGAGCGCGCGGGCGTTCCTGGCGACGTTGAAGAGCGAAGGATTCGAAGATGCGTCCGCAAGCGGCGGAATTGCCGTATTGATCGAAACAATGCCGAGCTTGATCGCTTCGAGGCAGCAGATGGCGCCCAAGCCGGTATTGCAGTGGGTATGGAACTCGACGGCTGTGCCGCCGGCTTCCCGCAAAATCAACGGCACCAAACGGCGCGTCGCTTCGGGTGTGAGCAAACCGCCGGGATCTTTGAAGCAGATACGCGCGACATTCAGTTTGGCGGCCTCGCGAGCGCGCTCGACGAAATATTCGTCGGTATGCTTGGGCGAAATCGAATAGATGATGTTGAGAATCGTCTTGAGCCCGGCCCGTTGGGCGCTGTCGACGGCCTGCCGCCAATAAGACGGCGTGTTGGAAGGATCGGAGGTGCGCACCTCGGAGATGCCGTTGGCCGCGAGCCGTTCGAGCCAGAGATCGGTGACGGCCGGGGGACTCATCTGAAAGGCGAGCATGGAGCGGCTGCGAATCGTGCGCAGCGGCGTATTTCGAATGCGCTGCTTGAGCAAGCGCACGCGCTCCCAGGGATCGTCTTTGAGATCGCGCACGCATTTCTTGTAAAACGCCGACGACATCACTTCGATCGCTTCAAAGCCCGCGCGATCGAAGCGCTCGGCGACCGGCAGCATCATGGCGGTGCGCATATTGGATGCCCAAAGGCTCAATTGGCCGTCGCGCAGCGTGGTGTCGACGAAGCGGATGTGTCGGGAGGGATGTGCGTGCGTCATGCTTCAGCCGTCAGAATTCGCGCGCTGAGTTGCGGCAACCCAGCGCTTCAACACTCCGGTAGCGCATCGCTCCAAGCGTTTGGTTGTCACAGCGGCGTCACGCTCGGCGGCGGTTTGCGATGGCGGGTCGCTTGCTCATAAGCATAGGCGAACTTGATCATCTTGCCGTCCTCATAGGGCCTGCCAAGAAAGGTGATCCCCGCCGGCAGATTATCGCGGGTAAATCCCGCGGGCACGACGACCGAGGGGACAAAAACCAAAAAGGTATTGATATGCGGCGCCCCTTTTTGATCGACGAAGGGCGGCTCGAGGCCGTCCTTGATCAAGGTCGGCTGGTGTTCGACGGATTTATGGACGATGGCGTCGAGTTTGTGATCGGCCATCACTTGGAGCAGGTTGGTCATCAGCTGCTCGCGCGCCCTGAGATACTCGTAATGCGCTTCGTCGCCGGCAACCTTGGTCCAGCGGTCGCGCGAGCGTTTGATGACTTTGTGAAACTCCGGCGTACTCATCGCTTGCCGCCGGGAGCGGTAGGGCGGCTCCTTGCTGCGGTTCATCCATACGGTGAAGGATTCTTCTTCGTCGCTCGCGTTATTCGCCCGTTTGGCCAGGAGGGATTTAAGATCGGGAATAATAACCGGATCGACGATCTCGGCGCCGGCGGCCTTGAGCTCGACCACGGCCTTGTCGAAGACTTCGCCGATCCTGTTAAAGTCCTCCGAGTCCGGTTCGGCGTCATAGCCCATGGATTCTCGCAGGATGCCGATGCGCGCCCCTTTGAGGCCGTTGGCGTCGAGAAAACTTGTAAAACTGCCGGTGACCCGGCCGACGCCGCGAGCCGTCACCGGGTCTTCGGGATCGTAGCCGACCATGACGTCGAGCAGCTTGGCCAGGTCGGCGACGCTTCGAGCCATCGGTCCCAGAGAACCGTTTATCGAGGGCCAACCGGCATAGACGCCGCTTCGGCTCACGAGTCCCGCGGTCGGCCGCATGCCGGAAACGCAATTCCACGTCGACGGCCGGCGGATCGAGGCGAAACCTTCCTGGCCGACCGCGACCGTGCAAAAATTTGCCGAGACGCTCGCGCCGGAGCCGCCCGACGAACCGCCGGCGGTGCGATCCAGAGCGTAGGGATTTTTGGTCGAGCCGAACAGCGATCCGTGCGTGTCCCCGCCGCCAAGCTCGCCCAGGGTCGCTTTGGCGAGAATAATGGCGCCGGCCTTCTTGAGTTTGTCGACCACGAAAGCGTCGCGGTCGGGATAGTAATCTTTGAACAACACCGATCCGAGGGTCGTCGGCATGCCGGCGGCGTCGCCCTGATCCTTCATGATGATCGGAATGCCGTGCAGCGGGCCGGCGAAGCCGGAAGCTTTGAACGCGGCGTCGAGCCGGTCGGCCTCCTGGAGGGCTTGAGGGTTGACCGTAATGATCGCGTTAATCACCGGTCCCTTTTTGTCGTAGGTGTCGATGCGCTCGAGATAGATCTCGACCAGTTTGCGGCAAGTCAATTCGCCGGAGCGGTACGCCGCGTGGACCTGATCGATAGTGGTTTCGATGACGTCGAAGCTCATGGCAAAACCTCCAGTTTGAAAAGGATGAAGGCGGAGGGCGGAAGAATAAAGCGAAAATCTCCGCTCTCCATTAATGGTTTTCCGTATCGGCGGTCAGGTAGCTTTTTTCAATTTTCTGCCAGTCGTCCAGGCCGACCACCCGATCGCGCTCCTTGAACGTGGTCAATCTATCGTCGATGGACTCGGTCGTGCCCTCTCGCTTGAGCGTGGACAGGGCGTTGCGCATGGCGTGGATAGCGGCGCGCTGGGTCTCCGAAGGATAGATGGCGATGCGGTAGCCCATTTTCTCCAACCGCTCCATGGGCAGCATGGGCGTCTTGCCGCCTTTGAACACATTGACGAGCAAGGGCACTCCGGGCAGCCGGCGCGGAATCTCCTCCAGCTCTTCTTCGGACTGGGGCGCTTCGACGAAGATCGCGTCGACGCCGAGCTTGGCGAAGGCTTGGGCGCGCGCAATAGCGTCGTCCATGCCGTTTACCGCGCGGGCGTCGGTGCGGGCGATGATGCAAAAATCCGGGTCCGTCCGGGTGGCGAGGGCGGCGGCGATTTTTTGTTCGATTTCCGCCAGCGGCACGACTTCTTTGCCCTCCAGATGGCCGCAGCGCTTCGGAGTGATTTGATCTTCGATGTGGATGGCCGCAACCCCGGCGCGCTCGAACTCGCGCACCGTGCGCACCAGGTTGACCGCGTTGCCGTAGCCGGTATCGGCATCGGCGATGATGGGAATCTTGATCGTCGAGACCGCCTGCACGGCGCGCTCGATCGCCTCCGACATGGTCACCAGGCCGATATCCGGTATGCCCATGCTTCTGGCCACCGCGCCGCCGCTCAAATAGGCCGCCTCGAAACCGGCTTCTTCAACGAGACGGGCGGAAAGACCGTCGAAACAGCCCGGGGCGACCAGCAGTTTGTTGCGCAGCAGAAGTGTTTTGAGGGTCTGGCGAGAGTTCATCGATCACCTCAGATTAATTCAAGTAAATTCTCGTTTCGCGCCAAGGGACTCGCGTTCCGAGCAATGCCGGGCAGAGAACTCTAAACATTAAACTTTCAGCGCGAACATATCCGTAAAGTGGTCCACCGGCGTCGCGTCAAGAGTCTTGGTGTCGGCGCAGAGACGCAGGATCGCTTCGCACTGCGGCGGCTCAAAGCGCGAGGCCAGATTGGCTGCGAATTTCTGCCTTAACAGCGGCATGCCCTCGGCGCGCCGGCGGCGGTGGCCGACCGGATACTCGACGACGACCTTTTGTGTGCTCGAGCCGTCCTTGAAGAAGACTTGCACGGCGTTGGCGATGGAACGTTTATCCGGGTCCAGATAGTCCTTGGAATACTGCGGCTCTTCGACGCAAAGCATCTTGGCGCGCAGGGCATCGATGCGCGGATCTTTGGCGACCGCGTCCTCGTAGTGGTCGGCGGTCAGCCCGCCGAAGATCAAGCCGATGGCGGTCATGTATTGAATGCAATGATCGCGGTCGGCGGGATTGTGCAGCGGCCCCGATTTATCGATGATGCGGATCGCCGATTCATGGGTGGTGATGACGACTTTTTCGATCTGCTCGACTCGGTCCTTGACCCGAGGGTGCAGCTGCAACGCGCACTCCACGGCCGTCTGAGCGTGAAACTCCGCGGGAAAGGAGATTTTAAAGAGCACGTTCTCCATGACGTAGGAGCTCAAGGGGCGCCCGAGTGTAAACCGCTTTCCCTTGAACAGGACTTCGTAGAAACCCCACTGTTTGGCCGTCAGCGCCGAGGGATAGCCCATCTCGCCTTGCATGGCCATCAGCGCCAGACGCACGCCGCGGCTGGTTGCGTCGCCTGCCGCCCAGGACTTGCGCGGACCGGTATTCGGCGCGTGCCGGTATAGGCGCAGCGCGCCGCCGTCGGTCCAGGAGTTCGAGAGCGCGTTGATGACCTGCTCTTGGGTGCCGCCGAGCATGACCGTCGCCACGGCGGCGCTCGCCGCCCGAACCAGCAGCACATGATCCAGACCGACCCGATTAAAACTATTCTCCAGCGCGAGGATGCCCTGGATTTCATGGGCTTTGATCATCGCTTGCAGAACGTCGGCGACGGTGAGCGGCTTTTGCCGGGTTCGAGTGAGAAAGTCGGCGAGGGCGAGAATGCCGCCGAGATTGTCCGAGGGGTGGCCCCATTCCGCCGCAAGCCAGGTATCATTGAAATCGAGCCAGCGAATCATCGCGCCGATGTTAAAGGCGGCGTGGACCGGCTCAAGCTGCCAGGGGGTGCCGGGAACGCGGGCGCCGTTGACCAAAGTCGCGCCCGGCACGATCGGCCCGAGAAATTTGGCGCATTCCGGATAACCCAAGGCCAGCAGGCCGCAGCCCAGCGTATCCATGAGATTGTAGCGCGCCGTCTCCATGGCTTCCTTGCTGCGCGAAACATAGTTGGCTGCGTAGTCGGCGATGTCGACTAGGATTTTGTCGGGCTCAGGGCGAATGTTGGAAACCTCTCCGCTCATAAAGGCCTCAAAGGCCGTTCAAAAGTTCATGGGTTCAAAGGTTCAAGGTTGCCGGGGCGAGCCGTTGAACCTTGAACGGTGTCTATCTTTTATCGATCGGCACGAAAGGGCGCGGCTCCGGGCCGACGTAATCGGCGTTGGGGCGAATCAGCCGGTTGTCGGCGCGCTGTTCGATGATATGCGCGGCCCAGCCGGTGATCCGCGATATGACAAAGAGCGGCGTGAACATCGCCGTCGGGATCCCGCAGAAGTGATAGGCGCTGGCGCTGTAGAAATCGAGATTGGGAAATATTTGTTTCTCCCGGCGCATGACCTGTTCGAGCCGTTCCGAGACTGGGAAAAGTATTTCATCGACGCGAGCTTCGGCGAGTTTTTTCGACCAGGCCTTGATCACATCGGAACGCGGGTCGGAGACCTTGTAGACGCGGTGGCCGAAGCCCATGATCAGTTTTTTTGCCGCAAGCATCTCGAGCAGGCCCTTTTCGACCTCATCGGGAGTGCGAAACTTTTCGATCAGCTCCATGGCGCCTTCGTTGGCGCCGCCGTGAAGCGGCCCGCGCAGCGCGCCTATGCCGCCGACGACCGCGGAATAGAAATCAGGCAGCGTCGAAGCGATCGTCCGCGCTGTGAACGTCGAAGCATTGAACTCATGCTCGGCGTAAAGGATCAAAGAGACGTCGATGGCGCGGCGGTGAAGTTCGTCGGGTTTTTTGCCATGGAGCAAATGAAGAAAGTGGCCCGCGGTGGTCTCGTCGTCGGTTTCGGTGTCGATGCGCCGGCCGTGTTCGTGATACTGGTGCCAATAGAGCAGCATGGCGCTGAAACAGCCCGTGAGCCGGTTGGCGACGGCGGCCTGGTCGTGACCGGGGCCTTCGGGCTCCAGCGTGCCGAGCATGGAACAGCCCGTGCGCATGACGTCCATGGGATGCGTGCTGCGAGGTATCAGCTCCAAAACCGTTTTCAGCGGCGCGGGCAAGCCGCGCAAGCCGCGCAGCTTTGATTTGTACTCGTCCAGCTCCGCCTGCTTGGGCAAACGGCCATATATCAAGAGATAGGCCACTTCTTCGAAAGTTGAGTGCTCGGCTAAATCGTGGATCGAATAGCCGCGATAGGTGAGCCCTTTGCCTTCTTTGCCCACTGTGGCGATCGCCGTGCGGCCGGCAATGACGCCGGCGAGTCCGGCGCCCGGTTCCGTTGCCATAATTCAACTCCTCCAACGCCTATTTGCACTGAATGCCGTGGCTATTGCAAGCACGGGCCTCGGAGCGGCTATTTCCTTGAACTTTGAACCTTGCACCCTTGAACATGTCTGCTGGTTCAAGGTTCAAGTAAGTCGGACGACAGAATCCGATCTTTGCGGCGCTTGACAGTTTGCCTCGACCTTTGTACCGCTGGAGAGGGCGACTTTCAAAATCGGGAGCAATGCGATGGCTTTACCAAAATCATTCAAGGCGATGGTGGTGTCGGAGACGGCGGAAAAGACTTTTTCGCGCGAGATTCGCGAACGCGCTCTGAATGATCTGCCGGCAGGGGAGCTGATCATCGAGGTCAAGTATTCTTCGCTCAATTACAAGGACGCGCTCTCGGCCACGGGAAACAAGGGCGTGACGCGAAAATATCCGCACACCCCGGGCATCGACGCTGCCGGAGTCGTGGTCGATTCCACGACCAAGGCATTCGGCGCGGGCGACCAGGTGGCCGTCACGGGATTCGATTTAGGTATGAACACCGCGGGCGGATTCGGCCAATTTATCAGCGTGCCCGCCCTGTGGGCGACTCGATTGCCGCAAGGACTTTCACTGAAAGACAGCATGAGCTACGGCACCGCCGGGCTCACCGCGGCGCTCTGTATCATCCGCCTGATGGCGAGCGGGCTGAGTAAAGAGTCGGGCGAGGTGCTGGTCACCGGCGCCACCGGCGGCGTCGGCAGCACCGCGGTCGCGATTCTCGCCAAGCTCGGCTTCAATGTCGTTGCCGCCACGGGCAAAGCCGGGGAATACGATTTTCTCAAATCGCTGGGCGCGGCGGCGATCATCTCGCGCGAGGAGGCCAACGATACCTCGGGCCGCCCGCTGCAAAAGCCGCGCTGGGCCGGCGCGGTGGACACGGTCGGCGGAAACATCCTGGCCACCGCTCTCAAGACCGCCAAGTACGGCGGCCTTGTCGCCGCCTGCGGCAACGTCATGGCGTCCGACTTGAGTGTCAGCGTCTATCCGTTCATTTTGCGCGGCGTGAGCCTGCTCGGCGTCGATTCGGTGGAGATTCCCATGCGCGCGCGCCAGATGGCGTGGAGCAAACTGGCCGGCGAATGGAGCGTCGATCTGGCCAAATTAGTAACTGAAGTCTCGCTTGAAGAATTGAATCCCAAAATCGATCAGATTCTGAAAGGCGGCATACGGGGGAGGGTGGTCGTGGATCTGAGCAGGTAAAACAAGCAACGAAATCGCAGCACGAGGCGCTAAGGATGTCACGAAGTATCACCCCCACCTCTATCCTCCCCCGCTCGCGGGGGAGGATAGAGGTGGGGGTGATACTTCGTGAGCTTCGCGGCCTTCGTGGTAAGAGAAGCTTCGTCAGCCGAGAGGGAAAGGCAATTCATTGGCCGCGACAAGCAACGAAGAACAGGCCCTCAGTCATCTTCGCGTCGTCGAACTCGGGGATATTCCGGCGTCGTACGCGACGCGCTGGCTCGCCGATCTCGGCGCCGATGTGATCAAAGTCGAACCGCCGGGCGGCGACCGGAACCGGCTGTCGCCGCCCTTCGCGGGGAACGTTAAACATCCCGAGCGGAGTTTGACGTTTATCCATGCGAACACCAACAAACGCAGCATTGTTCTCGATCTCGAGCGCGACCGCATTACATTTGCGAGGCTTCTGGCCGGCGCGAATCTGCTGATCGAAGCGATGCCGCTGGGCTACCTCGAAAAGCTGGGATTCGACGATTCCCGTTTCAGGAAGGATTTTCCGCAACTGGTGGTCGTGTCCATCACGCCCTTTGGCCGGACGGGACCCTACCGGCACTATAAGGGCAGCGATGCCATCGCCAATGCCACGGGCGGATTTCTTTTCGGCCAGGGCGATAATACCAAGGGGCAATGCACCGCCCCAAGCCATCTCGCCTATCAGGTGGCGGGAGCGATGGCGGCGATGTTGGCGCTGGCCGGGATTCGCCATGCGCGCGAGACGGGTGTCGGGCAACGCATCGACATGTCGTTGCAGGAAGCGCTGACCTTCACCAACAGCAGCTCGATTGCGCGCTATAGCCGGGAGAACCGCCTCGAACGGCGCCCCGGAGGCAGGGCTTACGGCGGGGCGGGGACGAATATCTATCGCTGCAAAGACGGGCGCTACGTCCACTTCACCACCAACATGCCGCATATGTGGAAGGAGTTTGCCCAGAACTGGATGACCGACAAATCGCTGGCGGGACCGGAGTGGGAAAATCCGCGCAGTCGGGATGAGCATGCGGGCGAAATCGCGAAAGCCTTCGCCGCGTTCATCGGCCGCTTCGGCGCCGATGAGTTTGCCAATGAAGCTCAGGCGCGCCATCTCGCCGCAGCGCCGCTCAATACCATCGGGCAGTTCGTCGATTGCGAACAAATCCGCGTGCGCGAATGGCTGCAAGAGATCGAGCACCCGGTAATCGGTAAATACAAAGCGCCGGGCGCGCCGATGCGTCTCTCGCTCACGCCGATGCGCGTGCGCCGTCCCGCGCCGCTGCTCGATCAGGATCGCAAAGAAATTCTTGCCGAGCTTGAAGAATGGCAGGATAAGCCATTGCAAAACAGGCATAACGCCGCCGCAGACCGACCCATGCTATCGGGCTTGCGCATGGCTGACCTGACGCAGCAATATGCCGGTCCGCTGGGGACGGAGCTGTTGGCCTATTACGGCATGGAAGTGGTCAAGATCGAGACTGCGGTAATCCCCAGCAAGGAGCGCGAAGCGGCGGTGCACGCTTGTATGAACCGCGCCAAGCTTGGCTGTACGATTAACCTTCGCCATGCCGAGGGCAAAGAGCTCTTCAAGCAACTGGTCGCCAAGTCGGACGCCGTCGTCGACAACTTTAGCTCCGGCGTGCTCGAACGTTTGGGGTTCAGCTTCGACGAATTGCGGAAGATCAATCCGGGCATCGTGCAGGCGGTGATGCCGGGGTGGGGGCTCTCCGGCCCGCTCAAGTCATGGGTCGCGTGGGGCTGGCAGCTTCTTGCCTACACCGGCATCATGCGCCTGTGGGGCTATCCGGACTCACCGATGGAAACCCGTTGCAAAATCGCCTGGCCGGACCGCGTAGGCTCGGTGACCATGGCCCTCGGCGTGCTGGCCGCGCTCGAGTACAAGGCGCGCACCGGAAAGGGACAGTTCATCGAAGCGGGCATGCTGGAGGCGCAGGGGTCCATGCTAGGGCCGGCGATTCTCGACTATACGGTCAACGGCAACGAATGGGATGCCATGGGGTATAACGAAATACTGGGTCAACCTTACGCCCCCTATGGTTGCTATCCATGCTGGGGCCAAGACAACTGGATCATCATCGCCTGCGCGAACGACGATGAATGGCGTCGGATGGTCAACCTGATCGGTAGCTCATCCTGGGCGGCGGATCCCAAGTTTGGCACCCAAGCGGGGCGCAAGGAGGAGCGCGACGAGCTTGATCAAAAACTTTCGCAGTGGACGCGTAAGTTTACGCCAAAGCAAATGTTTCGCATGCTGCAAGAAGCCGGGATTGCCGCCGGTGTGCCGTCCTCCGGCGAAGACCTTTTTCACGACATTCACTTGCGCGCCCGCGGCCACATCGTCGAAACCGAAGCCGAGCCGTGGGGGAAAATCACGCACCATGGCTTGCCGGGCATCCCTTCGCTGTCGCGGGCCGACGCAGCCCGTCCGGCGCCCTGGATCGGCGCGCACAATGATCGCGTGTTCGGCGAGATCCTGGGGTTGTCCGCAGAAACGATCGAAAAACTCAAAACTTTGGAAGCCATCAAGTAGCAGTGGAGACTTCGCATCCCCCTTGTCATTTCGGCCGAAGGGAGAAATCTTTTCCTTTCTTGTTTGCGAGAAAGGGGTAGTGGTTCATTTTAAGAACGATCTCGAGCGGCGGCTGTACGAGCACAAGCACAAACTCGTCAAAGGATATACCGAGAAGTATAACGTTCACAAGCTCGTTTATGGCGAAGACACCGGTGACGTGCACAGCGCCTTGGCGAGAGAGAAAGAGATTAAGAAGTGGCGACGCGAGAAGAAGGATGCGCTCGCGCGCACAGTGAATCCAGAGTGAAAGGACCTGGCGGAGGAGGGGAACGATTCCTCGCTGCGTTCGAAATGACAACCGGGCGACCGGCGCGGTGGTTGGTTAAGGAAATTTATTGACTACGTGGGAGGGGATTCATGCAGTCGGATACGGTTAAAAAGCATTGCTATTCCAGCTCGTCGGTTTTGTTTGTCTTTGTCCTCGCGTTGGGCGCGCCGTTGCCCGCCGCTGCGCTGGCGCAGTCCGAGAGCGGCATCGCCCGCTGGATCGCGGCGCCCCATCGGACAGCGCGCAACGTGGCGCGCGATCCATTCCGTCATCCGCTGGAGACCTTGACCTTCTT